>NZ_CP072913.1:790000-1094423 GCF_017968885.1 Pseudomonas sp. Tri1 | reverse complement strand
CCTGCAATTGCAGGCCCGTTTTCAGTCAGGAATTTAATGAATGAGGTTTCAGCCGTGAAGCGAAGCCCGTTCGTTCTCCAGGAATTCTTCTTCCAGCATCGCATCGGCCAAGGCTACAGAATCGCTCGGTGCCGCAACGACAGCACGTTTGCCACGCAACTTGCCGAACAAGTGCTCCAGGGCGTTTTCAAGTTTGGTGGCCGCCCCTTCGATCGCCAGTTCCAGCGTATCGGCCTTGTGCGTCACGGAAATCGGCTGATGGCCCTTTGGCCGAGCCTCGAGCTGGCAACGCAGGTCATGGGGACCAGGCTTGTCGCCGTTCTCATCGCGTAAATGAACCTCGACCCGTGTCAGGTCCTCTTCATAACGTTCGAGCGTGCTTTCGATGGTAGTACGTACCCACTCCTCCAGTCGGATGCTGCTTTGAATATGGTTATCGCTGTTGACTTGGATTTGCATAGTTCATCCCTTATTTCAGCTAGCTCGCCGGGGGCCATCGACGTTGATGCAACGGCCCCTTGAGTACAGAGTCGGGCTGGCGGAAGAACAATTCAACCCCTGCAAAAAGATAAATATTGATTTGCAAATAAAGCCGGACAACGAGCAAAAGCGCTGTTAAGGTCGGGAGTTGCCTCGCCTTGCTTATCCCCGCAAATCCCCTTCTCGCCCTGCACCGTCTACGAACATCCGTGCGTTCTTGCCCCGAAACGGGCAGCCGCGACAAGCGCATTCCAGAGCGTGCGCCGCTCAAACGCCGCGATCATTGTCCGACAGTTTTTCCGGCATGCCCCTTGCTAACACTCTGTAGGTGCTCGCGCAGGCTGCGGTCCTTGATCTGTCTGCCTGCCCGGCCCTGCAACCTTGAGATGGACACGATCATGGAATGGCCGATGGTCCGGTGTTGCGAACTAATCCCGATCATGGCCGGTCAACAACTGCACGTTCAATCAAGCGGTGACGCATCATGGACAACCCTTTTCAGATCATTACCGACGCTTTCGCGCCGCACTATCAAATCAACCTGAGCATCCAGGGCCTGGATGGCAGCATTATGCTGACCCTGTCCAAGACCGGACGCGTCGTCGCCAAGCGCATGATCAGTGCCCAGCAGCGCAACGATCCGGAACGGCTCAAACGCCTGGTGCAGAGCATTCAGTTCGGCATCGCCATCGAACAGGGTCACAGCGCCGTGGCAATCCTCGAAGCCATGACCGGCGGTGACAACATCAAGCTGCCACCACCGCACTTACAGGGCTCGGCGTCCTCCGCTGCCGGCCTCTAGATTTCGCCCTTCTCCACCTCGGCATGCTCACTGGAGCCCGCGCCAACCTTACGGTGCGGGTGCTCGATCTTGACCGAGGGGAATTGCGACGAGGCGTAGCGCACCACCAGGATCGAAAACGCCAGCAGCAAGATGCCACCGCACAGGTAGATGATCCCCAGGTCCGGCGGGCTGTGGTGCGAGACGTTGGAAATCAGCAGGCGCGTCAGCGCCGTGATCGCCACGTAGATCAGAAACCGCACCGGCATATGGTTGGTCTTGAAGTAGATCCCGACCATAGCCCCTAATTCCAGGTAGATGAACAGCAAGAGGATGTCATCGATCTTGATGTGCCCCGCCTCGATCATCTGCAGGAATTCCATCACCGCCGCCCACGCGGTCACCGCGCCAATGGCGAACAACGCCAGGTAGTGGAACGTCTCGACGAACAGGTTGCCCAGGGATTCGGCAAGCTGATGCACGTTCTGACGCAGGGTCTCGGCCCAGTTGATTTTCACGATGTAGTTTCCTTAGGTCGACTTGACCAAATGATGCGGGTTGGACGTGACGGTTGTTCTGCATGCAGAAAAAAGGCCAGCGGCTAAAGTGAGATGGCAATGAGCTGGTATCCGACACTTTGCTCCCGCGACAAACCTCAAAACCGGTCTACATTAAAAAGCCACTATCCAAAGGCAGAGGATTCGCTTATTCTTTTGCCTGTATATAAATACAGTAGTCGCAAAGACAACCAACGTGAAGGCATGTGAGGTGGTGAATGGCCGTCGAAGTGGTATACCGCAGCAGCCGAGATCTGGAGCGCTTGTTCATGGATAAAGCCGAAGCTGACCGTCATGACAAAATGCTGGAACTCGCCGAATTACTGGCCGAGGTGTTGCAAAAAGCCGTTCCATCGCTGAGTGAGCAACAGGTGGAGGAAGCCGGGATCTACATGGCGAAGAATCGCGATGTGTTTGCCAAGGCATTCAAGAGCCAGCCGGACGCCTTGTCCGAATTGCTCAATCCGTCGGACGAATAACCAAAAGATCGCAGCCTCCGGCAGCTCCCACAGGGAATTACACCGTGTGGGAACTGCCGGAGGCTGCGATCTTTTTTAGTAATATCGGCGCGGGTCGGAATCGATCAGGCTGGCCAGTTTGGTCAGGGCAAAACGCAGTTCGTCCTGGCTGGTGGGCGACATCAATACCAACCGCACACAACGGGTGCTACCGGAGCGTTCAGCCTGGAACTGAGTGCCGCTGAGCACCAACACACCGTTGGCCCGGGCGAGCATGGCGAACTCATCGCTGGTCCAGGGCTCGGGCAGCGTCAACCAGAGGTGATACGAATAGGGCTGGGCCTTGAGCTCGACATTGGCAAAGATTTCCCGAGCAATCGCTTGTCGCCCAGCGGCCTCGTTGCGCTGGATACGGACCAGTTTCTTGTCCAGGCCTTCGGTGATCACATTGCTGGCCAGTTGCGCGGTCAATGGCGACGGCATCCAGACGCTACTACGCACCATCGAGGTCAAGCGTGACAGCAATTTCGGCGGACTATAGAGATAGCCGATGCGAAGCGCCGGCATGATCGACTTCGACAAGCTGGTCAGGTACACCGAACGCTCCGGCGCAAATGCCGCGAGCGGCTTGATCGAAGGATCGGTGGCAAGAAAGCCGTAAATGTCATCGTCCAGGATGATGAAATCGAACTCTTCGGCCAGTGCCGCTATTTGGGCCCGACGCTTTTGCGACATGATCGCCGCCGTCGGGTTCTGGCAGGTCGCTACACAGACCAGCATCGCCGGCTTCTCTCGCAGGCACAGCTCACGCAGAGCTTCGGGAATGATGCCCTCATCATCCATTGGCACGCCACGCAAGCGCCGCTCAAGACCATGGGCCAGGGAAATGATGCCGGGGTAGCAAAGCTCCTCGCAAAGCACCAAGTCACCGGCGCTGGTCAGGGCGCTCATTGCGACCATCAAACCATGCTGGGCCCCGGCAGTGATCACCACTTGCTGCCATTGCGCATCTGGCAACCAATGACGCAACCACTGCGCGCCCGCTTCGCGATGCGCCGGATGACCGCCGTCTGGCGCGTAATCCAGGGCCCGAGCGAAATCAGTGCTCTTGGCCATGCCCACCAGCGAGTCGCGCAACCAGTGCTCCAAGGTTTCGCTGGACGGCTTGATGATGGAAAGGTCGAGCAATTCGGCCTGCCCCAGATTCAGCGGCACGACGCTGGCGCTTGCCGGTTGTTCCCGCGGCTTCTGGCCGAGGACATAAGTGCCGCGCCCCACCTCCCCTTGCACCAGCCGACGCCGATGGGCCTCGCTATAGGCCCGGCTGATGGTGCCTGGGGTGACATTCAGAGTGGTGGCCAGCTCCCGCAGAGTGGGCAGGCGATCACCTTCGTTCAACACACCGTCGCTGATATCGCGCGCCAACGCATCGGCAATCGACAAATACATCGGCTGGTTGAACTCGCTTAGCTGGGGAACCCACATGAATGCTCGCTGCCATCGTAGAAATGATGAATATCCGCAGCATATCACAGGGGGCAAGACGCTAAATAAATCGATCAGGCTTAAAAATTGAATCGATTGAGTCGATCTGCAATCACATGCATCGGGCACAATAAAAACAACTAAAAAATAATATTTATATAAATCATATAGTTAATAAAAAATAAACGGCCACCCAGACAAAACAACCTTTTCTCAGATTGAATCAACTCAATCCTTTCAAATACACTGATAGAGAATCGAATCAATCGACTCAATTCATCCCTGATCACCGCGCGACCTGCCGCGCCAAGTCGAGACATCATGGACACACTCAGAAAGGATCTATCCCTGTCAGCCGTGATTGCGGGCCTTATCGCCGTGATCATTTCCTATGCCGGCCCGCTGATCATCGTGTTTCAGGCGGCCAAGCAAGCGCAACTGCCCAACGACGTGGTGTCTTCGTGGATCTGGGCCATTTCCATCGGCAGCGGGGTCACCGGCTTGCTCTTGAGCTGGCGCCTGCGGGTTCCGGTGATCACCGCATGGTCGACACCTGGCGCGGCGTTGCTGGTGTCGATGCTGCCCAGCGTCACCTTGCCCCAGGCCATCGGCGCCTATGTGGTGGCGTCGGTGATCATTGCCGTGGTCGGTTTGTCCGGAGCATTCGACAAGCTAATGAATCGCCTGCCCAAAGGCATCGCCGCCGCCATGCTCGCCGGCATTCTGTTTCGCTTTGGCGCCGAGCTGTTCACTTCGATCAAGCTGCAACCGGCGTTGGTGTTGGCGATGATCGCGGCGTACCTGATCTTCAAACGCTTTTCGCCACGCTACGCGATTCTGTCGGTATTGATTGTCGGCTGCGCGGTGGCCGCCGCGTTCGGTGAGCTCAACAGCAATTCGATCACCATTGCTGTAGCCCACCCGGTTTTCATCGCCCCTCAATGGAGCTGGCACGCGATCATCAACATTGGCCTGCCGTTGGCACTGGTGACCCTGACCGGCCAGTACGTACCGGGCATGGCGGTATTGCGCACCGCGGGCTATACCACGCCGGCGCGCTCAATCATTTCGGTCACTGCAATTGGCTCCGTCTTGATGGCACCCTTCGGCTCCCATGGCTTGAACCTGGCAGCTATTACCGCAGCGATCTGCACCGGGCGCGAAGCCCACGAAAACCGTGACAAACGCTACATCGCCGGGATTGCCTGCGGGGTGTTCTACATTCTGCTGGGCATCTTTGGTGCGACCCTGGCCTCGGTGTTTTCCGCACTGCCGAAGGAACTGATCGCATCCCTCGCCGGCCTGGCCTTGGTCGGCGCGATCAGTGCCGGCCTGACCGGCGCCATGGCCGATGAGAAACAACGGGAAGCTGCGCTGTTCACATTCCTGGTAACCGCGTCGGGCATGAGTTTCCTCGGCCTGGCTGCCGCGTTCTGGGGGCTGATCTTCGGCCTCGCGGCGCATTTCGTGCTGAGCTACACCCGGGAAGGCAAAGCCGCCATCGCTGAGGGTAGCCGACCATGACCGCTCGCCTTTGCCCGCGCCTACAGCCGTATGCAATTACCCTGTAGCGACTGGCGAAGGCGGCGACATGTCTTATCGATACAACAAACGCTCCGCCAACTCATCGGCCACTCGGGCCGGTGAGCGCTTCTCCGCCTGGGCATGGGCGAAGACTTCGGTGAGTCGAGCACCGATCTTGGACAGGTGCGCCGTGATGGTCGGCAGCTCTTCGCCGCGATGCTTGAGGGCCACGTAGATCAGGCCGCCGGAGTTGATCACATAGTCCGGTGCATACAGTATCCCGCGCCGCTCCAGTTGATCGGCCACTTGCAGGTTGCTCAACTGGTTATGGGCCGAGCCGGCAACGGCCGAGCAGCGCAGTTGCGCCACGCTTTGACTATTGAGCACACCGCCCAGGCCGCAGGGGGCCAGGATGTCGCACGGAGTGCTGAGCAAGGCATCGTTGGCGATTGGGTGCGCGCCCAGTTGCTCCATTGCCAGTTGCACCTTGCCAGGGTCAATGTCGCTGACCAGCAGTTCGGCGCCCGCCGCGTGTAACTGTTCGGCCAGGGCATACCCGACATTGCCCAAGCCCTGGATCGCCACCCGCAGGCTTTCCAGGTTATCGCTGCCCAAACGGGCCATGGCCGTGGCTCGAATGCCGGCAAATACGCCCATCGCCGCGTGGGGTGCCGGGTCCCCCGAGGCCGTGGTGCTGGTGACATGCCGGGTTTGCTGGGCGATGCAATCCATGTCGGCCACCGAAGTGCCGCTGTCGATGGCGGTGATGTAGCGACCATCCAATTGCTCGATGCAGCGCCCAAAGGCTTCGAACAGCGCGGCCCGGCTTTCGACATGGGCCGGACGCATGATCACCGCCACCCCGCCACCCACCGGCAGGCCAGCCAGGGCGGCCTTGTAGCTCATGCCCTGGGCCAGGCGCACGGCGTCGACCACGGCACTTTCGTCGTCGGGGTAGGCAAGGTAACGACAACCTCCCAGGGCGGGCCCCGGACGGCTGCAATGAATGGCAATCACCGCCTTCAACCCGGTCGCCGGGTCTACGCTTAGGTGCAGCGATTCAAGGCGGGAGCTTTGCATGAGAGCAAACATCGTAAGGCTCCCGAATCACTTTTGTTTGTTTCGCCAGTATAGGCGTGCAGTCGAAATTTGCTGGAGCACGCCGGAATAAGTCGCCGGGGCTGTCAGTCTATTTCGGCATAACCTGTAACAGCGTCTGTCCGAGACTGGACGAAAATCCAAGGCAGAGCTAAAACGAGGCATAGCCCGGAGAGTTTGATGAAACCGCGCCAAGCCTTTTTTGACTGTTTACACCGTTCGCCACCGGCGCTGTTCGAAGCGGCATTGTGGATCGCTGCCGAACATGATCGCGACGTGGACGTACCGGCCTTGCTGAAGGATTTCAAGGAGCTGCAGCAGCGGGTCAGCCATGACCTGCCGATGCTGCCGGTCAGCGAGCTGGGCCAGCCCTTGTTACGACGGCTCAATGACCTGGGGTTCGCCCAGGACGATTTCACGCCACTGCGCCCTCGTGCGGCGTTGCTGAACCAAGTGCTCACCCGCAAGCGCGGACAGCCCCTGGCGCTGGGCCTGATAGCCCTGGAGTTGGCCCGAGGCCTGGAAATTCCGATGGTCGGTGTCAATTTCCCCGGCCACTTCCTGCTGAAAGTACCCGGGGCCGACCATCTACTCGACCCGTGCGGTGGCCGGCGGCTGTACCCCAATGACTGTCGGGAATTGCTGCAACGCCAATATGGCGCGAACATGCCGCTCAAGGCCGAGCACCTGGTCACCGCCGAACCGATGCAGATGCTCCAGCGCCTGTCGCGCAACCTTCGGCAACTGCATCTGGCGAACGATGATTACATCGCGGCGCTGATCGACGCCGAGCGGGTGCTGGAACTGGGCAACGCCAGCGCCGCCGATTACCTGGCCCGAGCCAGCCTGTACCAGCGGCTCGATTGCCCGAATGCCGAACGCTTTGATCTTGAACACGCCCTGATGCTCAGCGACGACCCGATCCAGCGGATCCGGCTGACGGAGCGGCTGGGGCATCTGCCGCCGAATTCGATTGTGCATTGACCTGTCGTGAGATCCGCACATCTTTGTCAGCTGTTGAATCGTCATCGCGAGCAAGCTCGCTCCCACATTGACCCAAGTGTACGCAGATCAAATGTGGGAGCGAGCTTGCTCGCGATGGCGGTGGATCGGCCAACCTCAGTATCAAGCAGGTGTATCCGGCTGATTGGCCGGATGCGCCTGCTGGAATGCCCCATGCGCAGCCGCCAACGCCGCAACGCGACGGATCCGCGGATACGCCTGCAAAGACACATTGAACCGCTCGGCGGCGTACAACTGTGGAATCAGGTAAACATCCGCCACCCCTGGCGCGGCGCCGAAGCAATAACCTTGGTCGCCAATCAACTGCTCTACCGCCGCCAACCCCTGGCTGATCCATTGCCCGATCCACTCCGTCACCTGGGTTTCATCGTGCCCCCACAGCCGTAGCTTGTTGAGCACACTGACGTTGTGCAGCGGATGAATATCGCAACCGATCAACGCCGCGACGCCTCGCTCATGAGCCCGAACAGCCAGGTCTGTGCTGAGCAGCGGCACTTGGGGATAACGCTCTTCCAAGTATTCGATGATGGCGGGCGACTGCACCAGCAACGCCCCTTCGTCAGTACGCAGCGCCGGTACCCGTCCCTGAGGATTGATCGCCAGGTAGGCCGGCTGGCGATGCTCGCCCCCAGGCACAGCGATCAGGTTGACCGGCAGGGCCTGGTAATCCAGGCCCTTGAGCGCCAGGGCGATGCGCACCCGATAGGACGAGGTGGAACGGTAGTAGGTATAGAGTTCCATGCCCTGCCCCTCAACGCGCCGGCAGGATCTTGCCGCGGCATTCGCCAAAGCCGATGGAGGCCGCTCCGTCACCCCGGCAACGGGCTCGCAGGATGACTTCGTCACCGTCCTCGAGGAATTTACGCACTTCGCCAGAAGCCAGCTCGATCGGTTTTTTACCCCCCTCGGTGATTTCCAGCAGGCTGCCGAACTGACCGCTTTCAGGTCCCGACAAGGTGCCCGAACCAAACAGATCACCGGCCTGCAACTGGCAGCCGTTGACGCTGTGGTGAGCGACCATCTGGGCCACGGTCCAGTACATGTAGCGGGTATTGCTCAGAGTCAGGCGATGGGCCGGCAGGTTCTGCTCGCGCATGGTTTCGGTCAGCAGCAAAACCTCCAACTCGATATCGAATGCCCCAGTAGCCTGGTCACGCTTGTCCAGCAGATACGGCAGTGGCTGCGGATCGCCCTCCGGACGCGCCGGTTGCGGGCGACGGAACGGCTCAAGGGCTTCGGCCGTCACGACCCATGGCGAAATACTGGTCAGGAAACTCTTCGACAGAAACGGCCCCAGCGGCTGGTATTCCCAGGCCTGGATGTCCCGGGCCGACCAGTCGTTGAGCAGACAGAAACCACCAATGTGCTCGGCGGCATCGCCGATAGCGATGGGTTCGCCCAAGGCGTTGCCCTTGCCGATCCAGATGCCCAGCTCCAGCTCATAGTCCAGTCGCGCACACGGGCCGAAGGTCGGCTCGGTCTGGCCGGCCGGCAGGGTCTGGCCCTTGGGGCGGCGCACATCGGTGCCGGACGGGCGAATGGTCGAGGCGCGACCGTGGTAACCGATGGGGACGTATTTGTAATTGGGCAGCAGCGGGTTGTCGGGACGGAACAGTTTGCCGACATTTTGCGCGTGCTCGATACCGACGTAGAAGTCGGTGTAGTCATTGATCTTGGCCGGCAAGTGCATCTGGCAGTCGGCTGCGCGGACCAGCAGCTTCGCGCCCTGGGCTTCGACCTTGCCCCGCAGCGAGCTGTCTTCGCGCAGCAGTTCCAGCAAGCGTTCACGCAAGGCCACCCGGGCGCTGCGGCCCAGGTCGAAGAACGCATTCAACTGGCCGTCCTTCATCGCCTCGACGGCTTCGCGCGCCGCGCCGTCAAACAGGCCCGCCTGCAAAGCGGCCTGCAAATCGAAAATCTGCTCGCCAATGGCCACGCCGCTACGGGGCGCGCCGCCGTCGGTGCTGAAGATGCCCAGCGGCAGGTTCTGCAGGGGGAAGTCGGCATGGCCGTTGGCGGAGGCGACCCAGCTACGGGCAGGGGAACGTTGAGTCATGGGTTATCTCCGGGTCGGGTCGAACGTGACAGGCAGCGACGCCCAACAAGCATCGTAGTCGGTTTGCAGTTGCGGGCAGTCCAGGGCGAAACGGCTCGGGCGCAGGACCTGGCTGGTTTCGAACATGAAGGCCATGGTGTTGTCGATTTTCGCAGGTGCCAATTCGGCATTGATCGCCTTGGTGCAGGTCTCACCGTCCGGGCCATGAGCACTCATGCAACTGTGCAAGGAAGCGCCGCCCGGCAAGAAACCTTCGGCCTTGGCATCGTAGGCGCCCTGGATCAGGCCCATGAATTCATTCATCAGGTTGCGATGGAACCACGGCGGACGAAAGGTGTTTTCCGCCACCATCCAGCGTGGCGGGAAGATCACGAAATCGAGGTTGGCCAGGCCGGGGACGCTGGTGGGCGAGGTCAATACGGTGAAAATCGACGGGTCCGGGTGGTCGAAGCTGACCGTACCGATGGTATTGAAGCGGCGCAGGTCGTATTTGTACGGCACATTGGTGCCGTGCCAGGCCACCACATCGAGGGGTGAATGATCCAGTTCACAGGCCCACAACTCACCGAGGAACTTCTGCACCAGCGTGGTCGGCTGGGCGAGGTTTTCGTAGTGAGCGACCGGGCTCAGAAAATCCCGCGGGTTGGCCAGGCCATTGCTGCCGATTGGCCCCAGGTCCGGCAGGCGCAGCGGTGCGCCATGGTTCTCGGCCAGGTAACCACGGGCCTGCGCATCGAGCAGTTCGACGCGAAACTTCAGGCCCCGGGGCAGCACTGCAATTTCCAGCGGCGCCAGTTCCAGCACGCCCAGTTCGGTGGCGATCCGCAGCCGGCCCAGCTGCGGCACGATCAGCCATTCTCCGTCAGCGTTGAAGAACACCCGCTTCATGGAACGGTTGGCACAGTAGTGATAAAGGCTGATGCCAGCCGGTTTGTCGGCGCCAGCATTGGCTGCCATACGTACCAACCCATCGACGAAATCAGTGGGTTCGGCGGGAAGTTCCAGAGGGTTCCAGCGCAGGCGATTGGGCGTGACCTCACCCAACGGGCCGCCCGCTATCTGTTGGTCAAGCTTGACGAAGGCCGGGTGATTGGCCGAAGGCCGAATACGATACATCCAGGTACGCCGCGCTTCGCTGCGGGTCATGGTGAACGCGGTGCCGGAGAACAATTCGGCGTAGAGACCGTATGGGGCTTTTTGCGGGGAGTTCTGGCCGACAGGCAGTGCGCCGGGTAGCGCTTCGCTGGCAAATTCGTTGCCGAAGCCTGATTGGTAAGCCAGGTCCGACGCTGGGGAATCGAGATGCATGGGGCCTCCTGAATACAGGACTGAGTGCGGCCCGTAGCTCCATGAAGAAGCTTGAGGCGCACCGGGTTATTTTTATCGTAATTCAATTACGCATAACGTAATTTGCTAGGCAGCGACCGTCAAGCTATAAAGACGCCCACTCGCCTCTGGACCCAGCGCTTCCATGGAAAACCCGCCCAACAACGGTAAACAGAAAGTTCGCTCGGCCGAAGTCGGCACCGACATTCTCAAGGCCCTGGCCGAACTCTCCCCTTCCACGTCACTGTCGCGCCTGGCCGAACACGTGCAGATGCCGGCGAGCAAGGTCCATCGGTACCTACAGGCCTTGATCGCCAGCGGGTTTGCCGAGCAGAACACCGCCACCAACCACTACGGCCTGGGCCGTGAGGCCTTGCGCGTGGGCCTGGCCGCGTTGAACGGCATGGACGTGCTGCAAGTGGCCGCCCTACCCCTGGCCGAGCTGCGCGACGACTTGAACGAAACCTGCTTTTTGGCGGTGTGGGGCAACCACGGCGCGACCGTGGTGCGGATCGAGCCCGCCGTACGGGCTGTAACCGTGGTCACCCAACTGGGCTCGGTATTACCACTGCTCAGCTCGTCCACAGGGTTGGTCTTCAGCGCCTATCTGCCGGAGCGCGAGACCATCGGATTGCGTGAGCAGGAAGTGAGCGGCACCAGCAGCCATGCCCTGGCCGACGACAAGGTTTACGCCGCCCTGTGCGAACAGATCCGCCATCGCGGTCTGCATCACGTGCACGGCTTGCTGATGCCTGGTGTGGATGCCTTGTCCGCCCCGGTCTTCAATGCCGTTGGCCAGGTGACCGCAGTGATGACCATCGTCGGTCCGACCTCACTGTTCCACGCCGATGAAAACGGCCCGGCGGCGCAGCGATTGCTGGCGGCGAGCCGGGCCGTGAGTTGGCGGATGGGGTATGAGGCAGGTCCAGGATCAGATCAGCAAATCCGGGACAATCCTGATCAATAAATCATTGAGGTGAGCGGGCGCCAGCCGTGGATGGAGATCACGTTCTTCACCGCTGAAGGCGACCATATAAATAGCCTGGTGATCACCTTTGCAGTGATAGGGAATGTCGTTATTGCTGAAATGCTCCAGTAGATAGTCGATCAGTGCTTGAGAAGATGACACCACTCGCTCACCGGTGTCATGGGTTACAAAACCGGTGACGTAGACTTTATCCAGATCGACCCCGGGCAAGTGCACTTTCAATGCGCCATGAAGTTCCTCGACGGACAAAGTCCTGATGGAACGCCGGGATAAATCCATTGCCGGTTTTGCCGTCAGGCTGGTGACGATATCCGCTACGATTTTTTCAAACATGATTAAATCCAGCGCCTTGATACGGTCTTGCGCGGCAAAGGAATAACGCTTGCTGAAAACGTTACTGATGCCTTGCGCATAATTGGGCACCTGCTGTTTCTCAACCCAGGCCAGCGCCTCATCGAACAGGGTTTCGGATACGCCCACTTGAGGATTTGGAAAGTCCGCCAATGTATTCAGATAACTACTGAACGGGTCGACGCCCAGCGCTTCCAGGTAGCGACCCAACAGTACCTGCACGGCAAAATCCACGCGAGTTTTCTTCAATGCGAGCAGTTTTTCAGAGTAAGAAGAAAATAACTGAGTATTCATAAACATCCTTGTCATGTCATGGTCGAACTTCCTGTTCGATCCGTCGGCTCAGTTATACATCAGCCAATCCCGTTACTGTAAAGAGACAAATGTAAGAGCGCGTAAAGACCGCCACTCGTTATTCTCGATCTAACTCATCACCCCCATGACTTTAGCCTTCGCCACCGCTTGAGTACGCCGCTGCACCCCCAACTTGCTGTGTATCCGACGCGCATGGGTTTTTACCGTGTGCAACGATATGAACAGTTGTTCGGCAATTTGTTGGTTTGAATGACCTTGAGCAATCAATTCCAACACTTCAAGTTCCCGGTGACTGAGCAACGTCTCTTCAGCGCTTGGCGCCAGCGGCTCGATGGGCGCGGCCGACTGGGTCCAATGCAACAGGTCGGGTTGGCGCAAACGCAACTCACACAACGCTTGCTGCGCCCGATAACAAGCGACTCGTTTGAGGCCCTCCTGCATGAGCGTGTGAACCTGGGCACGGTCGGCAGACAACCAGACCACTTCAGCCAGCGCCAACTGCAATTCGGTTTCCAGGCCATGCATTTCCAGCTGCCGCGCCTGGGCGATCATAGTCTCCAGGCGAGCTTGCGGGTCCCGCTCCCGATGCAAGTAGACCTCGGTCAGCACCAGCAGGTATTCCAGGCGCGGAATCAACTCCAGTGTCGCAGGAGGCGCATGCTTGGCCTGCGGTCCGTGAAAATGCCGCAACACGCGGGTCAAGGCCTCATGGGCCAGTTCCGGGCGCCCTTGCTGCAACCAGAACTGGCAGCTGGTTTGCAGCAACACGCCGCGGTACACCGTGTCGGGGATGTGCCGCTGCTGCATGATCCGCTCGGCATCGCGCAGTTGCATGAACGCTTCGCCGTAGTCGCCTTGGTTGGCGGCCAGGGTCGCTTTACCGAGAAAGCCATAGAGCACTTGCTTGTCCTGGCTGTGCAGGCCGGTTTCCAAGCCGGCTTGAAACTGCTCGGCGGCCAACTCTTCAAACCCCATGCGCAATGCCAGGCGCCCGCGTCGCAGGGCAATACGCCCCGACAACGCGGAAAAATCCTGGCCTGGCCTATCGAGCAATGCCTGGACTGCGTCCAGCAGATGATCGGCCCGATGGGGAGCGCCGCGCTGTTCCAGCACCTGGGCGTGATCCAACTCCAGCAACCCTTCAAATACCAGCGAGCCATGGGCCCGTGCCAGGCATAACGCCTGCCGGTTGATCCATTGGGCAGAAGCCAATTCACCTTTGAGCAGCGCTTGCTGCGTCAGCCCTGACAGGCAAAGCAGCCGTAGGGCCCAGGCTTCGGGATCCAGGCTGGTCTGGGCCTGGAGGAAATGCTCGCGTGCCGGCTCGCCATCACCCGCGAGGTGCAACAGCCACCCCCGCAACACCTGCCAGCGCGCCAGCACCTGTCGCTGCTGGCAAGCCTGGGGCTGTGGCACGAACCTAGCCAGTTGTTCGATGCACGCCGAGGCCTGATCGAAGCGCCCGGCGAACAGCAGGGCGGCGGTCACCAACCCGACCGACTGCGGCGTGCCGAGCATCAACGCTTCGCCTTGTTGGTCATGCAGGTTCAGCAACAGCACGACGTTGTTGCGCTGCAATACGTGCTCGAAGCTCAGGTGCTGCAAAAAGCTGACGGCGGTCTCAAACTCCTCAGCCAACATGGCTTGCTCGAATGCCATTTGCCAGTCCTGCTCGGCAGCAAACCACTGACAGGCCCGTCGATGCCAGGAGCGCCCCTGCAGCCAAGGCTCGTCACGGACCAGGCGGGCCAGGGGTGGAAAAATGTGCAGCCAGTCGCAAGACTGCTCCCACGGCTCGATAAAACACCCCAGGTCCAGCAACAAAGGCAGGCATTCGGCGCCCACCGTGTCGCCGAACAGGTGCTCGCAAAGTCGGGCATTGAAGCGCGGTAAATGGGCCAGCACGCGCCAGGCCTGCGCGAGGTCCGGGGTCAACGTGCTGAACAGCTCGTACTCAAGGTAATCATGCAAGGTCCCTGCCCGCCCCGGCGATGCGTGACGGCGCGCCCATTCACAGCGTTCAAGCAGGGCGATGCGTACCCCGGCGCACCAGCCACCACTGCGCTGTATCACTTCTCGGGCCGTGCGGGCTGCCTGGGGAGTGGGCAGATGACGGAGCAATTGCTGGACATCGTCGAGGGTGAAAACCAGGGCCTGGGTGTCGAACTCGTGCAGCTCGTCGTCGAGCAACAAACGCGGCCAATTGCAGTGCGGACGGCGGCGACTATTGATCCACAAGTGCAGCGCCGGACTGCTGACGTTCAACAGACGGTCGAGGAACTGGTCCAGTTCGGGATTCGGTACCCGGCAATAATCATCCAGGAACAGCCAGGTCGGCGTCTGCAAGCGCGCCAGATGTGCCAACAGCCCGGTTTCATCCAGCGTGGGCAAGCCAAGGGTATGCGCCAAGCGCTCGCACATCTGCGGCGTGTCCAGCGCCGCGCCGCCCAGGGGCAGCCAGTGCAGCCGACATCCGGCGGGGGCCTGGAGGAAACATTCGGCGAACAACGCACTCTTGCCGCTGCCCGCCGGCGCGCAAAGCAGTTTTACCCGCGCCCCGGAGGTCAGCAAAGGCTCGCTCAAGGACCGCCGTGGTACATGCGTCGAGGACAGGCGAGGCAACAATCCAGGACGATCCGGACACGGAGTCATGGCGGTCATGTGCGAGGATCCTGTTTATTATTGTTTCATCACCCTAGTCCTGTGTTGCTCACCTTTGGAGAAGTATTCAGCGCGTTGATTGGCGCCCATAAAAAATGACCGACAGGTTCACTGCCGGTCATCATGATTTCCTTCAGCCAGGCACCACTCTGTGGCGGGGACTCACCCCCTCGCCACAGTTGTCATTCCAACCGCCAGTCCTTAACGCACCCCCTCCGAACGCAGCGCCGCCGGCGTGTAGTCCGCCGCCCTGGCTTCGAAACCGTACTCGTAGCTGTGCTTCTCTTCGTTCTTCATCCCCAGCGCGATGTAGCGACCGGCGATGATGTCGTAGAGTGCTTCGAGGGTGTAGCCCGGGTTCTGGTGGTCGTAGTAGAACTGCGCATGACCTTCGGCCACCCGCCACAATTGGCCGCGACCGTCGTAGTGGTCCACCAGCGCCGCCTGCCAACTGTCTTCGTCGAAGTACATGTGGCGCTTGGCGTAGATGTGCCGTTCGCTGGGCTTGACCGTGCCAACCACTTCCCAGACCCGGTGCAATTCATAGCGGGTCAGGTCCTGGTTGATGTGGCCGGCCTTGATCACATCGTCGTACTTGAGGTTTGGCGAATCGAGCTTGTAGCTGTTGTACGGGATATACATTTCCTTTTTGCCGATCAGCTTCCAGTCGTAGCGGTCCGGCGCGCCGGAAAACAGGTCGAAGTTGTCCGAGGTGCGCAAGCCGTCGGCGGCGGTACCCGGGCCGTCGTAGGCCACTTGCGGAGCACGACGCACACGGCGCTGGCCGGCGTTGTAGATCCAGGCCAGGCGCGGCTCCTTCACCTGGTCGAGAGTCTCGTGCACCAGCAATACGTTACCGGCCAGACGCGCCGGGGCGGTGACCGACTGCTTGAAATAGGTCAGCACGTTACTGGCCTTTTCCGGATCGGCGTCCTTGATCAGAAATGGCACGGCGATTTCTTCTTCGAAGCGGATCGGCGTGAAGCTGCCATTGGTTTGCGGGGTGGCCTGGGTAATGACCCGCCGCAAGTTGCCGCCGTGATAGCGGGTAACGTGGTTCCACAGCACTTCCACGCCGTTCTTGGGAATCGGGAACGCGTAGTAGCGGTTGCCAGTGAAATTGGCCAGGCCGTTACCGTCGTTGATCGCGTTCACATTAAGCGCACTGCGCTTGGCCGCTTCGTAGATTTCCGGCGGCAGGCCCACGCTGCGGTGCGTCGGATAGACCGGGATCTTGTAGGTTTCCGGGTAGCGCTTGAACATCGCGACCTGGCCTTCGGACAGCTTGTCCTTGTACTTGTCCACGGTCGCAGCGGTGATGGTGAACAGTGGTTTTTCATTGGCGAACGGATCCGCGAGGAAGCCTTTGCTGTCCACCGCACCGGCGTTTTTGGGAATACCGCCGGTCCAGGCCGGGATCGAACCATCGGCGTTGCCGGCCTTTTCCGCACCGATTGGCGTGAGCGTGGTGCCCAGCTTGTTCGCTTCATCCGGCGAGACTGCCGCCATCACGTTCGCGGCCAGCAGGCTCAGGGCCAGGGCACCGCATTGCAGAATCATCTTGCGCATAGGGTTTTCCTTGTCAGCCAGATCAGAAGTTCACGCCAAAGCTCAACGCGAGGAAATCGCGGTCTTTGAGAACGTTGTAATCGCCGCCGAAAAAGTCGGTGTAGCTGAGGCTGGCGGTGTAGGTATTGCGGTAATCGGCATCGACACCGAGGCTGACGGCCTTGGCGCCTTCGTTGAACAAGCCATTGGGGCCGTAGCCGGCCACGTCATGGGACCAGGACACGTTAGGCTTGAAGTTCACACCACCGATCACGTTGGAGTAGTCGAGAATCGCCCGGGCGCGGTAACCCCAGGAGGTCGAAGTGACGAAGCCGTCGGTGTCGCCATTGAAGCCGTACTGGCCGTAGACCGAATCGCGGCCGTAACGCAGCTTGTCCTTGGACTCCAGCCCGCCGACGTGCACCACCGCGGCCTCGCCCACCAAGGTCAGGCGATCGGCGCCCAGTACCTGGTCGAAGAAGTGCGTCATGGTGCTTTGGACCTGGGTAATTTCCTTGCGGCGGTAGCCGGTGTTGTCCGCACCTGCCGAGGTGGCAATAGGTGAGGCCGCGCCACCGGCAATCGGGTTGAGCAGGGCCAGGGTCAGGTCATTGGTGTTGAGCTGTACCGGTGCGTTGGGGCGATAGCTGATTTCCCCGGTCCACGCGGTGCCGGTAGGCAACGTGGTGGAGAAGCTGGCGCCGTATAGGTGGATGTCCTCGGGGTACTCGAGGTAGTACTGACCGCGTCCCAGCATCACGCTTTGCGCCAGGCCCGCACCGCTGCCGGGAGAGATACCGTTGGCAACCGCGATCATCCCTGGCAGGGCCGCCAGCGTAGAGAGCCCGGCAGTGGTAGTACCAACAGTGGGCGTGCGACTGTGGTAATTCATGAAGTACAGGCCATATTCGGTGTCATCGCCGAGCCAGCGCAACGCCGTGCCCCACTGGCCGGAATCGCGCGCATCGCGGTCACCGCCGCGGGGAATAACGACCCCTTCGCTGGACACCTCAATGCCCTGGCCGAACGCCTGGGTCAGTGGTACGAATGGCGCAATCGCCGGGCTGCCCACGGTGTAGCCGCTGGTGCAACCATCGGCCACCACGTCATTGCCGAAGAACGTGCCGCAGTTGTCGACAACCGTCTGGTCCCACTCCAGTTGGTAGAACCCTTCAATGGTGAGCTTGTCGGTCAGGCCCTGGGAGGCGAACAACATGTTCACCGGAATCAGGCCTTCCTTGATCTCTGCACCCGGACGACGGAACGCAGACACGTCCACCGGGTTGATGCTGTTGATGGAGTTGCCGATGAAGGTACTCTCACCCCAGCTGACCACCTGCTTGCCGGCGCGCACCGTGCCCGGCAGATCGGCGATGGAATAGTTGTGGTAGACGAAGGCATCGAGGATCTGCGCCCCTGACGATTTGGCGCCTTCCTTGCGATTGCTGTCGCTGATGTCCTTGAACGGACGGCTCTCGTCCTTGAGTTCGAAGTCGTACCAGTACTTGCCGCGCACGAACACACCGGTGTCGCCGTACTTGAGTTCGAGGTCGTGCAGGCCCTTGAAGATTTTGGAAAAGGTCTCGCCCTTCTTGAAGTTCAGTCGCCCATCGTCACCGGTGGAGGACTGGCCCCTACCGCCGTTGACCGTGCCGATCAGGTCCTTGTCCGCATCGCGCATGCCCCAGCTCGCGCCCACGGACAGCGAGGAGTCGAACTGCCCCTCGATCTCGCCAATGTTGAATGAAACGGCCTGCGCCTGGGCACAGCAACCCAAGGCCACCGCGACGGCCAGCGCCTGCGGCTTGAAGATGGCGCGCATTGTTATTGTTGTCATGCGTCTTCCCCGGTGAGTGACAGAGGCTTCACCCTACTGCCGCCCGCCATGGGCGATAAGCGCACCAAGGAGGTATTCGTGCTGTACCTCGAAAGGATGACAGGCCTTGCGGTACGGGCCTTTGCGCCGGGCATGAACGGACTGGATGATGGACTATCAGCGCCGCGCATATTCATCGCGTTTTTTTGACTGTTGCACGCCCTGCAAAGGTGCATGTCCGGATCCGGGCTGTTTCCCAGCGGGCTCGATCCCTATGCTGGCCGGGCTTGCAGAGCAACGGGCCTGCAAGCACAAGTCGTCATGGCTCCCCTCGTGCCTGACGCACCGTCCTTCGGATGGATTGGCGTATCGATCCATCATCCCGTGTACACCGACGTTGATTTGTAGCTCCTTTGCAACGTCATGTTTAGGCCGCTGCTTTTGCAGCGGCCTTTTTTATGTGTGGTTATTTGCTGGCGCACATCAAGGATTCGTTAAACGAACCTCGATACACCGCATGAATTCTGACGCGAGTCAGCCTCTGTAATGTCGTGCTAAAACTGCTGTTTTAGTATGCCGACTTATCCGCAACTAAAGTTTTTCACTTCCTACATCACCGCCAGAGTTCGCCATAAGAAATGGCGTACACACCCTGCTTCCATTAATGATCAATTCCCAGATATCCAAACGCCTGTTCCTACAACAAAGCGAGAAACCCACTACGTGCCCGTTAAAAATTCACTGATAGGCTGAAAGTCAGTCGCCGCATTCTGCTTCGACTTTAAACTTCAGTGAGTTCTCTATGACGCCAATCGACTACAGCAGCTATCGATCAATAAAAGGTTATAACAGCCGAGTTCGTTTCCTGGTCTTTCATTACACCGCTGCTAACTTTTCATCCTCTATCAACGCATTGACCGGTGCTTCGGTCAGCGCCCACTACCTCGTTCCGGACATCAGCGATCCGAGCTATGTGAAAGCAGGTTTCAAGGAACAGCAGATTTTCAATCTGGTGGACGAGAACCAGCGTGCCTGGCACGCGGGGGTGAGCAGTTGGGGCGGTCGCAATAACTTGAATGACACCTCGATCGGCGTAGAAATCGTCAACCTTGCCACCGACAACCAAGGGCAATTTACTTTCCCGCCTTATCAACCCGAGCAAATCGAGGCAATCCAATACCTGGCGTTGAACATCCTCGAGCGCTATCCCGACATCAGCCCGGTCAACGTGGTGGGGCATTCGGACATTGCTGCCGGCAGAAAAAGCGACCCCGGTCCGATGTTTCCCTGGCAGGCGTTGTACGCCAAAGGCATTGGCGCCTGGTTCGATGAGCCGACGCAAAGGGCCTACACGCAGGCCTACCAATGCAACGGATTGCCGACCCGCGAGCAACTGCTCGGGCTGTTCAGGAAATATGGCTATGACACCTCGGCAGCCACCACCGCTGCGGGTTTCCAGCGCCTGGTGCGGGCCTTCCAGCTGCACTTTCGGCAGGCGAAATATGACGGTGTGATAGATATCGAGACTGCCGCCAACCTGGCGGCGCTGGTGAAAAAATACTTCCCCTGACCACCGTTGCCGCGTCTGACGGCAACGGGGCGAGGTAGCGAAGTCAGATGCTGTAGCGCTGCAGGTTCGCCATCATTTCCTTCAACGCTTCCAGGTTGTCATTGGGGTGTACCGCATCTTCGAAATCACAGATCTGCTGCCAATGGGCGGCGACGTCTTCGGGCGAGAAACCTTTGCGCGGGTCGAAGCCGGCCCCCAGACTGCGCTCCCAGCGCACCTTGCCCATCCAGCCGCCGCCCACTTCGAACAACCCAGAAGTTTCCTGGCAGGCTTCGCTGGCCAGATACACCACCAACGGGCTGACCAGTTCTGGCTTGAGCTGTTCGAATACCTGTGGCGGGATCAGGCCTTCGGTCATGCGGGTGCCGCCGGTGGGGGCGATGGCATTGACCAGGATATTGTTCTTGCGGCCTTCGATGGCCAGGGTGCGGGTCAGGCCATACAGGCCGAGCTTGGCCATGCCGTAGTTGGATTGGCCAAAGTTGCCGTAGATACCGGACGTGGACGCCGTGAAGATCACCCGTCCATAGTTTTGCTCACGCAGGTGCGGCCAGGCGGCGCGGGTGACTTTGTAGGCCCCTTCGACGTGGACGCGGTAGACCAGGTCCCAGTCGGCGTCGTCCATTTTGTGAAAGGTCTTGTCCCGCAGGATCCCGGCGTTGTTGACCACCACATCGACCCGGCCAAACACGTCGAGCGCATTCTGAACGAGTTTGTCGCCATCGGTCACCGAGTCGTGATTGGCCTCGGCAATGCCGCCGGCTTCGCGAATTTCGGCCACGACCCGGTCCGCGGCCGAAGCATTGGCCCCTTCCCCTTGCGCCGAACCGCCCAGGTCGTTGACCAGTACTTTCGCGCCCTGCCTGGCGAACAGCAGCGCATGGGCGCGCCCCAGGCCACCGCCCGCTCCGGTGACGATCACGACTTTATCTTCGAAGCGCACAGACTCATTCATGGCAGAACTCCAGCAGGCCGACAGGACATTGACCACGAGTGTCCGGCACAAGTCGGCCGGTCACAATCAACACGGTTGGGAGTGAATGGTGGCCGATAAGGTGGGGGGATGATGCAGGCCCAGGCCACAGCGGCATATTCGATTTCCCTGCTGGCAGCAGCACCGCTATTGCAAGCAGGCTCCACATAGTTTTTGGGGGAGCGCAAGAGGAAGGCCTGTTGTCATCCTGTGGGAGCGAGCTTGCTCGCGAAAGCGGTCTTTCAGTCAACCCATGTGATGGATGCCGACGCCTTCGCGAGCAAGCCCGCTCCCACAGGTCTGCTCCTGCAGTGCTAAATCGTCATGAACAAGCCATTTGCCTGCTCGGCATGGCGATAGCTTCGCGAAATTCCAGGTAATGCTTGAGCACTTGCACCGGCGCTTCGGTGTGCGGGTAGTGACCGATGTCGGGCAGCAGCACGGTGTCCGGGTTTGGAATCAAGGCCTCGTAGCGCGCCACCATGTGCTCACCGGAAATCGGATCGAGCGCTCCGTCGATCACCCGCATCGGCACTTCGCCGCGCTGCATCGCTTGCACCCAGCGATCACGCTGCACCCGCCGCTCGGGGATATAGGCGATGAGTTTGTGCATGATCCGCGGACCGCGATGGGTTTGCACCAGACTCCAGAAATCATCCAGCTCACTTTCGGTGGGGGCGGTGTTGGGGCCGAAAATCTGCTGAAAACTTTTAACCAGGCTTTGCCGGGAGAACGCCCGCCCCAGCAGCCACCCCAGGGGACTGAGCAACAGTTTTTGCGCCAGGACCGGGCGATGGGTTTCCGGGAACAGACCGCCATTGAGAAATACACAGCTGGCGATTTGCACGCGCGCCTCGCCATGTCGGGCGATCAGTTCCTGGGCCACGCTGTCGCCATAATCATGGGCCAGCACATGCACGGCTTGCTTCACCTTCAGATGCGCCAGCAAGGCCTGCTGCAGATCGGCCTGTTTCAGCAGGCTGTAGACATGATCCGTAGGCTTGGCGGAGTCGCCGAAACCGAGCATGTCACACGCGATCACCTGATAACGCTGCGCCAACGGCTGCCACAGGTAATGCCAATCCCAACTGGCGGTAGGGAAACCGTGGATCAGCAGCAGCGGCTCGCCCTGCCCCGCCACCCAGTAATGGATGGCATGGCCTTGGAACATGAAGGTCTGGCCGCGCTGGCGCCAGATACGCAGGGGAATCTGGGTCATTTGGCATCAGCTCCTGTAGCCCGAATCTTGCTGATCGAGCTTGCGCAGCAGTGCCGGCCAGGCAAGTGCGCCGCCCATGCCTTGGGCGCTTCTGGTCACCCCGGCGATCATCGCCCGGGCGCCAGCCAGGATCTGCGGCTCGATGGCAATCAGTTCGGCCCCACCGTTCTGGGCCAGGACCTGGATGTCACAGGCGCGCTGGAAGGTGAACATCATCAGGAAGGTATCGGCGATGGTGCCGCCGCACGTCAGCAGGCCATGGTTGCGCAGCATCAGGAAGTTGCAGTCGCCCAGGTCCGCTTGCAAACGGGCTTTTTCTTCATGATTCAGGGCCACCCCTTCATACGCGTGATAGGCCAGGCTCGACAGCACGAACAGCGATTGTTGACTGATCGGCAGCACCCCTTGTTTCTGTGCCGAGACCGCGACGCCGGCAGCGGTGTGGGTGTGCAACACGCAAGCCACATCATGACGCACCTCATGCACCGCACTGTGGATGGTGTAGCCGGCCGGATTGATCTCGTAGGGACTGTCCATCAGCTTATTGCCGGCCTGATCGACCTTGACCAGGCTCGATGCGGTCACCTCATGGAACATCAATCCGAATGGGTTGATCAGGAAGTCTTCGGTTCCGGGGACCTTGGCGGAAATATGGGTGAAGATCAGGTCATCCCAGCCGTGCAGGGCGACAAGCCGATAACAGGCGGCAAGGTCCACCCGGGCTTGCCATTCGGCTGCACTGACCTGGTCTTTGATGCTGAGTGTCGATTGGATGGGTGCTACGCTCACGGCTCGGCCCCTCTTGGTTTCTTATTATTTATATGAGTTTCGTCATAGAAACTTGATACACAAGAAATCCAGTCTAGTCAGCTCCAGCGGGGCCGGTAGTTGCATTGGCAGCCAGCTTACTGGCCGAGCGGGTCAGCGCAGCGGTAGCCCAGATGCCCGGCCAACGGCGTCAACCACGCCAGGCATCGATCAACTGGCCGAGCCATGGCTCTGCATCGGCTTCCGGGGTGACGCTTTCGCTGGCGTCCAGGCGCAGCATCGGCAGCACCTCGTCCACGCCCAGCTCGGCGAATAGCTCGCGCATCTGCTCGCCCCCTGCGCAGAAGGTGTCGCCATAGCTGGCGTCACCCAGGCCGATCACCGCGCCGGGCAGGCCGCGAAAGAACGCCGGCAACTGGTCGCGCAGGGTCGAATACAACGGCATCACATTGTCCGGCAACTCGCCCATGCCGGTCGTAGAGGTCACCGCCAGCAATGCCTGTGGGCCGAATGCCTGGATATCCGCCAGGGTGGCGCGAGGGTCGTGCCAGGCTTCGAGGCCCGCATCGCGAAACAGCTTGGCAGCGTGCCGGGCGACTTCTTCGGCGGTGCCGTATACCGAGCCGGAAAGGATGGCGACTTTCATCAATCGGGTCCTGAACTTGAATAAAAGAACCGAGATGGTAACAGTTACGCCTTCAGGGAGCGCGAATCGCTCTTAATCAGCGCCCCATAATGGCCAGTGGACAGCCAGACGGTTTCTTCTAGAATGCTGCTTCAACAAGGACGTTCAAAGGACTCTCTCCATGATCAACGCGCAACTGATGCAACTGGTCATCAATGCTTCGAACGATGGGATTGTCGTCGCCGAAAAAGAAGGCGATGAAGACAATATCCTGATTTATGTGAACCCGGCTTTCGAACGGCTGACCGGCTATAGCCGCGATGAGATCCTTTATCAGGATTGCCGGTTCCTGCAGTCGGGTGATCGCGACCAACCTCCCCTCGAACACATTCGCAAGACCTTGAAGGAAGGCGGCGCCTGCCGCGAGGTACTGCGCAATTATCGAAAGGACGGCACGCCATTCTGGAATGAGTTGTCTCTGTCCACGGTAAAAAACCAGGCGGATGGGCACACCTACTTCGTCGGTGTACAGAAAGACGTCTCGACCCAGGTCAAGGCTCAACAGCGCGTCGCCCAGCTGGAAAAGGAACTGGCCGAAGCGCGGGAGACGATTGCCCGGCTCGAGGCGACGAACGGCGCAAACAAAACCACGAATTAACGGTCAGTCACTACAATCACCAGTGAAAATGTAAATCATCATTTCGAGCAGACCATGCAGCGCGATGCCCTACTGACCCAGGATGAACTGGATTTCATCCGGACCATGCAGCACAACCCGCAGTTGAATGAGCGGGATGTCACGTCGAGCTTGTTGGTAAACGGTGGATCGCAGATCCGTGACTTGCTGACACGCCTGGCGGCAAATGAGCAGGTCACGCTGCAAGCCAATTTCGAAAACCAGCAGATGACCTTCCCGTTGCATCTGGTGGAAGACGAATTCCATGCGATGCACTTGCGCCTGGGTGTGCCGAGTATCTATGAGGACGGACCGAAGGTACGCCCATGGCGCTTAGTGCTTGAGGAGCCAGTGGCGCTGGAAGATGCCAGGAACCAGCCAGGACCTCTCTGGGTTCATGAGGTGTCCTGTAAAGGCGTGTTGCTGGAAAGCCGCAGCCGTACCAGGCCACCGAAGCAATTCGCCTTGTGGTTCAGCCCGTCAGGCTACGAGAGAATTTCGTTGCGAGGCACCTTCGAGCGGGAAACAGCCCAAGGGTTATTTGCCTACCATCTGAGTCAGAATGACCAGGACGAGACTGAACGCTTGCGCCAATACATCCTGCAACAACATCGCTTGACCCATCCGAGCATGCATCTCTAGCTCAGGTGTCCAGGTTGCCTGACAGAAATTGACGCAGGCGCTTGGGCATCACGGTCCCCTCATTGCCCAGACATGCGATCGACGATCCAGCCAGGCAGTCCTGCGCCAGGTCGGACGCATCGCCGGCCAACATCAACGGACAATCCAGGCTCAGGGCCAGTTTTTCCAGGCGCTTGGGCAGCTCGGGAACCGGTGCATGATTGGACACCAGCACCAGCGCCAAAGGCTGGACCTTCTGGCACACCAGGGTCAGCTCGTCGAACGGTAGGCCGATCGTCAGTACCCTGACGCCGATTTCCGCCTTGGACAAGAACAGCGCCGTGAGCAGCAACTCGAGTTCGCGGCATTGACCGGAGATGGCGCTGACCAGGACTCGTCGGGAATGGCCCTCGCGCTTGAACAAGAGTCGTTGGATGATGCGCGAACGCAGGAAGCCATCGAAGAACACCCATTCGCTGGTTTGCCCGAACTCCTGCTGGCGTTGCAGCAGTTGTCGCCAGAGCGGCATCAGGATGTCCTGGAAGATGATCGGGACCGCGTAGGTGGAAAAAATCTGTCCGTAGATGCGATCCAGCTCTATATCGTCAAAGGTGCCAACCGCGTTCGCCACCTGTTGTTGCCACTGGGCGTAGTCGGCTCTTACCAGCTCCGATGAAATCAATACAGAGACCGGCTGCACCGACTCGGTCTTCGCCAGGATCTTTCCTACTTTGCTGACAGCCACCCCGCGCTCGATCCAGGCCAGGATGCTACGTACCTTTTCGATATCGCCCAAGGAATACAGGCGATGCCCGCTTTCGGTGCGGGTGGGCTGGATCAGACCGTAGCGACGCTCCCATGCGCGCAGGGTCACCGGGTTAACACCGGTCAAGCGCGCCACTTCGCGGATGGGGAACAAATCCTCCCGCTTGAAGGCACCCGACGCCTGGAAAACGAAGTTATCTTCTGTGATTACGCTCATTTTGGCAGACAAGTCCGGCTGGCAAATTGGATCCCAGTTTACTCCCTCCGAGTCATATGATGACAACAAGAAACATTACCGATATGCAGTTTTGTTGTATTTCGTTCGATCAGGAATAATCCTTGCCTGTTTTTTGGTGACCAGACGCTACCCACCACCCCGGGGCGTCCCCCGCGAACCTCCTACCCGGAGTGCCGCGCCTGTCTTACGGAGATGCATGATGTCTACCTCACCCGTCACCCTGATGGTTGCCCGCCGCGTCGCCAATGGACGCTATCAGGACCTGATCGCCTGGTTGCGTGAAGGCGAACGATTGGCCACTGACTTCCCTGGCTACCTGGGCTCCGGCGTACTTGCACCACCGCCCCAGGACGATGAGTTCCAGATCATTTTCCGCTTCGCCGACGAGCAGACCCTGCACACCTGGGAACATTCCGCCTCACGTACGGCCTGGCTGGGACGTGGCAGCGATCTGTTCGCCCACCCCTCCGAACACCGGGTGCGTGGTATCGATGGTTGGTTTGGCACCGTTGGCCAGCGTCCGCCGCGCTGGAAACAAGCCGTGGCCATATGGCTCGCGTTTTTTCCCGTGTCGCTGTTGTTCAATTTCCTGTTGGGGCCACTGCTGGGCGAACTGGGCTTGTTGAGCCGCGTGTTCATCAGCACGCTGATCCTGACGCCGCTGATGGTCTACCTGTTTATCCCGATGTCGACCCATCTGCTGGCGAACTGGCTCAACGGCGCGCCACAGCGGACGTTGCCGGCGGCTCAGAATCACTGATGCCGCCACTGTGGAAGCGAGCTTGCTCGCGATAGCGGCCTGACCTTCAATATCTTCGCTGACGGTCACACAGCTATCGCGAGCAAGCTCGCTCCCACAAGACAGCACTGGATTCACCTTTGTACATAGGACCCGCCCCGCGTCGCTGTTATAGTTTCGCTCTTGCCGTGAACCGAGCCGCCCTATGTCCAGCGCCACCGCTCCGATCCTGATCACTGGCGCCGCCCAGCGCGTCGGCCTGCATTGCGCCCGGCGATTGCTCGAAGACGGCCAACCGGTGATCGCCACTTACCGCACCGAACGCCCGGGCGTGCAGACGCTGCGTGACATGGGGGCGACCGTGCTGTTCGCCGAGTTATCCAGCGAAGCCGGGATCCTGAGTTTTATCGAACAGCTCAAGCAGCACACCCAACGCCTGCGGGCCATCGTGCACAACGCCTCGGCGTGGCTGGCCGAAGCCCCGGGCGACGAAGCGGACGCTTTCAATGCCATGTTCGGGGTGCATATGCTCGCGCCTTACCTGATCAACCTGCATTGCGCCGAACTGCTGCAACGTTCAACCCCGGCGGATATCGTGCACATCAGCGATGATGTGACACGCAAAGGCAGCAGCAAACACATCGCCTATTGCGCCACCAAGGCCGGTCTCGAAAGCCTGACCCTGTCGTTTGCAGCGAAGTACGCGCCGGCCATCAAGGTCAACGGTATCGCCCCGGCCCTGCTACTGTTCAATCCCGAAGACGACGCGGCTTACCGTGCCAAGGCCCTGGCCAAGTCGGCGCTGGGTATCGAACCCGGCAGCGAAGTGATCTACCAGAGCCTGCGTTATCTGCTGGACAATCCCTATGTCACCGGCACGACCCTGACCGTCAACGGCGGGCGGCACGTCAAATAGCCTTGTTTCGAGGATGCCCCATGGCGTTATCCCTGCCCCAGAACTATCGCGAGATCCTCATCGGCCTGGGCGAAGACCCGGAACGCGAAGGCTTGCTGGACACCCCGGTGCGCGCGGCCAAGGCCATGCAGTACCTTTGCCACGGCTATGAACAGAGCGTCGAGCAGATCGTCAATGGCGCCCTGTTCGCCTCGGACAGCGATGAAATGGTGATTGTCGCCGACATCGAACTTTATTCCCTGTGCGAACATCACCTGCTGCCCTTCATCGGCAAGGCCCATGTGGCTTATATTCCTACGGGCAAGGTCCTGGGGCTGTCGAAAATTGCCCGGTTGGTGGACATGTTCGCCCGCCGCCTGCAAATCCAGGAAAACCTCACCCGGCAAATCGCCGACGCGGTGCAGCAGGTCACCCAGGCCGCTGGCGTGGCGGTGGTGATCGAAGCCCAGCACATGTGCATGATGATGCGCGGTGTCGAAAAACAGAACTCGACCATGAACACCTCGGTGATGCTCGGCGCCTTTCGCGAGTCCAGCACCACCCGCCAGGAGTTCCTGCAATTGATTCGACGGAGCCAATAAATGCCACAACTTCAGCCCGCCATGGCGCGCATCAAGGTCAAGGACCTGCGCCTGCGCACCTTCATCGGTATCAACGAGGATGAAATCCTCAACAAGCAGGATGTGCTGATCAACCTGACCATCCTCTACGCCGCCCAGGAAGCGGTGCGTGACAACGACATCGACCACGCGCTGAACTATCGCACTATCACCAAGGCGATCATCGCCCATGTGGAAGGTAACCGTTTCGCGCTGCTCGAACGCCTGACCCAGGAATTGCTCGACCTGGTCATGGCCAACGAGTCGGTGCTGTATGCCGAGGTCGAAGTCGACAAGCCCCACGCACTGCGATTTGCCGAGTCGGTGTCGATCACCCTTGCGGCGAGCCGCTGAGCTGCACGTTTTCAGCCGCAGGCCTCAAGCGGTAAGCTTGTCACCACTGCAATCCATCCCGCAGCTTGAAGCACGCCGCTTGAAGCTGTTCGCCAGAGAACACCATGAACGATCAACAACGCCTCGAGCTTGAAGCCGCCGCTTTCCGCCGATTGGTTGCCCACCTGGACAGCCGCAAGGATGTACAGAACATCGACCTGATGAACCTCGCCGGTTTCTGCCGCAACTGCCTGTCCAAGTGGTACAAGGCCGCCGCCGATGAACGCCAGATCGAGGTCAGCCTCGACGACGCTCGCGAAGTGGTCTACGGCATGCCGTACGCCGAGTGGAAAGCCCAATACCAAAAAGAAGCCAGCGCCGAACAGCAAGCGGCGTTCGCCAAAGGAAAACCCGATGCCTGACCTGAACACCCTGCGCGCCAGTCTCAAGAGTGGCGAACACGTCTTCGCCGACACCCTGGCCTTTATCGCCGCCGGTTACGACTACCAGCCCCAAGCATTCGACAACGGTGGCGTGCACAACGCCGCCGGGCAGAACGAAGGCTCCTGCAAGACCCTGGGCCTGGCCCTGCTCGAGGGCTTGAGCGATGAAGAGGCGCTGCTGGCGTTTGGCGAACACTATCGTTCGGTACTGGCCACGCCCGAGGGCAGTGATCACGGCAATATCCGGGCGTTGATGGGCCATGGGTTGGCGGGTGTGAAGTTCGAGGCGCAGCCGCTGCAACGGCGCTGATCTGAGCCCGGCTTTTTGTGGTGAGGGGGGTTATGCCCGCGCCACAAGGGCCCCATTCATCCTTGCTGACCAACACCTACCCACATCCCGACTTTTAAGATTGACCCGGCAACTTTATTTCGTTTGCCGGGCCCCTCTGCTCGCGGCTTAGATACAGGAAATCTTTCCTTCCTCCGAGCCGTCATCCATGAGCAGCGAAACCATCAGCCAATCGATTTCCATCGTGCATCCCGTCAGCCTCAGCCACGGCAAAAACGCCGAGGTCTGGGACACCGACGGCAAGCGCTACATCGATTTCGTCGGCGGCATCGGCGTGTTGAACCTCGGCCATTGCCATCCACGCATCGTCGAGGCGATCCGCGCACAAGCCACCCGACTGACCCACTACGCGTTCAATGCCGCGCCCCACGCCCCCTACATTGAACTGATGGAGCGCCTGACGGCGTTTGTACCGGTGGATTACCCGGTCAGTGGCATGCTCACCAACAGCGGCGCCGAGGCGGCGGAGAACGCCTTGAAGATCGTACGCGGCGCCACGGGCCGCACCGCCGTCATCGCGTTTGATGGAGGGTTCCACGGCCGCACCCTGGCCACTCTCAATCTCAACGGCAAGGTCGCGCCCTACAAACAGAAAGTCGGCGTACTGCCTGGACCGGTGTATCACCTGCCCTACCCTAGCCAGGACAACGGCGTCACCTGCGCAGAGGCCTTGAAGGCCATGGAGCGGCTGTTCAGCGTCGAGATCGACGTGAACGACGTCGCTTGTTTCATCGTCGAGCCGGTGCAGGGCGAAGCCGGTTTCCTGGCGATGGACGTGCCTTTCGCCCAAGCCCTGCGGCAGTTTTGCGACGACAAAGGCATTGTACTGATCATCGATGAAATCCAGTCCGGCTTCGGCCGCACCGGCAAGCGTTTTGCGTTCTCGCGACTGGGCATTGAGCCCGACCTGATTCTGCTGGGCAAAAGCATCGCCGGCGGTGTGCCCCTCGGCGCAGTAGTGGGGCGCAAGGCGCTGCTGGACAACCTGCCCAAGGGTGGACTGGGCGGCACCTATTCCGGCAACCCCATCGCCTGCGCCGCCGCACTGGCAACCCTGGACGAAATGAGCGACGCGAACCTGCAAGCCTGGGGCACGCAACAGGAAGAAGCGATCGTCAGCCGCTACGAATCCTGGCGCAGCCGTGGCCTGACGCCATACCTGGGCCGCCTGACCGGCGTCGGCGCCATGCGCGGCCTCGAACTGGCCCACGCCGACGGCAGCCCGGCATCGGCGCAACTGACACAACTGCTGGCCCTGGCGCGAGAGTCGGGCTTGCTGCTGATGCCCAGCGGTAAATCGCGGCACATCATCCGGCTGCTGGCACCGTTGACGACCGAGGCGGTGGTGTTGGAGGAAGGGTTGGATATTCTGGAAACATGCCTGGCGAAGCTCGCCTGAAATGCGGTGTTTCTGACCACACAAAAAACCTGAGGGAGCGAGCTTGCTCGCGATGACGGTGTATCAGTCAACATCGATGTCGACTGACCTGGCGCCATCGCGAGCAAGCTCGCTCCCACAGGGGGCACCGACAGAATCCAGGCATGAAAAAACCGGCCGAAGCCGGTTTCTTCATGCCTGACGGATCAGAACGAAGCGTTCTGCAGGCCGTCCAGGTAACGCTCGGTATCCAGGGCTGCCATGCAACCGGCGCCGGCGGAGGTGATGGCTTGGCGGTAGACGTGGTCGGCCACGTCACCAGCGGCGAAGATGCCTTCGACGCTGGTGGCGGTGGCGTTACCGTCGCGGCCGCCCTTGACCACCAGGTAGCCGTCCTTGAGCTCCAGCTGGCCTTCGAACAACGAGGTGTTCGGGGTGTGGCCGATGGCGATGAATACGCCGTCGACCTTGATCTCATCGAAGCTGCCGTCGTTGTTTTTCAAGCGGGCACCGGTCACACCCATGTTGTCGCCCAGCACTTCGTCCAGGGTCGCGTTGAGCTTGAGGATGATCTTGCCTTCGGCGACACGGGCATTGAGCTTGTCGATCAGGATCTTCTCGGCGCGGAAGGTTTCGCGGCGGTGGATCAGGGTGACCGTGCTGGCGATGTTGGCCAGGTACAGGGCTTCCTCGACGGCGGTGTTACCACCACCAACCACGGCCACTGGCTTGTTGCGGTAGAAGAAACCGTCGCAGGTGGCGCAGGCGGAAACGCCTTTGCCCATGAAGGTTTCTTCCGACGGCAGGCCCAGGTAACGAGCGCTGGCGCCGGTGGCGATGATCAGGGCATCGCAGGTGTAGGTCGCGCTGTCGCCAGTCAGGGTGTACGGCTTGGCGGCGAAATCCACGGCATTGATGTGGTCGAAAACGATTTCGGTCTCGAAGCGCTCGGCGTGTTCTTTCATACGCTCCATCAACGCCGGGCCGGTCAGGCCGTGAACGTCGCCCGGCCAGTTGTCGACTTCAGTGGTGGTGGTCAATTGACCGCCGGCCTGCATGCCGGTGATCAGCAGTGGCTTGAGGTTGGCACGGGCCGCATACACCGCAGCGCTGTAACCGGCAGGGCCGGAACCGAGAATAATCACTCGCGAATGACGCACTTCAGACATGACCTGCTCCTGTTGACCGGACCTTGCGGGCCGGAACGCCGGGGTGAGCGGCGCAAATAAAAAAGGACCGTTGATGCACTTGGGGAAGGCTTGGGTTCGACAGTCCTGAAAAAGAATGGGTGCAGCGTATCGAGGGTGGGAAGATTAAGGAAATACGGATTAACAATCCAGCTCATAGGTGAGCTCTATCCGCAGACGACCGTTCAATAGGGCACCCCTTTCCATAAACCTTTGTTACACGCCATGTCGCCGCTTTCCCACACAGGGCAAAGCCGGTAAGGTCGGCGCGTTCACCTTCGCTTGGAGCTTGTCATGCCCGCCCCCGTCCTGTCCGGCCCGCAATATTTGCGCGAGGGCCTCAAGCTGGTCCTGAGCCCGGGCCTGCGTTTGTTCGTACTCTTGCCGCTGGCAATCAACCTGGTGCTGTTCGTCGGGTTGATCTACCTGGCCGGCCATCAATTCAGCCTGTGGGTCGACACACTGATGCCGTCACTGCCGGATTGGCTGAGCTTCCTCAGCTACGTCCTCTGGCCGCTGTTCGTGGTGCTCGTGGTACTGATGGTGTTTTTCACCTTCACCATGCTCGCCAACATCATCGCCGCGCCATTCAACGGCTTTCTCGCGGAGAAAGTCGAAGTGGTCATCCGTGGCACCGACGACTTTCCGGACTTCAGTTGGGGCGAACTGGTCGCCATGATCCCCCGTACATTGTCCCGGGAGGCGCGCAAGCTCGGCTATTTCCTGCCTCGTGCCTTGGGGCTTTTCGTGCTGTCATTCATCCCCGTGATCAATATCGTCGCCGCACCGCTGTGGTTGTTGTTCGGCGTGTGGATGATGGCGATCCAGTACATCGACTATCCGGCGGACAACCACAAGCTGGGCTGGAACGAAATGCTCGCCTGGCTGCGGGAGAAACGCTGGCAGAGCCTGGGCTTTGGCGGCAGCGTGTACCTGGTGCTGCTGATCCCGGTGGTCAACATCCTGATGATGCCGGCGGCAGTGGCCGGGGCGACTTTGTTCTGGGTGCGCGAGCAAGGCGCCGAGACCGCGTTGGCCCGTCAGGGCTGAAGCGGTCACAAATCCATCATCCTCGCGTCACAATGACGAAATGGCCCCGGTCGACACTGGGGTCATGACCACACACCTGCACATCACGCTCGTCACCGAGACCTTCGCGCCCGAAATCAACGGTGTGGCCAATACCCTGGGCCGCCTGTACGACGGCCTGCGCGCACGCGGACACCAAGTGGAACTGATACGTCCGCGCCAGGCCGGTGATCCACGCCAGGCCAGCGACGATCAGTTGTTGTGCCGGGGCTGGCCGCTGCCGGGGTATCCGGGCTTGCAGTGGGGCCAGGCTTCGGTGCACAAACTGTTGCGGCGCTGGAAACGTCATCGTCCAGATGTGCTGTACATCGCCACGGAAGGCCCGCTGGGTTTATCGGCGTTGCGCGCGGCACGGCGCCTGGGCATCTCGGTGGTCAGCGGCTTCCACACCAATTTCCAGCAATACACCCAGCAATACGGCTTTGGATTGTTAAGTCGTGTGCTCACCCATTACCTGCGCTGGTTTCACAACCGCTCCACCCTGACCCTGGTACCCAGCCTCAGCCAGCGCCTGGAACTGGAACGGCGCCATTTCGAACGCGTAGCGCTGTTGTCGCGCGGCGTGGACAGCCAGCTGTTTCATCCGGTCAAACGCTCGGCAAGCCTGCGTGAGGCCTGGGGCCTGGGCGATGACGACATCGCGGTAATCCATGTCGGGCGTCTGGCCCAGGAGAAAAACCTCGGGCTACTCAAGCGCAGTTTCGACACGCTGTGCAGCGCTTTCCCACAGCGGCGGATGAAATTGGTGGTGGTCGGTGACGGCCCGCAACGCGTCGTGCTGGAACAGCAACTGCCCGGTGCGATCTTTTGTGGGGCCCAGCGCGGCGAAGCGCTGGCCAGCCACTATGCGTCAGGGGATGTGTTTGTCTTTCCGAGCCTGACCGAGACCTTCGGCAATGTCGTATTGGAGGCGCTGGCATCCGGACTGGCCGTGGTGGCCTACGATCAAGCCGCCGCGGCGCAGCACATCCGCCATGGTTACAACGGCGTGCTGGCGATGCCAGGGGACGAGGAAGCGTTCTGCGATGCAGCCCGTTGGCTGCTGGAGGAGCGCGAGGCGTTGCGTTGCGTGCGGCTCAATGCCCGCCAACATGCCAGCCGCCAGGGCTGGGCGTCAGTGATCGAGCAATTCGAGGCGCAGTTGCGCGGGGTTTGTGTGGGTGAGCAGGTGATGCCTGCTGCGCCGACCGTGCCCTGAGTTGTTCAGTGTTTTTTAGATCGCCATCGCGAGCAGGCTCGCTCCCACATTCGATCTCCAGCGGACACATATCTTGTGTTCAACCCAGAACCACTGTGGGAGCGAGCCTGCTCGCGATAGCGTCAGTTCAGGTATCGCTTAGACCAACGTCATCAACGCCTCACGACTGAACGGCAAGATCTCCTGTTCCCGGCCTTCACGCACTTTTTGCGCCCAGTCCGGATCCACCAGCAGTGCACGCCCCACCGCCACCAGGTCGAACTCATCATTGTTCAGGCGCTCCAGCAGTTTCTCCAGGCTGGCCGGTTGCGCGACTTTATCGGTGTTGACCATGAACTGCAGGAACTCGCCATCCAGGCCGACGCTGCCGACGGTGATGGTGGGCTTGCCGGTGAGTTTGCGGGTCCAGCCGGCCAGGTTCAGCTCGCAGCCTTCGAACTCCGGCTCCCAGAAGCGCCGTGTCGAGCAGTGGAAAATATCCACGCCGGCTTCGGACAGCGGCTTGAGAAACTCGCCCAAGGCTTCAGGGGTTTGCACCAGGCGCGCGGTGTAATCCTGCTGCTTCCATTGAGAGAAACGGAAAATGATTGGAAAGCCCTCGCCTACTGCTGCGCGTACGGCACGGATCAGTTCGATCGCGAAGCGCGAACGGTTGGCCAGACTACCGCCGTAGCCGTCGGTGCGCTGGTTGCTGCCTTCCCAGAAGAATTGGTCCACCAGGTAACCGTGGGCGCCATGAATTTCCACACCGTCCATGCCGATGCTCTGGGCATCTTTCGCTGCCTGGGCGAACGCGGCGATGACCTCGTCGATATCGGCCTGAGTCATGCCGTGGACCACCACCTGACCGTCCTTGAGCTTTTCGGTCGGACCATAGCCCGGCACGCTGGCATCCGGCTCGGTGCCGAGGCGTCGCACGTTGCCCACATGCCACAACTGCGGAACGATCTTGCCGCCTTCGGCGTGCACGGCATCCACCACTTTTTTCCAACCGGCCAGCGCAGCATCGCCATAGAAATGCGGGACGTTCGGATAACCATTGGAGGCCTTGTGCCCAACGGTCGTGCCCTCGGTGATGATCAAGCCGACCCCGGCCGCCGCGCGACGACGGTAATACTCGACGACCTTGGCATTGGGCACGCCGCCGGGCGAAAACGAACGAGTCATTGGCGCCATCACCACCCGGGTCGGCAGCTCGAATGTGCCGAGGTGGAAGGGTTTGAACAAGGCTTTTGCAGGCATGGGGGCACTCCACGGGACAAGGTCGCAGGTCGATATGACGGCGATAATATGTGGCATGCCCAGTGCTGGGTAGCACTATTGATTTGGGTGATCAAGGATCAGAAGGTAGCCAAGATGATCGACATTCGGTGGGCTGGATCCAACGTAAGCCAGGCGCATGACCTGTGGCGAGGTGATTCATCCCCTCGCTACAGGGTTTGCTGCCTGGCTTTCAGACCAACGCTTTCTCGATCGCCTGGATCACGGCCGGATCATCAGGCGCCGTGCGTGGCGAAAAACGCGCCAACACCCGACCGTCCTTGCCGAGCAGGAATTTTTCGAAGTTCCAGGTAATGTCCCCGGGAAACTCGGCGCCCTCGCCCGCCAGCAGGCGGTACAACTGATGACGGCCATGACCGTTCACTTCCAGCTTGCTGGACAGCGGAAATGACACGCCGTAGTTGAGGCTGCAGAACGCTTGGATATCCTGCTCCGTCCCCGGTTCTTGCCCGGCGAACTGATTGCAGGGCAGGCCCAGCACGGTGAAGCCTTTGGCCTTGTATTGCTGGTAGAGATTTTCCAACGCAGCGTACTGCGGCGTCAGGCCACATTTGGAGGCGACGTTGACCACCAGCACGACTTGCCCCTTGAAAGGCGCCAGAGGAAGGTCCTGACCATCCAGGGCTTTCAGATTAAGGTCGTGAAAAGCACTCATGACGAACTCCAGGTTTGCATATCTTTTCGAAACAGCCTTGGGACGATGCTAACAGCAACCGACTAAAAAGGCGCCGTATGGCGCCTCTCCAGTTCACTTGAGCGTAGCGCAGAAATCAGTGGTGATGGCCACCTTCGCCATGGACGTGACCATGAGCGATTTCTTCCTGGCTGGCGTCGCGGATGTCAACGATCTTGACTTTGAAGTTCAAGCGCTGGCCGGCCAGTGGGTGGTTACCGTCAACGGTAACGTCATCGCCTTCCAGATCGCGGATGGTGACGATCTGCATCTGGCCATCGGGTGCCGACGCGTGGAACTGCATGCCCACTTCCAGTTCATCCACGCCTTCGAACATGCTGCGGCTCAGGGTGCTGACCAGTTCGGCGGAGTACTCGCCATAAGCGTCTTCGGGTTCAACGGTCACGTTCAAGTCGTCACCGACAGTTTTACCTTCCAAGGCTTTTTCCAAGCCCTGGATGATGTTGCCTGCGCCATGCAGGTAGACCAGCGGAGCGCCGCCGGCAGAGCTGTCGATGACCTCACCAGCGTCGTTGGTCAGGGTATAGTCGATGGAGACAGCCTTATTGGCGGCGATCAGCATGGGGCGAGACCTTTTGCATAAGAATGAAGAACGGACAAGTCTAAACAAGGATTTGCCCGAAAGCGAACGGAACCCGGACAAACGGGCTTGCTCGAACAGACCGACGGTCACGGGTTTGCATCAGGACGAAGACGGACACTGGGTGGCCGAGCTGTCCTGTGGCCACACCCAGCATCTGCGCCACCAGCCACCGTGGCAGTCCCGTGCCTGGGTGCTGGACCCCGCGCAACGCATTGAAAAAATAGGCCAGCCCTTTGACTGTGGCTGGTGCGCACAGGCCCCGGTTAGCGATAACCTTGGCGACTGAATTGACGGTAGACGGCAGTTATAGCCTCGCCCTTGCCATGCACCCTTAGAGAATCCGCATGCAAACTTTTTTTATCGCGCCCACCGATTTTGGTGTGGGTCTGACCTCCATCAGCCTCGGGCTGGTGCGTACCCTCGAACGGGCCGGGCTGAAAGTCGGCTTTTTCAAACCCATCGCCCAACCCCACCCCGGCGATACCGGGCCGGAGCGCTCCACTGAGCTGGTGGCCCGGACCCACGGCCTCAAGCCGCCACAACCCCTGGGCCTGGCTCACGTCGAGCGCATGCTGGGCGACGGCCAGCTCGACGAACTGCTGGAAGAAATCATCACCCTTTACCAACAGGCCGCCATTGGCAAGGACGTGCTGGTCGTCGAGGGCATGGTCCCGACCCGCAACGCCAGTTACGCCGCCCGGGTCAACCTGCACCTGGCCAAGAGCCTGGACGCCGAGGTCATCCTGGTGTCGGCCCCGGAAAACGAAGTGCTGACCGAGCTGTCCGGCCGGGTGGAATTGCAGGCCCAGTTGTTCGGTGGACCGAAGGACCCGAAGGTCCTCGGGGTGATCCTGAACAAGGTCCGTACCGACGAAAGCATGGAAGCGTTTTCCGCACGCCTCAAGGAACACTCGCCGCTGTTGCGCAGCGGCGATTTCCGCCTGCTCGGTTGCATCCCTTTCCGCCCCGAACTCAACGCCCCGCGCACCCGCGACGTGGCCGACCTGATGGGCGCGCAGGTGCTCAACGCCGGGGATTACGAAACCCGGCGCATGAGCAACATCATCATTTGCGCGCGCACCATGCGCAACACCGTGGAGTTGCTCAAGCCCGGCGTACTGGTGGTGACCCCCGGCGATCGCGACGACATCATCCTCGCGGTGAGCCTGGCCGCGATCAATGGCGTGCCGCTGGCCGGCCTGTTGCTGACCAGCGACACCCTGCCCGACCCACGTATCATGGACCTGTGCCGAGGCGCCTTGCAGGCCGGGTTGCCGGTGCTGTCGGTGAGCACCGGTTCTTATGACACCGCCAACCTGCTCAACAGCCTGAACAAGGAAATCCCGATCGACGACCGCGAGCGCGCGGAGATCATCACCGACTTTGTCGCCAGCCACCTGGACGCCAAGTGGCTGCACCAGCGCTGTGGCACACCCCGGGAAATGCGCCTGTCGCCGGCGGTGTTCCGCTATCAGTTGATCCAGCGAGCCCAGGCCGCCAACAAACGCATCGTGCTGCCTGAAGGCAGCGAACCGCTGACCGTACAGGCCGCCGCGATTTGCCAGGCCCGAGGCATCGCCCGCTGTGTGCTGCTGGCCAAACCGGCCGACGTCGAAGCAGTGGCCCGTGCCCAAGGCATCGAACTGCCGCCGGGGCTGGAGATTCTCGACCCGGACTCGATTCGCGAGCGTTACGTCGAGCCCATGGTGCGGTTGCGCAAGAGCAAGAGCCTGAACGCGCCGATGGCTGAGCAGCAACTGGAAGACACCGTGGTGATCGGCACCATGATGCTGGCGCTCGACGAGGTCGACGGCCTCGTGTCCGGGGTCATCCACTCCACCGCCAACACCATCCGCCCCGCCTTGCAACTGATCAAGACCGCGCCGGGTTGCTCCCTGGTGTCCTCGGTGTTTTTCATGCTGTTCCCCGAAGAAGTGCTGGTGTACGGCGACTGCGTGATGAACCCGCACCCCAGTGCGGCGGAACTGGCGGAGATCGCCCTGCAAAGCGCCGACTCGGCCGCCGCGTTCGGCATCACCCCACGGGTGGCGATGCTCAGCTATTCCAGCGGCGAATCGGCCAGTGGCGAGGAAGTGGAGAAAGTCCGCGAAGCCACCTTGCTGGCCCACGAGGCGCAACACGGCTTGCTGATCGACGGCCCGCTGCAGTACGACGCCGCCGCCAACGAAACCGTGGCGCGGCAACTGGCGCCCAACAGCCAGGTGGCCGGCCGGGCGACGGTATTCATCTTCCCGGACCTGAACACCGGCAACACCACCCACAAGGCTGTGCAACGCAGCGCCGATTGCGTCAGCCTCGGGCCGATGCTGCAAGGCCTGCGCAAACCGGTGAACGACTTGCCGCGCGGCGCCCAGGTCGACGACATCGTGTACACCATCGCCCTGACCGCGATCCAAGCCGCCAACCGACCCCTGGATATTTAAATGCTGGATTTCCTGCCTGCCCCATTGCGCGGCGTGATTGCCTCGCTGCTGTTGGCACTGAACACTATCGCCTGCTGCACGCCGCTGTTCATCGTGGCGATTTTCAAACTGTTGCTGCCCTTCCCCGCCGCCCAGCGCTGCACCGACTGGCTGATGGGCCACATCCACGAAACCTGGATCAGCAACAACAAAGCCTGGATGAACCTGCTGCGCCATACCCGCTGGCACCTCAGCGGCCTGGAAGGCCTGGACTACCAGCACTCGTACCTGGTCACCAGCAACCACCAGAGCTGGGTCGACATCATGGTGTTGCAGTACGTGCTGAACCGGCGCGTCCGGCCATTGAAGTTTTTCCTCAAGCAGGAGTTGATCTGGGTGCCGGTGATCGGCCTGGCCTGGTGGGCGCTGGGGTTCCCGTTCATGAAACGTTATTCCAAGGCGTACCTGGAAAAGCACCCGGAAAAGAAAGGCAAGGACCTGGAAACCACCCGCAAGACCTGCGCGAAGTTTCGCGACAACCCGGTGGGCATCTTCAACTTCGTCGAAGGCACGCGTTTCACCGAAGGCAAGCATGCCCAGCAGCAGTCACCATTTCGCTACCTGCTCAAGCCCAAGGCCGGCGGCATCGCGTTTGTACTCGATGCCATGGGTGAGCAACTGGAGTCGATCATCAACGTGACGATCCATTATCCGGGCGGACGTCCGGGGTATTGGGATTTGCTCTGCGGCAAGGTGGACGAGGTGGTGGTGCATTTCCAGGAACTGCAGATCCCGCCGCAGTTCATCGGCAAGAACTACGATCAGGATGGTGTGTATCGCCTGGAATTCCAGGGCTGGATCAATCAGTTGTGGCAGGACAAGGATGCGTTGCTTGGGCAGATGCATCGCGAGTATCCCGCCAAGTCTTGAGGTGGTTGCCCTGGCCTCATCGCGAGCAAGCTCGCTCCCGCATAGGATTGGTGTGAACGCCAATCTTGTGTTCACTGACAATCCCCTGCGGGGAGCTTGCCCGCGATCGCGTCCCTCCAGACACCAAAAAGCCCGCAGATGATCACTCATCTGCGGGCTTTCAGTTACAGCGGCGTTACTTAGATCGCCCCACGCTTGCGCAGCAGATCCAGCACTTGCTTGACGCTCTCTTCCAGCGTCAGCGACTGGGTGTCGATCACCAGGTCGGCATCCAGCGGCACGTCGTACGGGAAGGATTCGCCTGGAATGTTGTCGCCAGCAGCGGCATACAGCCCTTGCGGATCACGCTGGGCACACACCGTCGGCGAGGCCTGGACGTAGACCGTCAACAGACGCTCCCGACCAATCAGGTCCTTGGCCTGCTCACGTCCTTCGGCATTCGGCGCAACGAACGCGGCGAGGGTCAGCAGGCCGGCTTCGTTGAACTGACGGGCAACGTGGGCCGCACGGCGCCAGTTCTCGGTACGCCCGGCACGGTCCTGCGGCAGGCCTTTGTTCAAGTCATGGCGCAGGTTCTGGCCATCGAGGACGAAGACCGCACGGCCCATGTCGAACAACTTGCGTTCCACCGCATAGGCCAGCGTGCTTTTGCCCGCGCCCGACAGGCCACTGAACAGCACCGTGGCCGGTTGCTGGCCGAAGCGCTGGGCGCGTTCTTCTACCGACACATGGGCCAGTTTTCCGTGGTGCGTGCTGCTGCCATGGGCCAACGGCTGGGCCACGATCATGCCGGCGCCGACCGTACCGTTGGTCAGCCGATCGATGATGATGAACGCGCCAGTGGTGCGGTTGCTCTCGTAACCGTCCAGGGCGATCGGTGCATCGAGGGCGATCTTCACCTTGCCGATTTCGTTGAGCTGCAACGCGCTGGCAGGACCTTCTTCCAGGGTGTTCACATCGACCTTGTTGACGATGCTGGCAATCGAGCCCGGCACATAGCTGGTGGCGCGCTTGATGTCGTATTTCTTGCCCGGCAGCATCGGCTCTTCGGCCATCCACACCAGCATCGCTTCGAAGCTGTCGGTCACCGGCGGCACGTTGTCGGCATGCACCAGCAAGTCGCCACGGGAGATGTCGATTTCGTCTTCCATGGTCAGCGTCACCGCTTGGCCAGGGCCGGCGTGCTCCAGCTCGCCTTCGAAGGTGACGATGGATTTCACGCGGCTGCTCTTGCCCGACGGCAACACCACCACTTCGTCGCCCTTGTGCACGATGCCGCTGGCGAGGGTGCCGGCGAAACCGCGGAAGTTCAGGTTCGGACGGTTGACGTACTGCACCGGGAAGCGCAGGTCGGTGAAGTTACGGTCGCCCGCCACTTCCACGGTCTCGAGGATTTCCATCAGCGACTGGCCGGTGTACCACGGCGAGCGCTCGGACTTGTTCACCACGTTGTCGCCCTTGAGGGCAGACATCGGCACGAAGTGCATGCTGGTGGGCTTCATCTTCAAGCCTTCGGCGAACTTCAGGTAGTCGGCCTTGATCGACTCGAACACGCCCTGGTCGAAGTCCTTGAGGTCCATCTTGTTGATGGCCACGACGATGTGCTTGATGCCCAGCAACGAGGCAATGAAACTGTGGCGACGGGTCTGGGTCTGCACGCCGTAACGGGCATCTACCAGGATGATCGCCAGGTCACAGGTGGACGCACCGGTGGCCATGTTGCGGGTGTACTGCTCATGACCGGGCGTATCGGCAATGATGAATTTGCGCTTGGCGGTGGAGAAGTAGCGGTACGCAACATCGATGGTGATGCCTTGCTCGCGCTCGGCCTGCAGGCCATCGACCAGCAACGCCAGGTCGATGTCGTCACCGGTGGTGCCGACTTTTTTCGAATCGCGGGTGATAGCTTCCAAGTGATCTTCATAGATCATCTTGGAGTCGTGCAGCAGGCGCCCGATCAGGGTGCTCTTGCCGTCGTCGACGTTACCGCAGGTCAGGAAACGCAGCAGCTCTTTGCGCTCGTGCTGGCCCAGGTAGGCGAGGATGTCCTCGCTGATCAAATCAGATTGGTGCGACATGACAACCCCTTAGAAATAACCCTGACGTTTCTTATCTTCCATCGAGCCTGCGCCATCGTGGTCGATGACCCGGCCCTGGCGCTCGGAAGTTCGCGTCAGGAGCATTTCCTGAATGATGTCCGTCAGGCTTTCAGCCTCGGACTCCACCGCGCCCGTCAACGGGTAGCAGCCAAGGGTACGGAAACGCACTTTCTTTTTGACGATGCGAGCTTTTTCTTCGTCGGACAGGTGCTCGAGGATGCGCTCGTCGTCGATCATGATCAGCGTGCCGTTTTTCTCGATCACTTCACGCTCGGCGGCGAAGTACAGCGGCACGATCGGGATGCCTTCGAGGTAGATGTACTGCCAGATGTCCAGCTCGGTCCAGTTCGACAGCGGGAACACGCGAATCGACTCGCCTTTGTTGACCTTGCCGTTGTAGACGTTCCACAGCTCCGGGCGCTGGTTCTTCGGGTCCCAGCGGTGCTTGCTGTCGCGGAACGAGTACACGCGCTCCTTGGCACGGGACTTTTCTTCATCGCGACGGGCACCGCCGAACGCAGCGTCGAAACCATATTTGTCCAAGGCCTGCTTGAGGCCTTCGGTCTTCATGATGTCGGTGTGCTTGGCACTGCCGTGGGTGAACGGGTTGATGCCCTGGGCCACGCCATCCGGGTTCACGTGAGTGATCAGGTCCAGGCCCAGCTCCTCGACCATGCGGTCGCGGAATTTGTACATTTCCTGGAATTTCCAGCGGGTGTCGACGTGCATCACCGGAAACGGCAGCTTGCCGGGGAAGAACGCCTTGCGTGCCAGGTGCAGCATCACGGCGGAGTCTTTACCGATGGAGTACAGCATCACCGGGTTATCGAACTCGGCGGCCACCTCGCGGATGATGTGGATGCTTTCCGCCTCCAGCTGTTTCAGATGCGTCAGTTTGTCGACCATGGCTACTCACGAAAACTTTCTTATGAACGGCCAGCGGGCCGTGTTCGAGCGGGGAATCCTAGCACAGCGACCTCTTCTAATCAGGGCGCCAACTAGATCGAAACAGCATATGGATATGCCTGGTGGTTCGGGCGTTGCAACAGACTTTTGTGGGAGCGAGCTTGCTCGCGATAGCAGTGTATCAGTCGGCATTGAAGTTGACTGACCCTCCGCTATCGCGAGCAAGCTCGCTCCCACAGGGGATTACACGTGATCAAATGGGATTCGGGCAATCGATAAAGATGTGTTCCAAAGCAAAGCGTCGCGCCAGGTGCTCGCCCAGCGCCTGCACACCATAGCGCTCAGTTGCATGGTGCCCGGCGGCGATGAAGCTGATGCCGTTTTCCCGGGCGCTGTGGAAGGTCTGCTCCGACGCCTCGCCGCTGAGGTACAGGTCAACCCCGGCCAGCACCGCCTGATCGATATAACCCTGGCCACCGCCGGTGCACCAGCCGACCCGGCGGATCATCTGCTCGCCTTCGATCAACAACGGCTCGCGGCCCATGACCTCCTGGACCTTGCGGGCGAAATCCCGGGGCGTCATCGGTTCGGACAGGGAACCGACCAGGCCGACGACCTTGGGATTTTCCGGATCCAGCGGCCCCTCGACGGTGATGTCCAACTGACGGGCCAATTGCACGTTGTTACCTACCTCAGCGTGCAAATCCAGCGGCAAGTGATACGCCAGCAGGCTGATGTCATGCTTGAGTAACGTTTTCAGGCGACGCTGCTTCATGCCCGTGACACAGGGGTTCTCGCCTTTCCAGAAGTAGCCGTGATGCACCAGGATCAGGTCGGCACCGGCCTCCACGGCGGCATCGAGCAACGCCTGGCTGGCGGTGACGCCGCTGACGATGCGCGTCACCTGGGGCGCGCCTTCGACCTGCAGGCCATTGGGGCAATAATCGGCAATCCGGCTGCTTGCCAGGTAGCGGTCCGCTTCTTCGACCAGGGTGTTCAGGGCTACGGCCATGAAAAGACTCCTAAATATCCCGTTCAGAGGCACGCGCGGCCTCGTATAATGCGCGTCATTATGGGCGGTCTCATACCGCCTGCAACCTTTGTAGGACGTGCTTAATGCTCAAGGCGCTGCGTTTTTCCGGCTGGCCGCTGTTGGCTGGCGTGCTTGTCGCTCTACTGATTATCCAGCGCTACCCGGAATGGGTCGGCCTGCCGAGCCTGGACGTCAACCTGCAGCAGGCGCCGCAAACCAAGGCGGTGCAACAGGGGCCGGTGTCCTATGCCGACGCCGTGACCACCGCAGCACCGGCGGTGGTCAACCTGTACACCACCAAAGTCATCAACAAACCCAGCCACCCGCTGTTCGAAGATCCGCAATTCCGGCGTTTCTTCGGCGACAACTCGCCCAAGCAGAAACGCATGGAGTCGAGCCTGGGTTCGGGCGTGATCATGAGCCCAGAAGGTTATTTGTTGACCAACAACCACGTCACCGCCGGTGCCGACCAGATCGTGGTCGCCCTCAAGGATGGCCGTGAAACCCTGGCCCGCGTGATCGGCAGCGACCCGGAAACCGACCTCGCGGTGCTGAAGATCGACCTCAAGAACCTGCCGGCCATCACCATCGGCCGCTCCGACAGTATCCGCATCGGCGACGTCGCCCTGGCCATCGGCAACCCGTTCGGCGTCGGCCAGACCGTGACCATGGGCATCATCAGCGCCACCGGGCGCAACCAGCTGGGCCTGAACAACTACGAAGACTTCATCCAGACCGATGCCGCGATCAACCCTGGCAACTCCGGCGGCGCGCTGGTGGATGCCAACGGCAACCTCACCGGGATCAACACGGCGATCTTCTCCAAGTCCGGTGGCAGCCAGGGCATCGGTTTCGCCATTCCAGTGAAACTGGCCATGGAAGTGATGAAGTCCATCATTGAGCACGGTCAGGTGATTCGTGGCTGGTTGGGCATTGAGGTCCAGCCGCTGACCCAGGAACTGGCCGAATCCTTCGGCTTGTCCGGGCGGCCCGGGATCGTCGTAGCGGGGATTTTCCGCGACGGCCCGGCGCAGAAGGCCGGCCTGCAACTGGGTGACGTGATCCTGAGCATCGACGGCGAACCGGCCGGCGATGGCCGCCGCTCGATGAACCAGGTGGCGCGGATCAAGCCCACCGACAAAGTCACCATCCAGGTGATGCGCAATGGCAAGGAGCTCAAGCTCACCGCTGAAATCGGCCTGCGCCCACCGCCAGCACCGGTGGCGGTCAAGGAAGAACAGTAACTGCAGCTACTTCTTGGGCGGCCTTGCGCCCGTCTTTGATCGTTCCCACGCTCTGCGTGGGAATGCATCCCGTGACGGTCTGCGTCACTTCCAGAAGCGGAACGCGGAGCGCCCCTGGCGACATTCCCACGCAGGAGCGTGGGAACGATCGATTTCCAGCCTTAAAAATCACAGGGTTGTGATTTGTTCCATGAGCGCTTGCTCCCCTCGCCACAAAAACAGCGCCTGGCTCTACTTTTTCTGCAACTCAGAAATAGCATAAATTCTCATTAGTAGTGTTATATTGTTTCAAATATAAGATTTGGAACAACATAACATGTCATCTCTGAAACGGATGTCTCTCGCCAGCCTGGCCCTCGGCCTGCTGGGCGATCCCGTCTACGCCGAAGAATCCCAACCACTGGAGCTGGACGCCATCAGCGTCACGTCCGAGTACGAATCGCCCACCGGCCCCGTAATGGGCTACCGCGCTACCCGCTCGGCCAGCGCCACCAAAACCGACACCGCCCTGCGCGATATCCCGCAATCGATCAGCGTGATTCCCGCCAGCGTCCTCAAGGACCTGGGCAGCACCAACGTCGAACGGGCGCTGGAATACGCCGGTGGCGTGTCGAAACAAAACAACTTCGGCGGCCTGACGCTCTACGAATACAGCGTGCGCGGCTTCACGACTTCGGAGTTCTACAAGGACGGTTTCAGTGCAAACCGCGGCTATCCGAGCACGCCGGACGCGGCCAACATCGAACGCATTGAAGTGCTGAAGGGGCCGGCCGCCAGCCTGTATGGACGCGGCGATCCGGGCGGCACGGTGAACATTGTCACCAAGAAACCCCAGCCCGAAGCCTTCACCACCCTGCAAACCAGCGCCGGCAGCTGGGATCGCTACCGCACCGCGCTGGACGTCAACACGCCACTGGACACCGAAGGCAACCTGTTGTCGCGAGTCAACCTGGCGGTCGAGGACAATCACAGCTTTCGCGATCACGTCGACAGCAAGCGCTTATTCGTAGCCCCGTCCATCAGTTGGCAACTGAGCCCTGACACGCGTCTGTTGGTGGAAAGCGAAATCGTGCGCCACAGCTCGACGTTCGACCGCGGCATCGTCGCACCGAACAACCGCTGGAGCGGCGTTTCCCGCTCGACCTTTTTGGGCGAACCCAACGACGGCGACATCGACAATCACAACAACCTGCTCCAGGCCGCCCTCGAACATCAGCTCAGCGACGCCTGGCAACTGCGCCTGGCCAGCCATTACAAGCAGGGCGAACTCTGGGGCTTCGCTTCCGAGGCGCGCCCGCTGAACGCCGACGGCCACACGGTGAACCGCCGTTACCGCGAGCGCGACAACAATTGGCACGACAGCATCACCCAACTGGAGTTGCGTGGGCTGTTTGACCTCGGCCCCTGGCAGCATGAGTTGTTGATCGGCACTGAATACGAGGACTACCGCAAGAACGAGCGCGTGACCACCATCGCCGGCGCTTATCCCATCGATATCTATCAGCCGGTCTACGGCCAGCCGAAACCCAACGGCACGCGCTCCGGCACAGACTTTTTCGAGCGTGTGCAAAGCCGTGCCCTGAACCTCCAGGACCAGATCGTCTTCACCGACAAACTGCGGGGGATGATCGGCGTGCGTTATGAGCATTTCGAGCAGAGCATCGACGACCAGACCACGCAGCTCACCAGCCGCCAGCGTCATGACGCCGTCACACAACGGGCCGGCCTGCTGTATCAACTGACACCCACGCTCGGACTGTTCGCCAACGCCTCCACCTCGTTCAAGCCCAACAACGGCTTGGATGCCGGCGGTAAATCCTTCGACCCGGAAGAAGGCGTCGGCTATGAAGTCGGAATCAAAAGCGAGCTGTTCGACGATCGCTTGAGTACCACCCTGGCAGCGTTCCATATCGAGAAGGAAAACGTCCTGGCGCTGGACCCGGCCACCAATACCAACCGCGCCATGGGCAAGGCGCGCAGCCAGGGTTTCGATTGGCAAGTGACTGGGCAACTGACCGACGCCATTCGGGTGATCGGCGCCTTCGCCTACATCAACGCAGAAGTGACCGAGGGTGACGAAACCATTCCCACAGGCAGCCGGATCCTCGGCGTCGCCAAGCACAGCGGCAGCCTGCTCGGCGTCTACGAATTCCAGGACGGACACCTGCGCGGCTCGGATGTCGGCGCGGCGTTCACGTATGTCGGAGATCGCTCGGGCGAAGCCGGCAAGGATTTCGAACTGCCGGCCTACCACACCGTGGATCTGCTGGCCCATTACAAGGCCAGCGACAACGTCACCGTAGGCCTGAACCTGAACAACGTCCTCGACGAAAAATACTACGAGCGCTCCTACAGCAACTATTGGGTTACCCCCGGCGAGCCGCGCAACTTTACCGTCAGCCTCACCCTCGATCTGTAAAAGGAAAATCTGCATGAAATACCCCAAGACCTTCGCCCTGCTTGGCCTGCTCCTGGCCACACAAGCTTCAGCCCATGGCCTGTGGACCGAACAACGGCGCGGCAACATCGAAGTGATCTACGGCCACGGTGCCGAGGACAATGCGTTCAAGGCGCAGAAAATCAATGGCGCCTGGGCCTATGACTTAGACGGCAAAATGATCCCGGTGACCGTGGAGCGCCTGCCCGACCACGCACGCCTGCACCCCCTCAAGCCGCCGGCAGTCATGGCGGTGGCATTGGACAACGGCATGTGGTCGCAGACCGCCGACAAAAAGTGGATCAACGAAGGCCGCAGCAAGGTGCCCGGCGCGATTGAATCGACCCATACCTTCAAATACAGCCTGGCGATCTATGAGCCGGGGGCGAAGCTGCCAAAACTCGATCAGGTCAAGTTCCTGATCCTGCCGGAAGTCGACCCACTGACCATAGGCCCAGGCCAATCATTGCCGGTACGGGTGCTGCTCGACGGTAAACCGGCGGCTGGGGTGAAGTTGGTGGGCGACTACCGCAGCGCGCCGAACACCGTGTCGACTGAAACCGACGCTGAAGGGCGGGCCAAGGTGCTGGTACGTAATGAGGGTTTGAATGTAATTGCCGCGCAGATGGAAATGGCGCTCAAGGACAATAAGGACGTGGCGACGCGGGGGGTGTTTACTTCGCTGACATTCCTGGGTGAGCCGCATCACGAGTAAGGCGCAAAACCTGTGGGAGCGAGCTTGCTCGCGATTGCGGTGGATCAGCCAGCACTGAAGTCGACTGAAAGTATGCCATCGCGAGCAAGCTCGCTCCCACAAGGGATTTGCGGTGAAACGCCAATCTCGTGAACGCCCCAAAACAAATGTGGGAGCGGGCTTGCTCGCGAAGACGTCAGATCAACCAACATCAAAGTGACTGACACTTCGCTTTCGCGAGCAAGCCCGCGCCCACAGGTTCAGCGGTGGTTTCAGAGCTCGCCGAGGGCTTCGATCAGCGCCTGGTTCTGCTCCGGCGTGCCAATACTGATTCGCAGGAACTGGGCGATCCGCTCCTGCTTGAAGTGCCGCACGATGACCCCTTGCTCGCGCAATTTGGCCGCCAACCCTGCCGCATCGTGCCGGGGGTGGCGGGCGAAGATGAAGTTGGCGGCCGAGGGCAGCACTTCGAAGCCCTTGGCCTGCAACTGCGCCACGACCCATTCACGGTGCTCGATGACCAACCGGCAGGTCCGGTCGAAGTGCTCGCGGTCGTCGAACGCAGCGGCACCGCCGACATTCGCCAGGCGATCCAGCGGGTAGGAGTTGAAGCTGTTCTTGATCCGCTCCAGCGCTTCGATCAAATCCGGATGCCCCACCGCCAGGCCCACCCGCAGCCCCGCCAGTGAGCGGGACTTGGACAACGTCTGGGTCACCAGCAGGTTCGGATAACGGTCCACCAGGCTGATGGCCGTCTCGCCGCCGAAGTCGATATAGGCTTCATCGACCACCACCACCGAATCCGGGTTGGCCTTGAGTATCTGCTCCACCGCCTCCAGCGCCAGCAGGCAGCCGGTGGGGGCGTTCGGGTTGGGGAAGATGATCCCGCCGTTCGGCTTGGCGTAGTCCGCCGGGTCGATCCGGAACTGCGCGTCCAACGGCACCGCATCGAACTCAATGCCGTACAGCCCGCAATACACCGGATAAAAGCTGTAGCTGATGTCCGGGAACAGTAACGGCTGGTCGTGTTGCAACAATCCGTGAAAAATGTGCGCCAACACTTCATCCGAACCGTTGCCCAGGAACACCTGGTTGTTCTGCACGCCGTAATAGCGGGCCACGGCGTTTTTCAGCAGGTCGCTGTTGGGGTCCGGGTACAGGCGCAGGTTGTCATTCAGCTCGGTCTGCATCGCCGCCAACGCCTTGGGCGATGGCCCGTAGGGGTTCTCGTTGGTATTGAGCTTGACCAGGCGGGTCAACTTCGGCTGTTCACCTGGCACGTAGGGCACCAGGTTCTTGACGAACGGGCTCCAGAATTTACTCATTTCAATTTCCCCTGCTCGTCAATGAAGCGCTCATCAAGAATGCGGTATTCGGCGCTGCGAGCGTGGGCGCTCAGCGATTCGCCACGGGCCAGCACCGAAGCGGTCTTGCCCAGTTCGGACGCGCCCTGCTCGGAGCAGAAGATGATCGACGAACGTTTCTGGAAGTCATACACCCCCAGCGGCGACGAGAAACGCGCGGTGCCGGACGTCGGCAACACGTGATTCGGGCCGGCACAGTAGTCGCCCAAGGCTTCGCTGGTGTGGCGGCCCATGAAGATCGCACCGGCGTGGCGGATCTGCGGCAACCAGGCCTGTGGGTCGGCAACCGACAGTTCCAAGTGTTCCGGCGCAATGCGGTTGGCAACCTCGATGGCCTGCTCCATGTTCTCGACCTTGATCAACGCTCCACGGCCGTTGATCGAGGTGTTGATGATCTCGGCGCGATCCATGGTCGGCAGCAGCTTATCGATGCTGGCGGCCACCTTGTCGAGGAACTCGGCGTCCGGGCTGACCAGGATCGCCTGGGCATCTTCGTCGTGCTCGGCCTGGGAAAACAGGTCCATGGCGATCCAGTCCGGATCGGTCTGCCCGTCACACACCACAAGGATTTCCGACGGGCCGGCAATCATGTCGATGCCTACCTGGCCGAACACGTGGCGCTTGGCGGTGGCGACATAGATGTTGCCCGGCCCGACCACTTTGTCGACCCTCGGCACGCTCTCGGTGCCATAGGCCAGCGCGGCAACAGCCTGGGCGCCGCCGATGGTGAACACCCGGTCCACACCAGCGATGCAGGCGGCGGCCAGCACCAGTTCGTTGATTTCACCGCGCGGAGTCGGAACGACCATGACCACTTCGGTCACGCCAGCGACCTTGGCCGGGATCGCGTTCATCAGCACCGAGGACGGATAGGACGCCTTGCCACCTGGCACGTACAAGCCGGCGCGATCCAGCGGCGTGACCTTCTGGCCCAGCACCGTGCCGTCGGCTTCGGTGTAGCTCCAGGAGTCCTGTTTCTGTCTTTCGTGATAGTCGCGTACCCGCGATGCGGCTTTTTCCAGGGCTTCGCGTTGGGCTACGGTGATCCGGGTCAGAGCCAGTTCCAGGCGCTCGCGCGGCAGGATCAGGTCGGCCATGGACGCCACTTGCAGGCCGTCGAATTTCTGGGTGAACTCCACCAATGCTTCATCGCCACGCTCGCGCACGGCCTTGATGATGTCCAGCACCCGCTGATTGACCGAGTCGTCAGACACACTTTCCCAGCTCAGCAGATGATCCAGATGATGTGCAAAATCCGGGTCGGCAGCGTTGAGTCGGCGAATCGAAGTGGGAGCGGTCATAGCGAGGGCCTCATTAATGGCAAATGCTCAGGCGCCCTAAGCTACCAGTCCATTCGCGTGGGCACCTGAGAAAATTGGCTATGACACGGATAGACGGGCGCGACTCAAGGTCGCGCAGGTGAATCAGCCGCGGTGTCGCGATTCCACTGCCTTGCGCAGGGTATCGATCAGAGCCTGGATACGGGCGTGCTGCATTTTCATCGATGCCTTGTTGACGATCAGCCGGGAGGTGATGTCGGCGATGAAGTCCTGGGGTTCCAGGCCATTGGCCCGCAGGGTGTTGCCGGTGTCGACCACGTCGATGATCTTGTCTGCCAGGCCGATCAGCGGCGCCAGCTCCATCGAACCGTACAACTTGATGATATCGACCTGACGACCCTGCTCGGCGTAATAACGCTTGGCAATGTTGACGAACTTGGTCGCCACGCGCAAACGGCCCTTGGGCTCTGGCGCGCCGACTTTACCGGCGGTCATCAGCTTGCAGCGGGCGATTTTCAGGTCCAGGGGCTCGTACAGGCCCTGGCCGCCGTATTCCATCAGCACGTCTTTACCGGCAACGCCCAGGTCGGCGGCGCCATGTTCCACGTAAGTCGGCACATCGGTGGCACGCACGATCAACAAGCGCACATCGGCCTGGGTCGTGGGGATGATCAGCTTGCGGCTCTTGTCCGGATTCTCGGTCGGCACGATGCCCGCTTCAGCCAGAAGCGGCAGGGTGTCGTCAAGGATGCGGCCCTTGGACAGTGCGATGGTCAACATGGGAAACGTCAGTCCTTATCAAGGTACTCATGCCCGGTCGCAAGCGGCGCCGGACACACATCGAGGGTGCAAACACCCTCGATTTGAAACTATTCAACCGGCACATCCTTGTGCCATGCAGCCGGGACTAGCCCGGTACGCGGCGGATCTTGGCGCCGAGCATCTGCAGTTTTTCTTCGATGCACTCGTAGCCACGGTCGATGTGGTAGATGCGGTCGATCAGCGTATCGCCTTCGGCCACCAGGGCCGAGATCACCAGGCTGGCCGAAGCCCGCAGGTCGGTGGCCATCACTGGCGCGCCCTTGAGCTTCTCGGTGCCAGTGACGATGGCGGTGTTGCCTTCAACCTGGATCTTGGCGCCCATGCGGTGCAGTTCGTACACGTGCATGAAACGGTTTTCGAAGATCGTCTCGATCACCGCACCGGTGCCTTCGGCAATGGCGTTGAGGGAGATGAACTGTGCCTGCATATCGGTTGGGAACGCCGGGTACGGAGCGGTCCGCACGTTGACGGCTTTTGGCCGCTTGCCATGCATGTTCACTTCGATCCAGTCTTCGCCGCAGGTGACTTCGGCGCCGGCTTCCTTGAGTTTTTCCAGAACGGCCTCGAGGATGGTCGGATCGGTGTCCTTGACCTTGACGCGGCCACCGGTAACCGCAGCAGCCACCAGGTAGGTGCCGGTTTCGATCCGGTCCGGCATCACTTTGTAGGTGGCCGAATGCAGGCGCTCGACGCCGTCGATGGTGATGGTGTCGGTGCCAGCACCGCTGATCTTGGCGCCCATGGCGATCAGGAAGTTCGCCAGGTCGACCACTTCAGGCTCACGCGCGGCGTTTTGCAGCACGCTGCGGCCCTTGGCCAGGGCGGCGGCCATCATGATGTTCTCGGTACCGGTCACGCTGACGGTGTCGAAGAAGAAGTTCGCGCCGCGCAGGCCACCTTCAGGGGCCTTGGCCTTGATGTAGCCGCCTTCGACGTCGATCACCGCGCCCATGGCTTCCAGGCCACGAATGTGCAGGTCCACCGGACGCGAACCAATGGCGCAACCGCCAGGCAGCGCAACTTCCGCTTCACCGAAACGGGCAACCATCGGGCCCAGCACCAGGATCGACGCACGCATGGTTTTCACCAACTCGTACGGGGCGATCAGGGTCTTGATGGTGCGTGGGTCGATCTCGACGCTGAGCTTCTCGTCGATCACCGGCTCGATGCCCATGCGGCCGAACAGCTCGATCATCGTGGTGATGTCGTGCAGGTGCGGCAGGTTGGCCACGGTCACCGGGCCATCGCACAGCAGGGTCGCGGCCAGGATCGGCAGGGCGGAGTTCTTTGCCCCGGAGATGCGGATTTCGCCATCAAGACGAACGCCGCCGGTAATAATCAGTTTATCCATAAGAATCTCGACGCCCTTGGGCTCAGGTGCGCTCGGCCCAGGCCGCGCTGCTGAAAAATTTCATAGTGACCGCATGGATGCTGCCATCGGCGATCCACGGGTTCAAATGGGCATAGATGCTCTGCTGACGCTTGACTGGGCTCAATGCCGCCAGTTCATCGCTAATCACGTTCAGCTGAAAGTTGCAGCCTTCGCCCTCAACTTCAATGACAGTTCCGGGCAGCTTTCCTTCAAGGAAGCTCTTCACTTCTACGGCCTGCATGCTCAACCTCTATCGGCGCCCTGTGCGCACGGGTCGCACATCATACAAAAAAGCCCCGCGCCTGCGAACCCCGCGAAGCAGGACTCTGACGGGGGGCTTTTTCAATGATGTGGGTCAGGGGTGCGCCAGCAGCTCGGTCAGTTCACTGACCTGGGCTATCTCGCGCATGTCTTCGGGCATCCCTCGGATGCTCCACGTTTTACCGGCAGCCTTGGCGTCGCGCATGAAGCACAGCAGCAGCGACAAGCCGACACTACTGGACTTTTCTACGCCCGAGCAATCAATGACCAGCTCGGCACTCCTGGAGGACTTGATCAGCGCCTGGCCCTGCTTGCGCAAGGCCGGGCCGGTGCGGTAGTCCAGCACGCCACTGAGCATCAGCTCACCGGCCTCACTCAGACGAACGGCCGACTCACTCACCGACTCAATCATTGTGCCTGCTTCTCTTTGGCTTCTTCGGTCACTTCCTTGGCCTTGGCGACTTCACCGGCCCAACCATCGATGGTCTTGTTCAGGTCGTTGCCATTGCGCTGCATCGCGTCAGCGAACTGATCACGGAACAACTTGCCGATGTTGATGCCGTTGATGATCACGTTGCGCACTTTCCACTCGTCGTTGATTTTCTCGAGTGTGTAGGACACAGGGTAGACCGCGCCATTGCTGCCCTTGACCTGCATGTCGACGCTGGTGCGGTTGCCACTTTCGTCCTTGGCTGGCGAAACGGTGATGCCCTGGTTGTTGTATTCGAGCAAGGCATTGCCATAGAACTGCATCAGGCTGCGCTTGAAGTTTTCCTGGAAGCGAGTCATCTGCTCAGGGCTCGCCTTGCGCGAGTACTTGACAGTCATGATGCTCTTGGAGATGCCGTCGGCGTCCACCACCGGGCCGACGATACCGTTCAGTGCGTCATAGAAGGCGCCCGGGTCCTGCTTGTACTTCTCTTTGTTGGCGGCAAGATCGGCCAGCAACCGGGTCGTGGTGTCCTGGATGATTTCGTGGGCCGAAGGCGCAGCCACGGCGTTCGCCATCAGCGGCAGCGCTGCAAGCAACACCAACAGGCCACGTCGCAAGATAGAGATCATTCAAAAGCTCCTCATTTGGCGTCTTTGCTAACGGTATTGAGCAGGAATTTACCGATCAGGTCCTCGAGCACCAGCGACGACTGCGTGTCGTGGATGGTCCCGCCATCCTTGAGCAGGGTGTCTTCCCCGCCCACGCTGATACCGATGTATTTCTCGCCCAGCAACCCAGCGGTGAGGATAGATGCAGTGGAATCAGTCGGCAGGTTATCCACGCGCTTCTCCAACTGCAGCGTCACTCGGCCAGTGAAACTGTCACGGTCCAGATCGATTGCCGTGACCTTGCCGATGGTGACACCGGCCATGGTCACCTTAGCTCTGACCGTCAAACCGGCGATATTGTCAAAATAAGCATAAAGTTTATAAGTATCGGTGTTTGCCGTCGGCGCCAGGCCACTGACTCGCAGGGCCAGCAGCAGCAAAGCCAGGATGCCAGCCAGCAAGAAAAGGCCGACACCGATTTCCAGGGTGCGGTTTTGCATCAGAAATCTCCAAACATCAAGGCGGTCAGAATAAAGTCAAGGCCCAGGACTGCCAGCGAGGCGTACACCACGGTCTTGGTTGTGGCACGGCTGATCCCCTCTGACGTGGGCTCACAGTCATAGCCTTGAAACACGGCGATCCAGGTCACCACGAAGGCGAATACGGCACTTTTGATAACACCGTTGAGCACATCGTCGACAAAATCGACGCTGTTCTGCATGTTGGACCAGTAGGAACCGTCATAGACCCCCAGCCAGTCGACGGCCACCCATGAGCCCCCCCAGATCCCCACGACGCTGAAAATGATCGCCAGCACCGGCAGGGAAATGAAGCCAGCCCACAAACGCGGGGCAATAATGTATTTGAGCGGGTCGACGCCGATCATTTCCAGGCTGGACAACTGCTCGGTGGACTTCATGTTACCGATTTCGGCCGTCAGCGCCGAGCCAGCGCGCCCGGCGAACAGCAGCGCAGTCACCACGGGCCCGAGTTCGCGCAGCAATGTCAGGGCAACCATCTGCCCGACCGCCTGCTCCGAACCGTAGCTGGACAAGATATTGAAGCCCTGCAGCGCCAGCACCATGCCGATGAAGATCCCCGAGACCACGATGATCACCAGGGACATCACCCCAACCGAATGCAACTGCTTGACCAGCAGGCCGAAACTGCCGCCCGTCGAGTTGCGCCCCAGCAAGGCATGCATCAGGAACAGCGAGGAACGCCCCAGTATCGCTACCACGTCGATGCCGGAACGGCCGAACAGGCGAATTCTTTCTATCAGTGATTTCTTGCGCATCAGCGCTTCCCCAGCAGATCGGTACGGTAATCCGTGGCCGGAAAATGGAACGCCACCGGCCCGTCCGGATCACCTTTCATGAATTGGCGAATGCGCGGGTTGCCCGAATCCTTCAGCTCCTGGGGCGTGCCCTGCCCCAGCACCTGGCCGTCGCCGATCACATAGATGTAGTCGGCGATGCTGGCCGTTTCGGCCAGGTCGTGGGAGACCACGATGCTGGTGATGCCCAGCGCATCGTTGAGCAGGCGGATCAGCCGCACCAGTACGCCCATGGCGATCGGGTCTTGTCCGACGAAAGGCTCGTCATACATGAGGATCTTCGGATCGAGGGCAATCGCCCGCGCCAGGGCGACGCGACGCTTCATGCCACCGGAAAGCTCGTCCGGCATCAAATCGAGGGCGCCACGCAGCCCGACCGCCTGCAACTTGAGCAGGACGATGTCACGGATCATTTCTTCCGGCAGGTCGGTATGGACCCGCAAGGGGAACGCCACGTTCTCGAACACATCGAGATCGGTAAACAAGGCGCCGCTCTGGAACAGCACCCCCATGTGCTTGCGCGCATCGAACAGGTCACTGCGCGAGAGCTTTGGAATGTTCAGGCCATTGACCCAGACTTCCCCGGCACTGGGGCGCAATTGCGCGCCCATCAGCCGCAGCAGCGTGGTCTTGCCGCACCCGGAAGGCCCCATGATACCGGTCACCTTGCCGCGCGGAATGCGAATATCGATGTCATTGAAAATGCTGCGCGTCCCTCGCTTGAAGGACAGTCCCTTCAGCTCGACCGCGTAGGCGTTGTCGGCACTCATCTAAACTCCTTGCGATGCAGCCTCACATCCGAATGCCCTGGCCAACCGATAAACGCCGGTACCGCCGGGCATGCGAACCGGCGGCGAACTATATCACTGCAACAGCCAAGCGCCCAAGGCCCAAGCCCGCGCCTGTTCAGTCTGAACAAGGTAAAACGCGTCACTTTGTGTCAGGACTTGCGGATCGTTCGAACAAAGCATGACGAACTAACGTGAGGGAATTGTTCATTGCCGCTATAATCGCCGCCTTTTCATCGGGCTATACGATTTCTGACATGAGCCAATCCAGCGACCTGATTCAATCGGCACAACGTACCATCCGCCTCGAGCTCGAAGCCGTACAAGGCTTGCTGCCTCATATCGACGCTGATTTCGTACGCGCCTGCGAGATGATTCTGGCCAGCAAGGGCCGCGTGGTCGTGGTCGGCATGGGCAAGTCCGGGCACATCGGCAACAAGATCGCCGCCACCCTGGCCAGCACCGGCACCACGGCCTTTTTCGTCCATCCGGCCGAAGCCAGCCACGGTGACATGGGCATGATCACCCGGGACGACGTCATCCTGGCCCTGTCCAATTCCGGTTCCACCAATGAGATCATCACCCTGTTGCCCCTGATCAAACGCCTGGGCATCCAGTTGATCAGCGTCACCGGCAATCCGGATTCGCCGCTGGCCAAGGCCGCTGAAGTGAACCTCAATGTCCATGTCGAGCACGAAGCCTGCCCGTTGAACCTGGCGCCGACCTCCTCCACCACCGCCGCCCTGGTCATGGGCGATGCCCTGGCCGTCGCCCTGCTGGAAGCCCGAGGGTTCACCGCTGAGGATTTCGCCTTTTCCCATCCCGGCGGCGCCCTTGGCCGGCGCCTGCTGCTGAAAGTCGAAAACGTGATGCACGCCGGCCAGGAGTTGCCGCAGGTACAGCGCGGCACGCTGCTCAAGGACGCGCTCATGGAAATGACGCGCAAGGGGCTGGGCATGACGGTGGTGCTTGAAGCCGACGGCAAGCTCGCCGGGATCTTCACCGACGGCGACCTGCGCCGCACCCTGGACCGTACCATCGACATCCACAGTGCGACCATCGAGCAAGTCATGACACCCCATGGCAAGACCGCTCGCGCCGAGATGCTCGCCGCCGAGGCCTTGAAAATCATGGAAGACCATAAGATCAGCGCCCTGGTGGTGGTCGACGACGAAGACCGCCCGGTAGGCGCCCTGAATATGCACGACTTGCTGCGTGCGGGAGTCATGTAAATGAGCACAGACCTGCTGCAACGTGGCAAAGCGATCAAACTGGCCGTATTCGACGTCGACGGCGTACTGACCGATGGTCGGCTGTATTTCCTCGAAGACGGCAGCGAGTTCAAGACTTTCAATACCCTCGACGGCCAGGGCATCAAGATGCTGATGGCCGCCGGGGTCCAGACCGCCATCATCAGCGGCCGCAAGACGCCAGTGGTCGAGCGGCGCGCGAAAAACCTCGGCATTCCACACCTTTACCAGGGTCGCGAAGACAAACTGGTGGTACTGGACGAACTTTTGGGCCAACTCAACCTAAGCTATGAACAGGTCGCCTACCTCGGCGATGATTTGCCGGACCTGCCGGTGATTCGCCGGGTCGGCCTGGGCATGGCGGTCGCCAACGCGGCGGCCTTCGTACGCGAGCACGCCCACGGCATTACCACAGCACGCGGCGGCGAAGGCGCGGCCCGTGAATTCTGCGAATTGATCCTGCGCGCCCAGGGCCGCCTCGAAGCGGCCAACGCCGCATACCTGTGAGCCAATTATGCTGAGCAAGAAGATTCGCACCATTGTGGTGTTCGGCAGTATCGCGGCGATCTTTGCCGCGGTGGGCTACTGGAACATCAGCCCGGAACGCTTCCTCGATCAACCGGCAGCCACGGTCGAAGAAAATATCGACTGGTACGCGACCAACACGCATACCCTGCAATACCTGCCCGACGGCAAGGTGCAGTATGAGATGACGTCCGACAAGGTCGACCATGTAAAGGCCACCGATATTACGCTGGTGACCAAACCGGACCTGAACATGTTCCGCGGCACCGAGTTCCCCTGGCATGTGCAGAGCCTGCGCGCCGAAGTCAACTCCGGGGGCACCGAAGTGGAACTGATCGATTCGGTACGCGTGGCCCGAACCGATGAAAAAAACCGTACGACCATCATCACCAGCAGTCGTATGACCGTGTTCCCACAGCAAGAATATGCGCAGACCGAGCAACCCGTTAGAATCGACGGCGCCGGGGGTGTATCGACCGGCACGGGAATGAAAGCGTATTTGAAGGAAAGCAGGATACACCTGCTATCGAACGTAAGAGGACAGTATGAAGCTCGCTAAAACCCTCCCTATTTTGCTCAGTCTGGGCGCAGCACTGGGAAGCGCGAGCGCCTGGGCTCTTCCCAACGATCGCGACCAACCTATCCGTATCCAGGCCGACGACGCGCAACTGGACGACAAGAACGGTGTCGCCACCTACAAGGGTGACGTGATCATCACCCAGGGCTCGATGAAGGTCACCGGCAACACCGTGACCATCACCCGCACCCAGTCCGGTGATATCGACGTAGTGACCTCGGTGGGCAACCTGGCCTATTTCGAACAGATTCAGACCGCGGGCGACACCAAGCCGGTGCAAGGCTACGGGGTGACCATCCAGTATCACGCCTCCCAGGATCGCGTCGTGCTGATCGACCGCGCCAAGGTCGTGGACAAGGACGGCAACGTTACCCAAGGCGAGAAAATCGTCTATGACACGAACAAAAAGCTGGCCAGCGCCGGTCGCGCTACGGGCAGCAAAATCACTGAATCCCGTCCTCGCATCGACATGGTGATCCAGCCGAAAAAGAAAACCGACGAGCAGAAGGCCCAGTAATGGCAACTCTGAAAGCTCAGCATCTGGCCAAGAGCTACAAGAGCCGTCAAGTCGTGCGTGATGTCAGCCTGTCCATCGACAGCGGCCAGATCGTCGGCCTGCTCGGCCCTAACGGCGCGGGCAAGACCACCTGCTTCTACATGATCGTCGGCCTGGTCCAGGCCGACCAGGGGCGCGTGCTGATCGACGACCTGGACGTCAGCCACCAGCCCATGCACGGCCGGGCAAAGGCCGGTATCGGCTATCTGCCCCAGGAAGCGTCGATCTTCCGCAAGCTGTCGGTTGCCGACAACATCATGGCCATCCTCGAGACCCGCAAGGAGCTCGACAAGGCCGGTCGCCGCCAGGAACTGGAAAGCCTGCTGCAGGAATTCCACATCAGCCACATTCGCGACAACCTGGGCATGAGCCTGTCCGGTGGCGAACGGCGCCGCGTGGAAATCGCCCGCGCCCTGGCCACCGCACCGAAATTCATCCTGCTCGACGAACCGTTCGCCGGCGTGGATCCGATTTCAGTGGGCGACATCAAGCAGATCATCCACCACCTCAAGGCCAAGGGGATCGGCGTGCTGATCACCGACCACAACGTGCGCGAGACGCTGGATATCTGCGAAACCGCCTACATCGTCAATGATGGCCAGTTGATCGCCGAAGGCGACTCCGCCACCATCCTGGCCAATGAGCTGGTCAAGGAAGTGTATCTGGGCCACGAGTTCCGCCTGTAAGCGCAAAGTGTCTGGCGAATCGCCCTGGCGCCGCTAATTTATTATGGCGGCGCTCTAGGCAAACACTTCAGTTTCAGGCATATAATTTGCTTAAGTTTGGCGCTTCGGCGCCCTGTAGTGGATGGCGCATGTGCGCCGGCGAATAAGGTGTTAAGCCCCTGCCATGAAACCATCGCTAGTCTTGAGAATGGGCCAGCAGCTGACGATGACACCGCAGCTGCAACAGGCCATCCGCCTGCTCCAATTGTCGACCCTGGACCTGCAACAGGAAATCCAGGAGGCCCTGGAGTCCAATCCGATGCTCGAACGCCAGGAAGAAGGCGACGACTTCGACAATACCGATCCGCTGGCCGACAACGTCGAGCAAAAGACCAACACCGAAATCCCGGAACCGTCCTACCAGGAAGCCGCCCCGACGGTGGACAACCTCGAGGATGGCGAATGGAACGAACGCATCCCCAACGACCTGCCGGTGGACACGGCCTGGGAGGACGTCTACCAGACCAGCGCCAGCAACCTGCCGAGCAGTGACGACGACGAGTGGGACTTCACCACCCGCACCTCTGCCGGCGAGAGCCTGCAAAGCCACCTGCTGTGGCAACTGAACCTGGCGCCGATGTCCGATACCGATCGCCTGATCGCCGTGACCCTGATCGACTGCATCAACAACCAGGGCTACCTGGACGAGACTCTCGAAGAAATCCTCGAAGCCTTCGACCCCGAGCTGGACATCGAGCTGGACGAGATCGAAGCCGTCCTGCATCGCATCCAGCAATTCGAACCGGCCGGCATCGGCGCCCGCAACCTGGGCGAATGCCTGCTGCTGCAACTGCGCCAGCTGCCCGCCAAGACACCTTGGCTGGCCGAAGCCAAGCGCCTGGTCACCGACTACATCGACCTGCTGGGCGGTCGCGACTACAGCCAGCTGATGCGCCGCATGAAGCTCAAGGAAGATGAGCTGCGCCAGGTCATCGAACTGGTCCAGAGCCTCAACCCGCGCCCAGGCTCGCAAATCGAATCCACCGAACCCGAATACGTGGTCCCCGACGTGATCGTGCGCAAGCACAACGATCGCTGGCTGGTGGAGCTCAACCAGGAGTCGGTGCCCAAGCTACGGGTCAATGCCCAATACGCCGGTTTCGTCCGGCGCGCCGACACCAGCGCCGACAACACCTTCATGCGCAACCAGTTGCAGGAAGCGCGCTGGTTCATCAAGAGCCTGCAAAGCCGCAACGAAACCCTGATGAAAGTCGCCACCCAGATCGTCGAGCATCAGCGCGGCTTCCTGGAGTATGGCGACGAAGCGATGAAACCGTTGGTCCTGCACGACATCGCCGAGGCGGTGGGCATGCACGAGTCGACGATTTCCCGGGTAACCACCCAGAAATTCATGCATACCCCCCGAGGTATCTATGAACTGAAATATTTTTTCTCCAGCCACGTCAGCACCTCCGAAGGCGGCGAATGCTCGTCCACAGCCATCCGCGCGATCATCAAAAAACTGGTGGCGGCGGAAAATCAGAAAAAGCCGTTGAGTGACAGCAAGATCGCTGGTTTACTGGAGGCACAAGGCATTCAGGTGGCCCGCCGTACCGTCGCCAAATACCGCGAATCCCTCGGGATCGCACCTTCGAGCGAACGCAAGCGGTTGATGTAACGGGCCACGCCACAGCGTTCCAGTGGCAGGCATTTCTGCCTGCCGCTTTATGCACTGGCAACGAAGGAGAAGCTGTATGCAAGTCAACATCAGTGGACACCAACTGGAAGTGACCGAACCCCTGCGCACCTACGTCGGCGAAAAACTCGACCGATTGGAAAGGCATTTCGACAAGATCACCAACGTGCAAGTGACGATGACCGTCGAGAAGCTGCTGCAGAAAATCGAAGCCACGTTGCATATCCCCGGCGGAGAAGTGGTTGCCAACGCGGAGCATTCAGACATGTATGCCGCAATTGACCTGCTGACCGACAAGCTGGATCGCCAACTTAAAAAGCATAAGGAAAAGACCCAGAGCCTCCTCCAGGGCGCGACCGGTCGTTAACCCCCCCAATCCATGATCCGACTAGAATCCATCCTGACCCCCGGCCGTTCCCAAGTGAACGCGCCGGGCGGCAGTAAAAAGAAAGCCCTCGAACAAATTGCCAACCTGATCCACCGCGAAGTGCCGGATCTGGAAATGCAGGACGTCTTCGAGGCCCTGGTTGCCCGTGAAAAACTCGGTTCCACCGGTTTTGGCAACGGCATTGCCATTCCCCACTGCCGCCTCAAGGGTTGTAGCGCGCCCATCAGCGCACTGTTGCACCTTGAAGCCCCCATAGATTTCGACGCCATCGACGGCGCCCCGGTCGACCTGCTGTTTGTACTGCTGGTCCCGGAAGCGGCAACCGATGCGCATCTTGAGCTGCTGCGCCAGATCGCCAGCATGCTGGACCGCAAGGAAGTTCGCGAAAAACTGCGCAGCGCACCGAGCAACGAAGCCTTGTATCAGGTTGTCCTGGACGAGCAGAACGGTCATTAAACATGCGCATGATCATCGTCAGTGGCCGCTCCGGCTCCGGTAAAAGCACGGCGCTCAATGTGCTTGAGGACAGCGGCTACTATTGCATCGACAACCTGCCGGCCGGCCTGCTGCCGGAACTGGCCGAACGAGCCCTGATCCACACCGAACTGGCACAGCCGCTAGTAGCGGTGTCCATAGATGCACGTAACCTGCCGAGCCATCTGTCGCGCTTTCCCGAACTGCTAGAGGAAGTACGCAGCCGGCATATCCAGTGCGATGTGCTGTACCTGGATGCCGATGAAGAGACGCTGCTCAAGCGTTTTTCCGAAACCCGTCGGCGCCACCCCTTGAGCAACGCCAGCCGTTCCCTGGCCGAAGCCATTCATGACGAAAGCCAACTGCTGAGTCCGATTGCCGACCTGGCGGACCTGAAGGTCAATACCACGAACCTGAACCTGTATCAGCTACGCGACACTATCAAGTTGCGCCTGCTGAACCAGCCGGAGCCAGGCACTGCGTTCCTGGTGGAATCTTTTGGCTTCAAGCGTGGCATGCCGGTAGACGCCGACCTGGTGTTCGATGTGCGCTGCCTGCCCAACCCTTATTGGAAACCGGAATTGCGCGAGCAGTCCGGGCTTGACCAGCCAGTGATCGACTACTTGGCGGCCCAGCCGGACGTCGAGGAAATGTTTCAGGATATCTCCACCTACCTGCTCAAATGGCTGCCCCGCTTTGCCGCGAGCAACCGCGCCTATGTCACGATCGCCATCGGCTGCACCGGCGGTCATCACCGCTCTGTCTACCTGACCGAACGCCTGGGTCAGCTCCTGCAACAATCCCTGAAGAACGTCCAGGTTCGCCACCGCGACCTCAGCTAAAGGATTCACATCGCGATGCCTGCTCTGGAAATCGAAATCATCAACAAGCTGGGGTTGCATGCCCGTGCGTCGGCCAAGTTCGTCGGGATTGCCGGCCAATTCAAGGACACCACCATCCGGGTCGGGCGCACGCCTGAGTCCATGATCGACGGTAAAAGCATTATGGCGATGATGATGCTCGCCGCCGGCAAGGGCACCAGGATCCACCTGCACACTGAAGGCGAACAGGCACAGGAAGCGTTGGATGCGTTGGTGGCGCTGATCAACAACTATTTCGACGAAGGCGAATAATTGCCCCAGGCTCAGGGCGGATTTTTTGTGGCGAGGGAGCTTGCTCCTCGCCACAAAAGCCAAAGCTCATAGCCCGTCGATTGCGTCACGCCAACGCCGTATCCATCACCATCATCAGGCAAAACCCCACCAACAACCCCAGGCTCGCCAGCTTGTCGTGACCATTGCGGCGCGATTCGGGGATGACCTCATGAGTCACCACCAACAGCATCGCCCCGGCCGCCAGCGCCAACCCCAGGGGCAACAACATCTCCGCCAGGCTGACCAGCCACGCGCACAGCAGCGCAAACAGCGGTTCGACCAGCCCTGACGCGGCGCCAATCATGAAGGCCTTGATTCGCGACATCCCCGCGGTGGCCAGCACCAGTGCGATCACCAGCCCCTCAGGTACATCCTGCAAGGCGATGCCCATCGCCAGACTGTCGGCATCGGGCATGCCGCCGCCCGCTGACACGCCGACGGCCATCCCTTCGGGAATGTTGTGGGCCACGATGGCAAATACAAACAACCAGATCCGCGGGGCAATGATCGGACGTCCCGGTGCCTCCACCAGCCGCTCAGGACTGGCGGACACCTTGCGATCCACCAGATACAGCCCGAACGCCCCCAGCAGGATGCCGAAACTGATCAGCCCGCTGGCCGCCCAAGGTGTGAGCCCCAGCTGTTCAGCGGCGGCAATGCCCGGCACGATCAGCGAAAATGCCGTGGCGGCCAGCATCACCCCGGCACCGAAGCCCAGCAGCGAATCGCTCACGGCCTCGGGCATGCGCCGGATGACCAACACCGGCACGGCGCCCAACGCCGTACCCAAGGCGCAAAGGCCACCGCCCTGCAACGCACGCAGCAGTTTCGGCTCCAGATCCAGCCACGCCAGGCCCTGGGCCACCAGCAATGTCAGCCCGGCCAACATCAACAGCGACCCCAAGGCGTAGCGGAACATCCGTGCGCTTCCAACCGCCAGGGTTTGAGTATCCATAGTCAGCCTTGGATTGTTTTCATGAAGATTCAGACCAGCGCAGACTGATAGCGACGCGCCACTTCAGGCCAATTGATCACGTTGTAGAAAGCGTTGATGTATTCGGGCCGACGGTTCTGGTACAGCAGGTAATAAGCGTGTTCCCAGACGTCCAGGCCAAGAATCGGCGTATGACCGTGCATCAATGGGCTGTCCTGGTTGCCACTGCTTTGCACCACCAGCGTTTTTTGCGCGGTCACGCACAACCAGGCCCAGCCGCTGCCGAAACGGGTCAGTGCCGCTTTGGTGAAGGCTTCCTTGAACTGTTCCAGACCACCCAGTTGCGCCTCGATCGCCGCCGCCAGGGCACCGTCAGGTTGACCACCGCCCTGGGGTGACATGACTTCCCAGAACAACGAGTGGTTGGCATGCCCACCACCTTGGTTGATGACGGCGGCCCTCAGGCCTTGCGGCAATTGCTCCACGCTGGACAGCAGTTTTTCGACCGGCCATTGGGCGTATTCAGTGTCTTGCACTGCGGCGTTGAGGTTGTTGATGTAAGTCTGGTGATGCTTGGTGTAGTGGATCTCCATGGTTTGCGCATCGATGTGCGGCTCCAGGGCGTCGTAGGCGTAGGGCAATACAGGCAAAGTGAAAGCCATGTTCAATGAACTCCATAATGAAGAGGGGCAGTACGCGGCCGAGCCGAAGTCGTATTGCCGTGCAGCAGGCGCTGGGTGCGTGGGTATTCACCATGCTCGCTGATGAAATTCAGCAGCTCGACATAGGTCTTGTGACTCTGGCGCATCGCCGCCGCACGCAACGCTGGCGCCTGGCGCTCGTCCTGCATCGTCTGCAGCAACCGCTGATGGATGGCGCACAGGTACTCGGCGCTCTCCTCCGGCTGGTTCAGGCGCAGGTGCAGATCCGCCAGGTTGTGGTGGGAGACGACGCAAGCAGCCACGGCTTCGTCGGCGTCGGCCCAACGCCCGAATAACACTTGGGCCAGGGCCAGCGCTTGCAGATAGCCCTCACGGGCATCCACCAGCTCGCCAAGCATGAAACAGCGATTGGCCCGTTCGATCGTGCGTTTCCAATGTTCCATGATGAGTCCTCCATAGAGGTGTCGGGTTACACGCCGCCAGCCGTGAGCTTTTCCGGGTCCAGCAGGACCTCCAGTTCGCTGCGCGTCAGGTCGGTGTGTTCCAGGGCGACATCGATGACCGGCCGGCCCTGCTGATAAGCCTTCTTGGCGATTTCAGCGGCCTTCTGGTAACCGATGATCGGGTTCAACGCGGTGACCAGGATCGGGTTGCGTGACAACGCCTCCTTGAGCCTGGCCTCGTTGACCTTGAATGTGGCGATGGCCTTGTCGGCCAGCAAACGGCTGGCGGTGGACATCAGGGCGATGCTGCTCAGCAGGTTCTGGGCGATGATCGGCAGCATCACGTTCAATTCGAAATTGCCCGATTGACCGGCGATGGTGATCACCGTGTCATTGCCAATCACCTGGGCCGCCACCATCGCAGTGGCTTCGGGAATGACCGGGTTGACCTTGCCGGGCATGATCGAGGAGCCCGGCTGCAGGCCTTCGAGTTCGATCTCCCCCAGGCCGGCCAACGGCCCGGAATTCATCCAGCGCAGATCGTTGGCGATTTTCATCAGCGACACTGCCGTGGTCTTGAGCTGCCCGGAGACCGCTACGGCGGTGTCCTGGGAACCGATCAGCGCAAACAGATTCTTGCCCGGGGTAAATTGCACTTGCGTCAGTTGCGTCAGTTGCTGGCTGAACAGCTCGGCGAATCGAGGATGAGCGTTGACCCCGGTGCCGACTGCCGTACCGCCCTGGGCCAAGGCTTGCAGGCTCGGCAGCAAGTCCTGCAAGTGGCCGATATTGGCTTTGAGTTGCTGCGCCCAACCATTGAGCACCTGGCTCAAGCGAACCGGCATGGCATCCATCAAATGAGTACGACCGGTCTTGATGAACGGATGAACCTCCACGGCCTTGCGCTCGATCACCTGCACCAGGTGCAACAGCGCCGGCAGCAATTGCTCATGCAAGGCCAGTGCAGCGCTGACATGAATGCAGGTTGGAATGATGTCGTTGCTGCTCTGGCCGCAGTTGACGTGATCGTTCGGGTTGACCGTCTCCCCCAACAGACGACTGGCAAGGGTGGCGATCACTTCGTTGGCATTCATGTTGGAGCTGGTGCCGGAGCCGGTCTGGAAGATATCCACCGGGAAATGCTCCATGAACTGGCCCTCGAGCAACCCCTGGGCCGCGTCGACGATGGCTTTGCCCTGAGCCACGCTGATTTGTTCCAGTTCGACGTTGGCCCGGGCGGCGGCGGCCTTGGCCAGGATCAGGGCACGAATGAACTGCGCCGGCATGCGCTGACCGCTGACTGGGAAGTTGCCCACGGCACGCTGGGTCTGCGCGCCATAGAGTGCGTCCGCCGGGACTTGCAGTTCGCCCATGCTGTCGCGTTCGATACGGGTATTACTCATCGGGAGTTCCTTGCACCAGTTCTATAAGAGGAATCGACGGTTCCAGGACGCAGGTCGCCAGCGCCCAGGCATGGCTCTGCCAGCGCTTGAGGCGGCAGCGGCAAAGTGATTGTCGTTCGAGGTCACGCAGTGGGCGCCAGGCCTGGTCGAGACAGAGAGAGCGCCAGTGCCAGGGCAACGCGACATCGGCGGCGGTATCGAGCAACAAGCGGAACTCGGTTTCGCAAATCATCCACGGCGAAGTGCCAGTGCAGCAGGCCAGATAGCGCCCTTCGGCCAGGTAGTGCTCGATCAACCGCGGTTCATCCGGGCTCAGCGCACAACGGATCTGGCGACTCATCCAGCGCCAGCTTTCAAGGTAGGGTTGCTCGTGCAGGGCAGAACTCATGACCGCGGCTCATTCGTCAAATGAGATTCATTATTAGATGATAATAAGAACCAACACAAGTCTCGTGAGATCACGTTGTGGCGAGGGGATTTATCCCCGCTGGGTTGCGAAGCAGCCCGGAGTTTCAGCCAGACACAACGCAGTATCCGATGTTTTAGGGAGCGCTACGCTCCCCCGCAGGGATAAATCCCCTCGCCACAAGGGTTCTGCGGGCACAAAAAAAGGCGCGCCATCCAAGCGAATGACGCGCCTTTGGTAGCGCGATGAACGTTAGCTACCCGCCACCGTCATCCGCTCGATCAGCACCGAGCCGGTGCGGATGTTGCTGCGCAGTTCCAGGTCGTTGCCCACGGCCACGATCTGCTTGAACATGTCGCGCATGTTACCGGCGATGGTCACTTCCTGGACCGCAAATTGAATCTCGCCGTTCTCGACCCAGAACCCCGCCGCGCCGCGCGAGTAATCCCCGGTGACCATGTTCAGGCCATGGCCCATCAGCTCGGTCACCAGCAGGCCACGCCCCATCCGCCGCAGCAAGGCAGCCTGGTCTTCGTCACCATGGGTCACGAACAGGTTGTGCACGCCACCGGCATTGGCGGTGCTCGGCATGCCGAGCTTGCGGCCCGAATAGGTGCCGAGGATGTAGGACACCAGTTCACCGTTTTCCACGAACGGCTTGGCGTAGGTCGCCAGGCCATCGCCGTCGAATGCCGAGCTGCCCATGGCTTGCATCAGGTGCGGACGTTCGTCGATGGTCATCCATTCCGGGAACAGTTTCTGGCCCAGCGCGCCTTCGAGGAACGACGACTTGCGGTACAGGTTGCCGCCGGACACCGCCGAGAGGAAGCTGCCGAACAAGCCACCGGCCAGCTCGGCAGAAAACAGCACCGGCACCTCACAGGTCGGCACCGGTCGCGCGCCCAGACGGCTGGCCGCTCGTTGCGCGGCTTTCTGGCCAATGCTCACCGGGTCCGCCAGCAAGGTGCCCTGGCGGTTCACGTCGTACCAGTAATCGCGCTGCATCTGGCCGTTGGCTTCGGCGATCATCACGCAACTGAGGCTGTGGCGGGTCGATGCATAACCGCCGATGAAACCGTGACTGTTACCGTAGACCCGGCAGCCCTGGTGGGTATTGAGCGTCGTGCCGTCGGCGTTCTTGATGCGCGGGTCGGCATCGAACGCCGCTGCTTCGCAACGCAGTGCCTGTTCGATGGCCTGTTCAGGGGTAATGTCCCACGCGTGGAACAGGTCGAAATCCCGCAACTCCTTGCACATCAGTGCGGCATCGGCCAGGCCCGAGGCTTCGTCCTCGGAGGTGTGCTTGGCAATCGCCAGTGCAGCAGCGACGGTTTCGCGAATGGCCTCCGGGCCGCTGGCCGAGGTGCTGGCCGAACCCTTGCGCTGGCCTGCGTACAAGGTAATGCCAAAGCCCTGGTCGCGATTGAACTCGACGGTTTCCACCTCGCGCTGGCGCACCGAGGTCGACAGGCCCTGCTCCAGCGACACCGCCACCTCACAGGCACTGGCGCCCTGGCGCTTGGCTTCGGCAAGGATCTGCTCGACTTGTTCCTGCAGTGCCGGCAATGCTTGCGGGCCGACGCTCTGAACTGCACTCATGGTGTATCTCCACTCAAATTCTGCTTTCGGTTAGGCTTTGTACGAAAAGTGCCTGCGCAACGATCATGCTGCGTTGAAAACAGGCTCGGAATGCTCATTTACAACCAGTAGACTCCGCTTCCTCGCCTGTTTTCGCCTTGCCTGATCGTCGCTCGGCTACTTTTCGTACAAACCCTATGGCCTTCGAGCGACCGGGCCGGACAAGCGGCCCCCGACTGGTTATCATGGCGGCGTTTCTTTGCGGACTGCCACCATGGTTGATTCTTACGACGACTCCCTCTACGAGGGTGAAAAAAGCAAATCCCAGGTCAAACGCGAGCTGCATGCTCTGGTTGACCTCGGCGAGCGCCTGACAACACTCAAGCCTGACTTGCTGGCCAAACTGCCCCTGACCGACGCCTTGCGCCGGGCCCTGGCCGATGCGCCCAAGCACACCGCGAATATCGCGCGTAAACGGCACCTGCAATTCATCGGCAAACTGATGCGCGATCAGGACACTGACGCCATTCTGGTTCTGCTCGATCAACTCGATGCCTCCACCCGGCAGTACAACGAACGCTTCCATAACCTGGAACGCTGGCGCGATCGCTTGATCGCAGGCGATGACGGTGTGCTGGAAAAATTCGTCATCGACTACCCGGAGGCTGATCGCCAGCAACTGCGCTCCCTGATCCGTCAGGCCCAGCACGAGTTGGCGCAAAACAAGCCACCGGCCTCGAGCCGTAAAATCTTCAAGTACATCCGTGAGCTGGACGAGACTCAACGCGGCCTGCGCTGAGTCACGACCCCGGGTGGAGGCCTCGCACTCCACCCAGCGCTCCCGTCATGCGCCCGTGCCACCCACGGTAATCGCATCGATCTTCAGGGTCGGTTGACCGACGCCTACCGGCACCGATTGCCCATCCTTGCCACACGTCCCCACGCCACTGTCCAGCGCCAGGTCGTTACCGACCATCGACACCTTGCTCATTGCCTCCGGCCCGTTGCCGATCAGCGTCGCGCCCTTGACCGGGGCGGTGATCTTGCCGTCTTCGATCAGGTAGGCCTCGCTGGTGGAGAACACGAATTTGCCGCTGGTGATATCCACCTGGCCGCCACCGAGGTTGGCGCAGTAAATGCCCTTTTTCACCGAGGCAATGATTTCCGCCGGATCGCTTTGGCCACCCAGCATGTAGGTGTTGGTCATGCGCGGCATCGGCAGGTGCGCATAAGACTCGCGACGACCGTTGCCGGTGCGGGCCACGCCCATCAGCCGGGCGTTGAGTTTGTCCTGCATGTAGCCCTTGAGTACGCCGTTCTCGATCAGCGTGGTGCACTCGGTCGGCGTACCTTCATCGTCGACGCTCAGGGAACCGCGACGCCCGGCCAGGGTGCCGTCATCGACGATGGTGCAGAGTTTCGAGGCAACCATTTCACCCATGCGCCCGCTGTAGGCTGAACTGCCCTTGCGGTTGAAGTCGCCTTCCAGGCCGTGGCCCACCGCTTCGTGCAGCAGCACACCGGACCAACCGGAACCCAACACCACCGGCAACGTGCCGGCCGGAGCCGGAATCGCCTCAAGGTTGACCAGCGCCTGGCGCAACGCTTCGCGGGCGTAACCCATGGCGCGGTCTTCACTGAGGAAATAACGGTAGTCGGTACGCCCGCCGCCGCCATGGCCGCCACGCTCGCGTCGTCCATTCTGCTCGACGATCACGCTGACATTGAACCGCACCAGCGGCCGGACGTCCGCCGCCAGGCCGCCGTCGGTGGAAGCCACCAGAATCCGCTCCCAGACCCCGGCCATGCTTACCGTCACTTGCTGGATACGCGGGTCCAGGGCGCGGGTGGCAACGTCAATGCGCTTGAGCAACTCGACTTTTTCGGCGCGGCTCATGACTTCCAGCGGGTTGTCCGGCGCATACAGTTGCGCCACATCCTGGCTGCTGAAGGCCTGGACCGTGCCATTCTGCCCGGCCCGGGAGATCGAGCGAGCAGCACGGGCAGCGGCGCCAAGCGCCTCGAGGGTAATGGCATTACTGTAGGCAAAGCCGGTTTTTTCCCCGGACTGGGCCCGCACACCCACGCCTTGGTCAAGGTTGAAACTGCCTTCCTTGACGATGCCATCTTCCAGCGACCAGGACTCGGAGATCTGCCCCTGGAAATACAGGTCGGCCGCATCGATGCCCGGGCCGGCCAAGTCGCCCAGCACGCCTTGCAGGCTGTCCAGGGTAACGCCGCCGGGGGCTAAAAGGTGTTCACTGACTGAGGACAACAACCCGCTCATATGTTTTACGCCTTGAATTCGTCGTCTTGAACAGGCCGCTGTCGTGCGCCCTGCGAGAAAAAGCGCCGGTGGCTACCCACCGGCATGCGCGCCCGGATGGACGCCTGTTCGCTGCTGTCGCGCTCGGCCAGCAGCACGGCTTCGCCTTGATCCTGTTGCGCCAGCACACGCCCCCACGGGTCGACAATCGCGGCATGACCAAAAGTTTCCCTTGGCCCCGGATGCAAGCCCCCTTGGGCGGCCGCCAGCACATAGCACTGGGTCTCGATGGCCCGGGCGCGAATCAGTACCTCCCAATGGGCGGCACCGGTCACTGCGGTGAACGCCGAGGGCGCCGTGATCAGCTCAGCGCCGGCCGCGCGCAACTCGCTGTACAGCTCAGGGAATCGCAAGTCATAACAAACCGTCAGGCCAACCCTTCCTACGGGGGTATCAGCGACCACTACCTGGCTGCCATAAGCATAGTCATCAGACTCGCGGTAGCGCCCGCGATTGTCCGCCACGTCCACATCGAACAGGTGCAGCTTGTCGTAGCGCGCCACGATCTCGCCCTGATCATCGACCAGCAACGAACAGGCATGGGCCTTGGCCTCGGGCTGATCCACCGGCGGCAACGGCAACGTACCGGCCACAATCCATAACTTGAGGTCGCGGGCGACCTGTTTCAACCAGGGCAGGATCGGGCCCTGACCAAAGGCTTCGGCGCGACCGATGTCGGCGATGTCCCGTCGGCCCATGGCCGCGAAGTTTTCAGGCAACACCGCCAGCCTTGCACCGGCGGCGGCGGCCTGTTCCAGCAGCTCCCGGGCACGTGCCAGGTTGGCGAGCACATCGCTCTGGCTGACCATTTGAATCACTGCGACTGGCATGGCAGTTCCCCGTTGTTTGGTAGTGCCCCTGTGGGAGCCAGCTTGCTCGCGATTGCGGTGGATCAGTCAACATCAATGTTGGATGCACCGGCCCTCATCGCGAGCAAGCTCGCTCCCACAGGGGTTTGTCATCGCCTGTCAGAACGGCTTGTCGAAGGTGATCTTCGGCTCTTTCCACGGGCCCTTGACGTCGTATCTTACGCTGGCAAAACGCGCCACGCGGTCGCCGATCAGTTTGTCGATCAAAAACAGCGCCCCTCCCACGGCCGGTGCGCCAACGATCAGCGCGGCGATCGGCAGGTTGTTGGTCACCGGCAACGTCACCAACAACTTGGCATCGACCCGGTCGGCCACCATGTCCAGCGTTCCGTTGAGCTCCAGGTTGCTGGAAGGCCCTGTCAGGGTAATAGGTTCACGGGTCACGTACACACCGTTGCTCGCCACCAGCAGCCCCTTGACCCGGTCATAGCTCAGGCCCTTGCCGAACAGGTCGGAGAAGTCCAGGCGCAGGCGTCGACCGATGGAGTTGAAGTTCAGCAAACCGAATACCCGCAAAGCCTGGGCGCTGCCTTCGACCTCGACGAACTGCCCTTTACTCAGCGACGCATCGAGACTGCCGGAGAAACGCTTGGTCGCGACCCACGCCGGCGAACCCGGCCAGCGCCCATCGACGTCCATGTGGAACTCCTGGCTGGTCACGCTCGGAGCGAAGCCCCAGCCCTTGAGTACATCAGCCAGGTTCTTGCCGCCGATGCGGCCCTTGTACCAACTGCTGGTGGCACCGGGTGCACCTTCCCAGGCGCCGTTGCCCTGCAAGACCATGCCCTTGAGCCCCATGTCCAGGTTGTTCAGTGCGATGCCCTTACCGGTCGGACGTACCTTCAACGACCAGGCACCGATCAGGTCCGGGCCTTGGAACAACTGACCGATGGCGATATCCATCGCCGGAATTGCAGAGGGATCGACCGAAGCCAGAGGATCCGGTGCGTTTTCGTCGGACTGCACCGTTGGGTCCACGGCTGGCAGGCGCACATAGTCAAGCTTGATACCAATCGGGGCGGCTTTGGCGTCTGGCAGGCTGACGCTGCCCTTGGCCTGCTGGCTGTCGAGCCGCAGGCCCCAGGCGTCCGGCTTACGATCAAGCAGTACCGAAGCCTGGTCCAGGGTCGTTCCCATGGCGGTTAGCTTGTCGATTTTCAGATCGGCGCTGCTGAGCAACTGCTTGGCGCTGCTGCCAGGGTCCTGGCCGGCGTACTTGCTCACCAGGGTCTGCCAAGGGTTGACGTCCAGTTCCGATAGCGTTCCCCGCAGTCGCAAGCCCTTGGCGCCAGGCAGGACGGCGTCGCCTTGCCCCAGCAACAACTCGCCACGACCGTCGGCGAGCTTCCCGCTTGGCGCCGCATAGGTGAAGCTGGCCAGGTCGCCATAATTGACCCAGTAACGCCGTTCCGGCCCTTGCAGGGTCATGCGAAACACCGTGTCGCGCCCGACATCGGCGGCCATGCCAAAGGGTGCCGGCAAGTCCACTGCCACGCCCTTGAGGCTGGAGTTGACCGACAACTGGCTGTCGGCACCATTGAGAACCAATTGCAGCTGGTAAGGCACCACCCCGGAGACCGGCAACGGCTGGGTGACGTTCAGCCAACTGCTGAGTTTCTTGATCTCCACCTGCCCGGACGCGGCGACTCGCGTGTTGAGCGCACCGGCACGGCCCTCGGCGAAAATCTGCGCCGTCACCGGGCGATCGAAGGCCCGGGCGCTGATACCCTTGCCGCTCAGCCCTTTGCTGCTGTCGAAACGGAAGTCGCCCTTGAGTTGGGTCAGCTCCAGTGCCGGCTCACTGAGTTTGAGCCGGGCCTGGTCGGTGGCGAAGTCCACCAGGATCTTCGGCTGCTCGCCCTTGACCAGCGGGATATCGAGCTTCACGCTGCCCTGCAGCGCGCCCTCGCCTTCCCAACCAGCGAAGGTTTCGGCGGTACCGATCGGTGCCGTCTGGAGGATTTTCAGACCGTCGCCCAGCCCACCGGCAAACCCGCCGTCCAGCAACAGATGGGAACTCTGCCCGCTGGGTACGTGGGGGATGTTCACCGAAACATCCTTGACCTGGGTCTCCAGCAATTGCCCCTGGCTGGCATAGATGCGCACACCGCTGTCTTCGACGAACACGTCACCACTGACCTTGCTGACCGAAGGCCAGCCCGGCTGGAACGCCAGTTCGGCATCGTGCACCTTGAAAAACAGGCTGATACTGCGAGCTGCGTCTTCGGCACCATGGTTCAGCGAGCCTTGGTACTGGAAAAAGCCCTCATCCACGGCGCCTTTGACGATTGCTGTGCGCAGCCACTCATCCAGCGCCGGGCTCAAGACCGCGGGCAGGTACTTGGCGGTGTAACGCCCGTCGCCGTCCACCAGGCCGACCCGCAGGTCCATGTAGTCTTCCTGGCTATGGTCGAAATGCAGGCGGATCAGGAAATCGCCGGCAATCCGGCCCTCCTCCCCCAGCACCTTCAGGTACGGGGCGATCAGGGTGAAGCCTTGTTTGTCCAGCTTCCAGGTCAGCCGGGCATTGGCCTGCAGGTATTGCCAGGGCTTGGCGAAGATCGGGTCCAGGTGCAGGGAGAAATCCTTGCTGTCCATGCGCAGCTCGCCGCCACCGAGGTCGCCACTCAGGCTCCCCGATACATTGCGCGCCGCTGGGGCACCGCGGTAGGCATCGAAACCTACCGTGTCCAGATTCGTGGCGAAGCTGATTTTTTGATCACCGGTGTTCTGCGGTCGGTAATCCACCAGCACATTACGCAAGCCACCGGTGACCTTGAGCCGGTCGATGGTCGTCGCGACGCCTTCGGGCAACGGCGCCAGGGCATGCAGCAATGGGGTCAGCGGCGCGAGGTCAAGGCGATCGGCTTGCAGGTGCCAAAGCTCTTCGGTCTTTTCAGTGGCGCTGCTCTGTTGCAGTTGCAGGCGTGACTCCCAGCGGGTTTCGCCCAGGTTCATCGCCAGGGAATCGAAGGTCGCGGTAAACCCCTGGTTACCACGCTGGAAATAGCCATTGAGGGCCAGGTTATGGATGTGCACCGGCTTGCGTTCGGCGTAGGCTCCCTGGATGTCAGGGGCGTCCAAGCGCATGGCCGCGCTTTGCAGCATACCGTCCCCCCAACTCAGCCAGAACTCGCCACCGGCCTTGATCCGGGAAAAATTCCATTGCTGGGTCAGGCGTTTCGGCAGCCATTTGGACCAGTCGCTTTGCGGCAGGCTCAGGTAGGCATCGGCCTGGCCATTCTTCCAATCGCTGGCGCGGATGCGGGTGCGCAGGTTGATCGCCACGGGCTGGCCGTCGGGCAGGGTCAAACGGGCGTCCAGGCGCTGACGGGTAGCGCCGGTGCGCAGGCTCAAACCGACGTAGGTCAGGGTCAACGGTGGTTGTTCAAGGGGCTGCAAGGTCACTTGGCTATCGAGCAGCGACAGCTTGGAAATCACCTGCATGCGATCGAGCAATTGTTGCGGATCGAGGGGCTGATCGTCTTGCACCGGCAGACCTTCCAAGGCCCACTTACCGTCGGCGCCCTCCTTGAGGCTGATCTTCAGGCCACTGAGCTCCAGGTGCGCAATGCGCACCTGACGTGCCAGCAGGCTACCCCACAAGTCCGGCACGGCCCGCACCTGATCCAGGTGCAGGGCATTGGCGCCCTCGCCGACCACCACGTCGCGCGCTGCCAGGATCGGCGCCAGGGCGCTCCAGCTGCCCTCGAGGCTACCAATGTGCACCGGCATGCCCAGCGCCTGGCTGGCCCGAGTCTGGACCTCGGCACGATATTCGGCCACCAGCGGGACCAATTCCCGGCCGAGGCTGACGTATAAGGCCAGCAGCACCAAAAGAAGAGCACACAGGCCCAGCCCCCAGCGGGTCAGCGCAGCCAAAATGCGTGTCAAACGCTCCATGTCAGTGGGCTCCCTGGGCAAAGCCGGTCAAATCCGCATGCCCGCCGCTTCCCAAGCCCTTCAGAGCAACACCACGTCGTATTGTTCCTGGGAATACATGGTTTCCACCTGAAAACGAATCGTACGGCCGATAAAAGCTTCCAGTTCGGCGACATTGCCCGACTCTTCATCTAGCAGGCGGTCCACCACTTTCTGGTTGGCCAACACTCTATAGCCGGTAGCCTGGTAAGCGCGCGCCTCCCGGAGAATTTCCCGGAAGATTTCGTAACACACGGTTTCGGGAGTCTTGAGCTTGCCTCGGCCCTGGCAACTGCTGCACGGCTCGCACAACACTTGCTCGAGGCTTTCGCGGGTGCGCTTGCGGGTCATCTGCACCAGGCCCAGCTCGGTGATGCCGATGATGTTGGTCTTGGCGTGGTCGCGCTCGAGCTGTTTTTCCAGGGTCCGCAACACCTGGCGTTGGTGCTCTTCATGCTCCATGTCGATGAAGTCGATGATGATGATCCCGCCCAGGTTGCGCAGGCGCAGTTGGCGAGCGATGGCCGTGGCCGCCTCCAGGTTGGTCTTGAAGATGGTTTCTTCGAGGTTGCGATGGCCGACGAACGCCCCGGTATTGACGTCGATGGTACTCATGGCCTCGGCCGGGTCCACCACCAGATAGCCGCCGGACTTGAGCGGCACCTTGCGCTCAAGGGCTTTCTGGATTTCGTCCTCGACCCCGTACAGGTCAAAAATTGGTCGCTCGCCAGGGTAATGCTCAAGGCGATCAGCGATTTCCGGCATCAGCTCGGCGACGAACTGGGTGGTCTTCTGGAAGGTTTCCCGGGAGTCGATGCGGATTTTCTCGATCTTGGGGCTGACCAGATCCCGCAGCGTGCGCAGGGCCAGGCCGAGGTCTTCGTAGATCACGCTGGGGGTGGCGATGGTCTTGATCTGCGCGGCGATCTGGTCCCAGAGCCTTCGCAGGTAGCGGATGTCCATGAGGATTTCATCGGCCCCGGCCCCTTCGGCGGCGGTGCGCAGGATGAAACCACCGGCTTCCTTGATGCCCTCTTTTTCCACGCAGTCGCTGACCACCTGCTTGAGGCGCTCGCGCTCGGCTTCGTCTTCGATCTTCAGGGAGATGCCGACATGAGCGGTGCGCGGCATGTACACCAGGTAGCGCGACGGAATCGACAGTTGGGTGGTCAGGCGCGCGCCCTTGGAGCCGATGGGGTCCTTGGTGACCTGCACCACCAGGCTCTGGCCTTCATGGACCAGCGCGCTGATGCTCTCCACGGCGGGCCCTTCGCGCATGGAAATTTCCGAGGCATGAATGAACGCCGCCCGATCCAGACCGATGTCGACGAAGGCTGCCTGCATACCCGGCAACACCCGCACCACCTTGCCTTTGTAGATGTTTCCGACAATGCCACGCTTTTGCGTGCGCTCAACGTGGACCTCTTGCAGCACACCGTTTTCAACCACCGCCACGCGCGATTCCATCGGCGTGATGTTGATCAGGATCTCTTCACTCATGGCAGGGTCTCGTTCAGGCATATTCACGATTATGGCCGCATCAGTCAGACGGCGCTCAGCGCGCGCTCAAAGTTTGCCAACAGGGTATGCCGAAATGGCCCAGTAGTTCTGCGGTTTCGCACAGCGGCAGGCCGACCACGGCCGAATAACTGCCCTCAAGCCCGGCGACAAACACCGCCCCCAAGCCCTGGATGCCATAGCCGCCGGCCTTGTCCCGGGGTTCACCGCTGGCCCAGTAGGCCGCCGCTTCCTGCTCCGTGATCGAACGAAAGCGCACCAGGCTGCGCACAACGCGGGACTCGCAACGCTGCCCATCCCGTATGGCAATGGCAGTCAATACTTCATGTTCGCGACCGGACAGACTCAAGAGCATCGTCATGGAGTCAGCCTGGTCCAGTGGTTTGCCGAGAATGCGCCCGTCCAGCACCACAGCGGTGTCGGCGCCCAGCACGCAGCCATCCACATCGGCGTGCAGGGCGCATCGCCCGGCCTCGGCCTTGCCGCGCGCCAGGCGCTCGACATAGGCCGAAGGGCTTTCGTGATCCAAGGGAGTTTCGTCGATGTCCGCACTGACGGCGGTAAACGGCACGCCGATCTGCGTAAGCAGTTCACGCCGACGCGGCGAGCCTGAGGCTAGGTAAAGCGGTTTCATCAAGACATCTCCCTATCAAGGCCAATGCCTGACCAAATCAGTTGATTTTGAAACGCAGGCGCAGACCACGCAAACCGAAGCTGACCCAAGGCCAGAGCAAGGCGCTGACCAGAGCCGGCAGCACCAGGGCCAGGGTCGGCTGACGATTGCCGGTCAGTGCGCTGAGCCACAGTTGCACCAGTTGCGCCAGGCCGAAGATCACCAGGATCACCAGGCACTGTTGCCACATGGGGAACATCCGCAAGCGTTGTTGCAGCGACAGCACCAGGAACGTAATCAGCGTCAGGATCAGCGCGTTCTGCCCCAGCAACGTGCCATAAAGCACGTCCTCGGCCAGCCCAAGGCACCAGGCGGTGACCATGCCGACCTTGTGCGGCAGCGCCAGCGCCCAGAATGCCAGTAGTAAAGCCAGCCACAGCGGCCGCAGGATTTCCATGAACTGCGGCAGTGGCGAAACGCTGAGCAACAGGCCGATGGCGAAGGTCAGCCAGACCATCCAACCGTTACCGGATTGAGTACTGCTCATTCTTCTCGTGCTCCCCTGGTGGCTGGCGCGGTGGCCGGCGTGGAGACAGGTGGTTTGGCTGCGGGCCGGGCAGGCTGGGACGCCGGCGCATGAGTGGTCGAGCGGGTCGGTTTCGCAGCAGGCGCGGTGGCCGGTGCAGCCGCCGGCGTTGTTGCCGGAGTCGCCGGAGTTGCCACCGTCGGCGCAGGTGCTTGTGGCTTGGGCACGATGGCAGGAACTGGCGCCGGGCTGGCCGTGGCCGGGGCAGACGACTCGCCGCCTTGCCGGTCCTGGGCTTCCTGGGCCACGGCAGCGTCGTTGGCGCGTTCTTCGGGTGTGCGGTTGTCGCTGAAGACCAGCAACAGGTAACGGCTGCGATTCAATGCGGCCGTCGGCACCGCGCGAACGATGGCAAACGGCTGGCCGGAATCATGGATGACTTCCTTGACCGTCGCCACCGGATAACCGGCCGGGAACCGCTGGCCAAGACCGGAGCTGACCAGCAGGTCGCCTTCCTTGATGTCGGCGGTATCGGCCACGTGCCGCAGTTCCAGGCGCTCCGGGTTGCCGGTGCCGCTGGCAATCGCGCGCAAGCCGTTGCGATTGACCTGCACGGGAATGCTGTGGGTGGTATCGGTCAGCAGCAGCACCCGGGAGGTATAGGGCATCAACTCCACCACCTGGCCCATCAGGCCGCGGGCGTCGAGCACCGGTTGGCCGAGGACCACGCCGTCGCGCTCACCCTTGTTGATGATGATGCGGTGGGTGAAGGGGTTGGGGTCCATGCCGATCAATTCGGCCACTTCGACCTTCTCGTTGACCAACGCAGAAGAGTTGAGCAACTCACGCAGCCGCACGTTCTGCTCGGTAAGGGCCGCCAGCTTCTGCATGCGCCCCTGCAACAGCAGGTTTTCGGTCTTGAGTTTTTCGTTTTCGGCGACCAGCTCGGTCCGGCTGCCAAACTGGCTGGCCACACCTTGCCACAACCGCTGCGGCAGGTCGGTAATCCAGTAGGACTCCATCAACACCAGCGACATCTGGCTGCGCACGGGCTTGAGCAGCGTGAAACGGGCATCGACCACCATCAGCGCAACCGATAGCACGGTCAGCACCAACAGGCGCACACCCAATGAGGGGCCTTTGGCGAAAAGCGGTTTAATAGGCCGCTCCTCCCAGGCAAATGTTCTCTTTATTCATACGGCATCAAACCGGCCTGGATACGAATGACAGAAGATAAACGCCAACGGGCAGCACTGCAAAGTGCTGCCCGGGAGCGAACAACATAGACTACTGCGGCAACATTTATTCGCTGGAGAGCAGGTCCATGGTGTGCTTGTCCATCATTTCCAATGCACGGCCACCGCCGCGGGCAACGCACGTCAACGGGTCTTCGGCCACGATCACCGGCAGGCCGGTTTCCTGGGCCAGCAGCTTGTCGAGGTCACGCAGCAACGCACCACCACCGGTCAGCACCAGGCCGCGCTCGGCGATGTCCGACGCCAGTTCCGGCGGCGACTGCTCCAAGGCGCTCTTGACCGCCTGGACGATGGTCGCCAGCGACTCTTGCAGTGCTTCGAGCACTTCGTTGGAGTTGAGGGTGAAGGCCCGTGGAACGCCCTCGGCCAAGTTGCGACCGCGTACGTCGACTTCACGCACTTCGCCACCCGGGTAAGCCGTGCCGATTTCCTGCTTGATGCGCTCGGCGGTGGACTCGCCGATCAGGCTGCCGTAGTTGCGACGCACGTAGGTGATGATCGCTTCGTCGAAACGGTCGCCGCCCACACGTACGGATTCGGCATAGACCACACCATTGAGGGAGATCAGGGCGATTTCAGTGGTACCGCCGCCGATGTCGACGACCATCGAGCCGCGTGCCTCTTCGACCGGCAGGCCGGCACCGATGGCAGCAGCCATCGGCTCTTCGATCAGGAACACTTCACGGGCACCGGCACCGAGGGCCGATTCACGGATGGCACGACGCTCCACCTGGGTGGACTTGCATGGAACGCAGATCAGCACACGAGGGCTGGGCTGCAGGAAACTGTTTTCGTGAACCTTGTTGATGAAGTACTGCAGCATCTTTTCGCAGACGCTGAAGTCGGCGATCACGCCATCCTTCATCGGACGAATGGCGGCAATATTGCCCGGTGTACGGCCCAGCATGCGCTTGGCTTCGGTACCGACAGCCACGACGCTCTTCTGGTTACCGTGGGTACGGATAGCCACGACCGAGGGTTCATTCAGGACGATACCGCGCTCGCGCACGTAAATAAGGGTGTTGGCAGTGCCCAGGTCAATGGAGAGATCGCTGGAAAACATGCCACGCAGTTTCTTGAACATGGGAAAGGGACCCTAGGCAACGCGTGGGTAAAAAAGTGCGGCAAACTCTAACAACGACAGGGATTTTGGGCAAGGCGCCAATATGTTAAATTGGCCGCTTTTCTGTGCACCAAACCCCACAATCGCGGCCGTAAAGCCGTAGAAATGCGGTAGTGTTCCGACAATCTAACACACGGACAGACTGCGTCCGTTTTGTTTTCCACTGGAGAATCCCATGGCGCTTGAACGCTCCGACGTGGAAAAAATCGCTCATCTGGCCTGTCTGGGCCTCAATGAAGCCGATCTTCCACACATTACTTCTGCCCTGAACAGCATTCTGGGGCTGGTCGACGAGATGCAGGCGGTCAATACCGACGGTATCGAACCACTGGCTCACCCACTGGAAGCCAGCCAGCGCCTGCGCGCCGACCTCGTGACCGAGTCCAATCACCGCGAGGCCTACCAGTCCATCGCACCAGCGGTCGAAAACGGCCTGTACCTGGTTCCGAAAGTCATCGACTAAAGGGAAAGAGCCTCTCATGCATCACATGACCCTGGCCGAGATCGCCCGCGGACTCGCCGATAAAAAGTTTTCCTCCGAAGAGCTGACCAAGGTTTTGCTGGCGCGTATCGCCCAGCTCGATCCTCAGCTCAACAGTTTCATCAGCCTCACCGAAGAACTGGCCCTGGGCCAGGCCAAGGCCGCCGACGCCCGTCGCGCCAACGGTGAGAGCGGCGCCCTGCTCGGTGCGCCGATTGCCCACAAGGATCTGTTCTGCACCCAGGGCATCCGCACCAGTTGCGGCTCGAAGATGCTCGACAACTTCAAGGCGCCGTACGACGCCACCGTGGTTGCCAAGCTGGCCGCCGCCGGCGCCGTGACCCTAGGCAAGACCAACATGGACGAATTCGCCATGGGTTCGGCCAACGAGTCGAGCTACTACGGCCCGGTGAAAAACCCGTGGAACCTAGAACATGTACCAGGCGGTTCGTCCGGTGGTTCCGCCGCCGCCGTGGCCGCGCGCCTGCTGCCGGCCGCCACTGCCACCGACACCGGCGGCTCGATTCGCCAGCCGGCGGCGTTCACCAACCTCACCGGTCTGAAGCCGACCTACGGCCGCGTCTCGCGCTGGGGCATGATTGCCTACGCCTCCAGCCTCGACCAGGGCGGCCCGCTGGCCCGCACCGCCGAAGACTGCGCGATCCTGCTGCAAGGCATGGCCGGCTTCGACCCGAACGACTCCACCAGTATCGATGAACCGGTACCGGACTACAGCGCCAGCCTCAGCGGTTCGCTGCAGGGCCTGCGCATCGGCGTGCCGAAGGAATACTTCAGCGCCGGTCTCGACCCGCGCATCGCCGAGCTGGTCCACAACAGCGTCAAGGAGCTGGAGAAGCTCGGCGCGGTGGTCAAGCAAATCAGCCTGCCGAACATGCAGCATGCGATTCCCGCGTACTACGTGATCGCCCCGGCAGAAGCGTCTTCTAACCTGTCGCGCTTCGACGGCGTGCGCTTCGGCTATCGCTGCGAGAACCCGGAAAACCTGATCGACCTGTACAAACGCTCCCGCGGCGAAGGCTTCGGTGCCGAAGTACAGCGCCGGATCATGGTCGGTGCCTACGCGCTGTCCGCCGGCTACTACGATGCCTACTACCTCAAGGCGCAAAAAATCCGCCGCCTGGTGAAGAACGACTTCATGGCCGCCTTCAACGAGGTCGACATCATCCTCGGCCCGACCACGCCAAACCCGGCCTGGAAACTCGGCGCCAAGAACAGCGATCCGGTCGCCGAGTACCTGGAAGACGTCTACACCATCACCGCCAACCTCGCGGGGCTGCCGGGCCTGTCCATGCCGGCCGGCTTCATCGATGGCCTGCCGGTGGGCGTACAATTGCTCGCACCGTATTTCCAGGAAGGTCGTCTGCTCAATGTGGCCCACCAGTATCAGTTGAACACTGACTGGCACACTCGCACCCCAACCGGCTTCTGAGGAGAAACACATGCAATGGGAAGTCGTGATCGGGCTGGAGATTCATACTCAGCTCACCACCCGGTCGAAAATTTTTTCCGGTAGCTCCACCACGTTCGGCTCCGAGCCCAACACCCAGGCCAGCCTGATCGACCTGGGCATGCCCGGTGTGCTGCCGGTGCTCAACGCTGAAGCGGTGCGCATGGCGGTGATGTTCGGTCTGGCGATTGACGCCGAGATCGGCCAACACAACGTATTCGCCCGCAAGAACTACTTCTACCCGGACCTGCCCAAGGGCTACCAGATCAGCCAGATGGAGTTGCCGATCGTTGGCAAGGGCCACCTGGACATCGCCCTGGAAGACGGTACGGTCAAGCGCGTCGGCATCACTCGGGCGCACCTGGAAGAAGACGCCGGCAAGAGCCTGCACGAAGAATTCAACGGTGCCACCGGCATCGACCTGAACCGTGCCGGTACGCCGCTGCTGGAAATCGTCTCCGAACCGGACATGCGCAGCGCCAAGGAGGCCGTGGCCTACGTCAAGGCGATCCATGCGCTGGTGCGCTACCTGGGCATCTGCGACGGCAACATGGCCGAAGGCTCGCTGCGCTGTGACTGCAACGTATCGATCCGGCCCAAGGGCCAGGTCGAGTTCGGCACCCGCTGCGAGATCAAGAACGTCAACTCGTTCCGCTTCATCGAGAAGGCGATCAACAGCGAGATCCAGCGCCAGATCGAACTGATCGAGGACGGCGGCAAGGTCATCCAGCAGACCCGCCTGTACGACCCGAACAAGGACGAAACCCGTCCGATGCGTAGCAAGGAAGAAGCCAACGACTACCGTTACTTCCCTGATCCGGACCTGCTGCCAGTGGTCATCGAGGACTCGTTCCTCAATGACGTACGCGCAACCCTGCCGGAACTGCCGCCGCAAAAACGCGAGCGCTTCCAGGCGCAGTTCGGGCTGTCGAGCTATGACGCCAACGTCCTGGCCACCAGCCGCGAACAAGCCGATTACTTCGAAAAAGTCGTGAGCATCAGCGGCGACGCCAAACTGGCGGCCAACTGGGTGATGGTGGAGCTGGGCAGCCTGTTGAACAAACAGGGCCTGGAAATCGACCAGTCGCCGGTCTCGGCCGAGCAACTGGGCGGCATGCTGCTGCGGATCAAGGACAACACCATTTCCGGCAAGATCGCCAAGATGGTCTTCGAAGCCATGGCCAATGGTGAAGGCAGCGCCGACGAGATCATCGAAAAGCGCGGCTTGAAGCAGGTCACCGATACCGGCGCCATTTCCGCCGTGCTCGATGAAATGCTCGCGGCCAACGCCGAGCAGGTCGAACAGTACCGCGCCGCAGACGAAGCCAAGCGCGGCAAGATGTTCGGCTTCTTCGTCGGCCAGGCCATGAAAGCCTCCAAAGGCAAGGCCAACCCGCAACAGGTCAACGAACTGCTTAAAAGCAAGCTCGAGGGCTGATTGCCATGGAGCCAGTCTTGCTGTCTGGCTCAATTCCCTGTGGGAGCGAGCTTGCTCGCGATAGCGGTGGTTCAGCTTGCATTGATGCTGAATGTGACGCCGTCATCGCGAGCAAGCTCGCTCCCACATTTGGATCTGGAAAACCCACCATGAAGCGTCTGTTCGGCGCCTGCGCCCTGCTGTCCCTGCTGGCCGGTTGCGCCAGCCAGAGCGGGACGGTCGATCCACACGGCTACGACCAGACCGGCGTCGCCTCCTATTACGGTGCAAAACACCACGGCAAACGCACCGCCAGCGGCGAGCGTTTCGACCAGCACAGCCTGACCGCCGCCCATCGCCAGTTGCCGTTCGGTACACGGGTGAAAATCACCAACCTGGGTAACAATGACAGCGTGGTGGTGCGCATCAACGACCGTGGCCCATACTCCCGAGGCCGTCTGATCGATGTATCCCGCGAAGCAGCCGAGCAATTGGGCATGCTACGCAGCGGCACCGCACGTGTACGCGTGCAAGCCCTCGACGATTGATAGACGGAGCCTGGCCATTTCCCTGATTACCGCCCTACCGTTGCTCAGCCTGCTCGAATTGCTCGGCGGCCTGCTGTTACTGATCGCTGGCGCCGAGCTGCTGGTGCGGGCCGCCATCGGCCTGGCGATACGCTTGCAAGTGCGGCCGCTGATCATCGGCCTGAGCGTCGTCGCCTTCGGCAGCAGCGCACCACAAATGGCCGTCAGCCTGCAGGCGACCCTGGCGCAGAACGCTGACATCGCCGTGGGCAGCGTGATCGGCAGCGGCATCTTCAATATCCTCGTCACCCTCGGGTTGTCGGCGCTGATCATTCCGTTACGCGTCTCGCGCCAGTTGGTGTGCCTGGACATCCCATTGATGATCGGCGCAAGCCTGCTGGTGTTCGTGCTGGCCTGGAACGAGGAACTGACGCAACTGGACGGCGTGCTGCTACTGATGGCCCTGGCGGTGTACCTGGGCCTCTTGCTGCGCCAGTCGCGACACTCAGGACGACCGCATCCGGTGGGTGTCGATGTGGCGCAAGGGTCTTGGCCCAAGAGCCTGGCGATGATTGTACTGGGCCTGGCGATGCTGATTTTCGCCGGGCATCTGCTACTGGGCGCGGCGGTGGAAGTGGCGACGGACCTGGGGTTGTCGGAACGCGTCATAGGCCTGACCATCGTCGCCGTCAGCACCTCGTTGCCGGAACTCGCCACCTCGCTGATCGCCGCCCTGCGCGGCCAGCGCGACATCGCGGTGGGCAACGTCATCGGCAGCAACCTGTTCAACCTGCTGGGTGTGCTCGGGGTAACCGCCCTGGCCGCGCCGACACCACTTTCGGTCTCGCCCAACGCCCTGGATTTCGACCTGCCGGTGATGCTCGGCGTAGCTGTACTGTGCCTGCCAGTGTTCTATTCCGGCTACCGCGTCACCCGCGCCGAAGGCCTGTTGTTTCTGGGCTTGTACCTGGCCTACGGGCTGCACGTGGTGTCGTTCACCACCGGCATGCCCTTGGCCGGCCAACTGGAACGCTTGATGCTGTTCTATGTGCTGCCGGCCTTGCTCGCGTTTTTGCTGTTCACCTCCCTGCGCGCCTGGCGCCGCCAACATCACAAGAGGGATTTGCCATGACCGACACTCCGAAGACCGGCCTGGACATGCGCCGCCAAGTCATGGGCGACGCGTTCGTCGATCGCGCCTTGGGCAATGCCACGGACTTCACCCAGCCGCTGCAGGACTTCGTCAACGAACATGCCTGGGGCAGCGTCTGGAGCCGCGAAGGTTTGCCGTTGAAAACCCGTAGCCTGATCACCCTCGCCGCCCTCACCGCCCTCAAATGCCCGCAGGAATTGAAAGGCCACGTACGTGGCGCGCTGAACAATGGCTGCACGGTGGAAGAGATTCGCGAGGCGTTGCTGCATTGCGCGGTGTACGCAGGCGTGCCGGCGGCGATCGATGCGTTTCGGGCGGCGCAGGAAGTGATCGACAGTTATCAGAAATCTGAGTGACTGGGAGATCGCTATCGCGAGCAAGCTCGCTCCCACAGGTGATCGCGGGTGTACCGGAAACTTGTATACACCGCAGATCCACTGTGGGAGCGAGCTTGCTCGCGATTGGCCCTAAAGCACACTACAACCCCAGAACCTAGATCCACCCACCCCACTGCAACACAAAGATCCCCAGGTTGGTGGTAACCGCCGCCATCAACGTGGTGATGACGATGATCGCCGCCGCCAGTTCATGGTTGCCCTCGGCTGCCCGGGCCATGACGTAACTGGCGGCTGCGGTCGGGCTGCCGAAGTACAGGAACAGAATCCCCAGCTCCGCTCCGCGAAAGCCCCAGAGCCAGGCCCCAAGGGTGGTCAGCAGCGGCAGCCCGACCATCTTCACCAGGCTCGAACTCAGGGCCATCTTGCCGCTCTTGCGCAAGGCCGCCAGCGACAGCGTGCCACCGATGCAGATCAGTGCCAGGGGCAAGGTCATTTGCGACAGGTATTTGGCCGAAGTCTCGAACCAGTTCGGCAGGCCGATCTGCCAATAAGCGAATGGCGCGGCGACGATCACGCTGATGATCAACGGGTTGCTGATCACACTTTTGCAGATGCTCCACGGGTCGGACTTGATCACCGGGCTGTAGACCGCCAACACGATGGTCGACAAGGTGTTGTAGAACAGGATCACCAGCGCCGCGAGAATCGCCCCCAGGGAAATCCCGTAGTCGCCATACATGCTCGCCGCCAGCGCCAGGCCGATCACCCCGTTGTTGCCGCGGAACGCACCTTGGGTATAGATGCCGCGATCTTCGCGCGGGCATCGCCAGATCGCCCAGCCCCAGGCCATCGCAAAACTCACCAGGGTAGCCACGGAGAAATAGATCAACAGGTCCGCCTGCAATGCCGCGTGCAGGTCGGCATGGAGGATGCCGAGGAACAACAGCGCCGGCATGGTGACGTTGAACACCAGGGACGAGGCGATGTGGATGAAGTTGTCGTTGATCCAGTAGATGCGCTTGAGCAACACCCCCAGAAACAGCATGGCAAACACCGGCGCGGTGATGTTCAGGGTTTCGAGGAAAATTGCCAGCATGCCGGGGGACCTTCAGAGGGGTGTCGTTAGGTGGCTAATAATAAGCCACTCACGGCACTGGCGTCTGGTAGAGCGCTATCGCGAGCAGGCTCGCTCCCACATTTTTTTGGAGTGCTCACAGAAACTGAATTCACTCCAGTCCCTGTGGGAGCGAGCTTGCTCGCGATAGCGGTGCGTCAGCCTGCATTAATGCTGAATGTACCGTGGCCATCGCGAGCAAGCTCGCTCCCACATTGGATCTTTGACGATCGCAAAATCTGCGTTCGCCGCAGGATCAGGTAATCGGCGCCGGGTTGAACAACGTGATGTCGTTGTACAGCTTGTGCCGTTCGGCCCAGGTCTGTTTCTTGCCGCTGGCCACATCCAGGTAATAGTGGAACAGCTCCCAACCGAGCTCTTCGATCGTCGCCCGTCCGGTGGCGATCCGGCCGGCGTCGATGTCGATCAGGTCCGGCCAGCGCTGGGCCAGTTCGGTGCGGGTCGAGACCTTCACCACTGGGGCCATGGCCAAGCCGTACGGCGTGCCACGGCCGGTGGTGAAGACGTGCAGGTTCATCCCCGCCGCCAGTTGCAGCGTGCCGCAGACGAAATCGCTGGCCGGTGTGGCGCAGAAGATCAGGCCCTTTTGCTTGAACCGCTCGCCCGGGCCGAGCACGCCATTGATCGCGCTGCTGCCGGACTTGACGATCGACCCCAGGGATTTTTCGACAATGTTCGACAGCCCGCCCTTCTTGTTGCCCGGCGTGGTATTGGCACTGCGATCCGCCTCGCCTTTGGCCAGGTAACGGTCGTACCAGTCCATTTCGCGCACCAGCTCCTGGGCGACTTCCCTGGTTTGCGCCCGGGAAGTCAGCAGGTAGATCGCATCACGCACTTCGGTGACTTCGGAAAACATCACTGTCGCCCCCGCCCGCAACAGCAGATCCGAGGCATAGCCCAGCGCCGGGTTGGCGGTGATGCCGGAAAACGCATCGCTGCCGCCGCACTGCATGCCCAGGATAAGCTCCGAAGCCGGCACGGTTTCGCGGCGGCGCTGGTCGAGTTTCTTCAAGCGGGTCTCGGCCAGTTCCATGATCTGCTCGATCATTTCGGTAAAGCCGTGGCTGGAATCCTGCAAGCGATACAACCACGGTTCGCTGAGGTCCACCGAGCTGTCGTTCTCATGCATCACCTGCCCGGCCTGCAATTTCTCGCAGCCCAGGCTGATCACCAGCGCTTCGCCCCCCAAATTCGGGTTGCGTGCCAGATTGCGCACGGTACGAATCGGGATGTACGCGTCGGTGGCAGTGATCGCCACGCCGCAGCCGTAGCTGTGGGTCAGCGCCACCACGTCATCGACGTTCGGGTACTTGGGCAGCAATTCGTCCTTGATACGCTTGACCGCGTGGTCCAACACCCCGGTCACGCACTGCACCGTGGTGGTGATGCCAAGAATGTTGCGCGTACCGACGGTCCCGTCGGCGTTGCGATAGCCCTCGAAGGTGTAGCCCTCCAGCGGCGCATCGGCCGCCGGCACATCGGTGGACAGCGGCAGGCTGTCCAGCGGCGGCGCGGTGGGCATGCGCAGTTGGTCTTCCTTGACCCAGCTGCCACGGGGGATCGGTTGCAGCGCGTAGCCAATGACCTGGCCGTAGCGGATCACCTCGCCACCCTCGGGAATGTCTTCCAAGGTGACCTTGTGGCTCTGCGGTACGAAGTCCACGGTGACCAGGCCATCCGGGAACTCGGTCCCGGCCGGCACGCCCTGGTCATTGACGACGATCACCACGTTGTCCCGCTCGTGCAGGCGGATGTAACGGGGCGAATCGGCATGTTCAATCAGTTGCATTGACGCCGCTCCTTCAGGATTTGACTTCAGACAGGCTGGAGATGTCGGCATCCTTGGCCGTTGGTTCTTTGAGCACGACACGCTTGATCGGCCCCACGATGACCAGGTAGCTGAACACCGCCACCAGCGCGTTGCAACCAACGAACACCAGTGCCCACTTGAACGAGCCGGTGGCGCTGATGATGTAGCCGATGACGATCGGTGTCGTGATCGACGCCAGGTTGCCGAAGGTATTGAACAGGCCACCGCTCAAGCCGGCGATCTGTTTTGGCGAAGTATCGGAAACCACGGCCCAGCCCAATGCACCCACGCCTTTACCGAAGAAGGCCAGGGCCATGAAGCCCACCACCATCCATTCGATGTCGACGTAGTTGCACGCCACGATGCTGCTGGACACCAGCAGGCCGGCGATGATCGGTGCCTTGCGGGCGAAGGTCAGCGAGTGGCCCTTGCGCAGCAGGTAGTCGGAAATCACCCCGCCCAGCACGCCACCGATGAAACCGCAGATCGCCGGCAAGGACGCGATGAAACCGGCCTTGAGGATGGTCATGCCGCGTTCTTGCACCAGGTACACCGGGAACCAGGTCAGGAAGAAGTAAGTGATGCCGTTGATGCAGTATTGGCCCAGGTACACGCCGAGCATCATGCGGTTGGTCAGCAATTGGCGAATGTAATCCCACTTCGGACCGTCGGTTTTCTTATCCTTGCCCTTGTCCTGGTCCATGTCGACCATCGCACCGTTGGCGGCGATGTGATTGAACTCGGCTTCATTGATCATCGGATGCTGGCGCGGGCTGTGGATCACTTTCAGCCAGATCAGCGAAAACACGATGCCAATCACGCCCATCACGATGAACACATGCTGCCAACCGAAGCGGTAGACGATCCAGCCCATCAGTGGCGCGAACAGCACCGTGGCGAAGTATTGCGCCGAGTTGAAAATCGCCGAGGCGGTGCCGCGCTCTGCGGTTGGGAACCAGGCGGCGACGATACGTGCGTTGCCTGGGAAGGATGGCGCTTCGGCCAACCCAACCATAAAGCGCAGCATGAACAGGGCAACCACGGCCGTGGACAGGCCGAATTCACCGACATAGCCTTGCAGCACGGTGAACAGCGACCAGGTGAAAATGCTCAAGGCATAGATTTTTTTCGACCCGAAACGGTCCAGCAGCCAGCCGCCGGGGATCTGCCCGGCCACGTAGGCCCAACCGAAAGCGGAGAAGATATAACCGAGGGTGACGGCGTCGATGCCGAGGTCTTTTTGCAGGCTGGAGCCTGCGATGGCGATGGTGGCACGGTCGGCATAGTTGATCGTCGTCACCAAAAACAGCATGAGAAGGATCAAATAGCGGACGTGAGTCGGCTTGGTCGCTTGCATGTAAAAGTACTCCCACTATTTATTTTTATGCGGGTCAGCAGATTGTACGGCCGGGACTGGATGACCAGCCCGGCCGGTGTTGCATTTACGATCCGATGTAAGAGGTCTTTACCACGGTGTAGAACTCTTGCGCGTAGCGACCTTGCTCACGCGAACCATAGGACGAACCTTTGCGCCCGCCGAACGGCACGTGGTAATCCACGCCGGCAGTCGGCAGGTTGACCATCACCATGCCCGCCTGGGAATGGCGCTTGAAGTGGTTGGCATACTTCAACGAGGTGGTGGCGATACCGGCAGACAGACCGAACTCGGTGTCGTTGGCCATTGCCAACGCCGCCTCGTAGTCAGCCACACGCACGACGTTGGCCACCGGGCCGAAGATCTCTTCACGGCTGATGCGCATCGAGGCTTCGCTGTCGGCGAACAGGGTTGGCGCCAGGAAATAACCTTCGGTGTCGCACGTCACCAGGCCACCACCGCTGACCAGCCGTGCACCTTCGCTCAGGCCGATGTCGATGTACTTCAAGTCCTGGTTGAGCTGGGCTTCGGAAACCACCGGCCCGATGTCAGTGCCGGCCTTCAAGGCATGACCGACCTTGATCGATTGCATGCGCTCGGCCATGGCCGCGACGAACTTGTCGTGAATGCCAGCGGTGACGATCAAACGGCTCGAGGCCGTGCAACGTTGGCCGGTGGAGTAGAACGCGCTCTGTACCGCCAGCTCGACGGCCTGCTTGAGGTCGGCGTCGTCGAGGATGATCTGCGGGTTTTTGCCGCCCATCTCCAACTGCACCTTGGCCTGGCGCGACACGCAGTTGACAGCGATCTGCCGCCCCACGCCTACGGATCCGGTGAAGCTGATACCGTCGACTTTCGGGCTGTTGACCAGGACTTCGCCGACCACACGGCCGCTGCCCATCACCAGGTTGAACGCACCGGCCGGGAAACCGGCGCGGGAAATGATTTCCGCCAGGGCCCAGGCGCAACCCGGTACCAGCTCGGCGGGCTTGATCACCACGCAGTTGCCGTAGGCCAGGGCCGGGGCGATTTTCCAGGAGGGGATGGCGATCGGGAAGTTCCACGGGGTGATCAGGCCAACCACACCCAAGGCTTCACGAGTGACTTCAACGTTGACGCCCGGACGCACCGACGGCACGTAATCGCCGGACAGGCGCAGACACTCGCCGGCGAAGAATTTGAAAATGTTACCGGCGCGGGTCACTTCGCCGATGGCTTCGGGCAGGGTCTTGCCCTCTTCCCGGGCCAGCAATTGGCCGAGTTCTTCACGGCGAGCGAGGATCTCGCTGCCGACTTTGTCCAACGCATCGTGACGGGCCTGAATGCCCGAGGTCGACCAGGCCGGGAACGCGGCGCGGGCGGCTTCGATGGCGGCATTGACTTGCGCTGCGTCAGCCTTGGCGTATTCACCGATGACATCGGACAAGTCGGACGGGTTGACGTTAGTGCAATAGTCAGCACCGGCCACCCATTGACCGTTGATGTAGTTATCGAAACGCTTTGAATCTGCCACGGAGCTACTCCTTTTACAAAAGCTGTCTAGGAACGCAGAGCGTCCCTGGCTGCGTTCCCACGCCGAGCGTGGGAACGATCAAGCCTTGCAAAAAGCCGCTGATTGCTCAGCGGCCTTGTCGGGTCGGTTACTGCTTGCCTTGCTTGTCGATCAGCGCGGCGAGGGCTTCATATTCTTCCGGCAACAGGTCGGTCAGCGGCGTGCGCACAGGGCCTGCGTCATAGCCGACGATCTTCGCGCCTGCCTTGACGATGCTCACCGCGTAACCGGCCTTGCGGTTACGGATGTCCAGGTACGGCAAGAAGAAGTCGTCGATGATCTTGCCGACGGTCTCGTGATCGTCACGAGCAATGGCGTGGTAGAAGTCCATCGCGGTTTTCGGGATGAAGTTGAACACCGCCGAGGAGTAGACCGGCACGCCCAGGGCCTTGTAGGCCGCGGCGTAGACCTCGGCGGTCGGCAGGCCGCCCAGGTAGCTGAAGCGATCGCCAAGGCGACGACGGATCGACACCATCAATTCGATATCGCCCAGACCATCCTTGTAGCCGATCAGGTTCGGGCAGCGTTCGGCCAGGCGTTCCAGTTGCGTGGCGTTCAGGCGGCAGACGTTGCGGTTGTACACCACCACGCCGATCTTCACCGATTTGCACACGGCTTCAACGTGGGCGGCAACACCGTCCTGGCTGGCTTCGGTCAAGTAGTGTGGCAGCAGCAACAAACCCTTGGCACCCAGACGCTCGGCTTCTTGGGCGTATTCGATGGCCTGGCGAGTCGCACCACCGACACCGGCGAGGATTGGCACGCTGGTGGCGCAGGTATCGACAGCGGTCTTGATGACTTGGGAATACTCGCTGGCGGCCAGGGAGAAGAATTCACCGGTGCCGCCCGCTGCGAACAGTGCAGAGGCGCCATACGGGGCCAGCCACTCGAGGCGCTTGATATAGCTGGCGCGATTGAAATCGCCTTGTGCTGTGAAATCGGTGACCGGGAACGACAGCAGGCCAGACGAGAGGATGGACTTCAGTTCTTGTGGATTCATTATTCGAACACCCTGGACGCAATGATGTGTTGTAGGAAACGGTTCAGCTTCAAGTGAAGTTGTAGGTCATCGTACAACTTAAAATACGAACGTCAACTGCATTTCGTCTTTTGTCGGGTGTGGAACGCGAGGATTTTTTCTTGAGGCCTTGCAGGTCGGCCGTTGAACATCGCTGGAAGACTGATGGATCTTGCGGCTCAAGGACGCCCGAACCGCTCTGGGCGTCGGCTCGAATCCCCCTACTCGGGTAGGCGCTTTTGCCCCCACTGACTGAGTTCGAGGAGGCTACGCCACGCAAGAATGTGACATTGACTGTAACCAACGCCGACTTGAAAGCGTTCAGCGGCAAATTGGTTGAGCTTCGTTACGAGGTTAGTTACGAGAGTTGGGATCCCGATAAATCCGAGCCGCAAATGTTGCGGATTGAGACGTAGGGCTGCGCGCCTACTATCAGACAGGCACCCAATACAAAGCCGGCCACCATTTCCCCGCTGGGCTGCGAAGCAGCCCCTGAAACTGAAACCTCTGTGTGCCAGGTTGGATTGAGTCACCGCCTTTGGGGGTTGCTGCGCAACCCAGCGGGGATAAATCCCCTAGCCACAGGAACAGTGACTTCATCTCAACTGACAGAAGCTACCCCTGCGCTTGCGCCTCTTCATGAGCCTGGCGCAGCCGCTCGCGGCTGTTGGTCAGGTGCAAACGCATGGCCGCACGGGCCGCCTCGGAGTCCTGGCGGGCGATGGCGTCGTAGATCTCCTCGTGCTCCCGGCTCAGGCGGTTCATGTAGCGTTGCTGGTCATCGTGGGCCAGGCGCGCCGAGTTCACCCGGGTACGCGGAATGATGCTGGTGCCCAGGTGGGTCATGATGTCGGTGAAGTAGCGGTTGCCGGTGGACAGGGCGATTTCCAGGTGGAAGGCGAAGTCCGAGGCGACTGCATCGCTGGCGTGGGCGGCGCTTTCGTTCAAGGCGTCAAGGGCGGCGCGCATCGCCGCCAACTGCTCGTCGCTGCGGCGCTGTGCCGCCAGCCCGGCGGATTCCACTTCCAGGCTGATGCGCAATTCGAGGATCGCCAGCACGTCACGCAAGGTGACCACCGTGGCCGGGTCGATGCGAAAACCGCTCGGGCTCGGCGTGTCCAGCACGAAGGTGCCGATGCCATGGCGGGTTTCCACCTGGCCGGCGGCCTGCAAGCGGGAAATCGCCTCGCGCACCACGGTACGGCTGACGCCATGGGCTTCCATGATCGCCGACTCGGTGGGCAATTTATCGCCACGCTTGAGCAGGCCGTCGCGAATCTGCTCGGTCAACACCGTCACCAGCTCCTGCGCCAGGCTGCGGCGCTTGCGGGGAAAGCGTGGTACTTCGATCGGGTTTTCCATGGGTCTGTGTCTCGGCAAAACGGCTGAATGCGCATCATCATAGCGCAACGTGGTTGTATGATCACCGTGGGTGCAATGGCGAGTCTGGAGCTGACACCGAGTCGCCTTCATCGCGAGCAGGCTCGCTCCCACATTGGATCGGTTGTAGGCATGAACATCCGATTCACCACAAACCCGTGTGGGAGCGAGCTTGCTCGCGATGGCGGCGGGTCAGCCACAGCAACATCAACTGACCTACTGCTATCGCGAGCAAGCTCGCTCCCACAGGTTTTGAGGTGTTCAGGCGGTTACGGTGCGCTCCACCAGTTGGCCATTTTCAATACGCACGTGTCGCGGGTGGAAACGTTTCAAACTGCTTCGGTGACCAACGCTGATGATGCTCAGGCCTGGCAATTGGTCGATCAGCGCCTGGTACAGCGTCGCTTCGTCTTCTTCATCCATCGCCGACGTGGCTTCGTCCATGTACAACCATTGCGGTGCATAAAGCAATGCACGGGCAAAGGCCAGGCGTTGTTGTTCGCCAGGCGAGAGCATGCGCTGCCAGTGGTTGCTTTCATCCAACCGCGCAACCAGGTGCGGCAGGCGACAGGTTTCCAGCACCTGTGCATAACGCTCGTTGGGATAGACGTCGCCAGCCTGTGGATAACTCAACACTTCACGCAGGCTGCCAATCGGCAGATAAGGCTTTTGTGGCAGGAACAGATAACGCGCCGCTGGCAGAAGAATATGGCCATGCCCGGCGGGCCACAAATGCCCCATTGCGCGAAACAGCGTGGATTTACCACTGCCCGAGCGACCACTGAGCATCACCCGCTCACCCGGTTCAACGGTCATGTCGGTGTTGCTGAGCAGATGACGACCGTCAGCCAGGTCCAGCCCCAGGTTGCGCACCTTCAATGCGTCGCCCTGGTTTTGCACATCAATGGCCGGCACACGGTCTTCGTTCTCGCTCATGGCCTGGCGGAAGCTCAGCAAACGATCACAGGTGGCGCGCCACGCGGCGAGGTCGGCGTAGGCGCTGATGAACCAGCTGAAGTTCTCCTGCACATTGCCGAACGCCGAGTTGATCTGCATGAGCTCGCCCAACTGGATCTTGCCGGCGAAGTAGCGCGGCGCCGCAACGATGAACGGGAAGATGATCGCGATCTGGCCGTAGCCAGAGGTGAAGAACGTCAAGCGCTTGGACACCCGCATGATGTCCCAGAAGTTATGCCAGACCAGGCCAAAACGCCCGCTCAGGCGGCGGTTCTCGTTCGGTTCGCCGTTGTACAGCGCAATGCTTTCGGCGTTCTCGCGCACCCGCACCATGGAGAAACGCAGGTCGGCTTCGAAGCGTTGCTGGTTGTTGTTCAGGGTGATCAAGCGACGGCCGATCAGATGCGTCAACCAACTGCCCACCGCCGCATACACCAGTGCGCACCAGAACATATAGCCCGGGATGGTGTAGCCGAACACTTCGATGCTGCCCGACACCCCCCACAAAATGATCGAGAACGACACCAGGCTGACCACAGTGCGCAGCAGCCCCAAGCCCAGGCTCAGGGTATTAGTGGTGAAGCTGTTGAGGTCTTCGGAAATCCGCTGGTCCGGGTTATCGGTATAACCGCCCTGCTCCAGTCGGTAATAGTTCTTGTCATTGAGCCAACGGGCAAAGTGTTGCTCCGTCAGCCAGGCCCGCCAGCGAATGGTGAGCATCTGCGTCAGGTACAAACGGTAGACCGCGCCCAGGATCGCCACCGCGGCGATGCCGCAGAAATACAGGATCAACTGCCAGAACGCCGCGCTGTCCTTCTCTTGCAGGGCGTTGTAGAAATCCTTGTACCAACTGTTGATCCACACCGAAATCGCCACGCTGAACAGCGACAGCGCGATGACAGCGATCAACAACGTCCAGGCCTTGCCCTTCTCCTCACTGCGCCAGTACGGCGTGGTCATTTGCCAGACACGGCGGAAAAACTGCCCGCGCACCGCGTCATTGACCGCGGAATATTCAGCGTTCTGATTCATGGTTAAGGCTCAAATAAAGAAAAGACTCGGGCCGATCATAGAACAACGGCCCGATGTGTCGCGAGGGTGGACAACACCTGTTCAGCGCAGGTTCAGCGACGCACGGGACGCTTTTGCAATTTGCGCTGCAAAGTCCGCCGGTGCATGCCCAAGGCGCGGGCGGTGGCGGAGATATTGCCTTCGTGCTCGGTCAGCACCCGCTGGATGTGCTCCCATTGCAGGCGATCCACCGACATGGGGTTTTCCGGCACCAGGGTGTCGAGGTCGGCATGCTCGGACAACAGCGCCGCCAGCACATCATCGGCGTCAGCCGGTTTGCACAGGTAATTGCAGGCACCGCGCTTGATGGCTTCGACCGCGGTGGCAATGCTCGAATAACCGGTGAGGATCACCACACGCATTTCCGGGTCCAGCTCCAGCAGCTTGGGCAGCAGCACCAAGCCCGAGTCACCGTCCATTTTCAAGTCCAGGGCAGCGTAGTCCGGCAGGTCGGCCTGGGCGATGCTCAGGCCTTCCTCGGCGGAACCGGCAGTGCTCACGCGAAAGCCGCGACGGGACATGGCCCGGGCCATCACGCGGGTAAAAGTAGCGTCGTCATCCACCAGCAACAGGTGCGGCAGTTCTTCGCCGTCGACTTGGATCTCGTCACTCATGTTCGTCTCCTCGGTCGGCATGGGGCAGGCGCAGCTCGGTGAGCGTGCCGCCTTCCTCATGGGGGTAGAGTTTCACCGAGCCGCCGGCGCGTGTCACGCTGGCTTTGCTCAAAAACAGGCCGAGGCCGAAACCTTTGCCCTTGGTGGTGTAGAACGGCTTGCCAATCTGCTCGGCAATCGCCAGCGGCACACCAGCGCCATGGTCGCGAATGCTGATGGTCAGCTCATAGGCGTTCCAGTCCAGCGCCACTTCCAGGCCTTCGGGGCAGGCGTCGGCAGCGTTGTTCAACAGGTTCAGCAACGCCTGGGTCAGGTCCGGCGGCGGCGCCATGCGCGGCACCGGGCCCTGGCCCAGGCGCTGGAAGCGATAACTGGCCTCCGGGCGCATCAGGTGCCAGCGGTTCAGGGCCTCGTCGAGCCAGTCAGTGACATCCTGCATGTCGATGGCCAGCCGGCGGTTGGCCTCGGCGGCGCGCACCAGGTACTGCAGGGTTTCCTTGCAGAGCTTGACCTGATCCTGCAACACGCTGAGGTCCTCTTGCAGTGCCGGGTCGTGGTGATCCTGGCGCATCTCCTTGAGCAGCACGCTCATGGTCGCCAGCGGGGTACCCAATTCATGGGCGGCGCCAGCGGCCTGGGTCGCCACGGCCAGCAATTGCTCATCCCGCAGGCCCTCTTCACGGCGGATGGCCCGCAGTTCTTCCTGGCGACGCAGTTCCTCGGCCATGCGCGCGGCAAAAAACGTGATCACCGCCGCCGCCAGCGCGAAACTCAGCCACATGCCGTAGATCTGCAGGTTCTCCCGGGCGATGGGGAAGGTCTCCAGCGGGTAGAAACGCGCCAGCAGCAAGGTGTACAGCGCCAGGGCTATACCGGAAAGGATCAGCGAAAACCGCCATGGCAACGTCACGGCGGCGATGGTCAGCGGCACCAGGTAATAGGAGACGAAGGGGTTGGTGGAGCCGCCGGAGAAATACAGCAGCGCGCTGTGGATAAACAGGTCACAGGCCAGCTGCACGGCGTATTCGAGCTCAGTCACCGGCCACGAGGTGCGCAGACGGATGGCCGTCAGCGCACAGAGCACGCTGGAACAGGCCAGGGTGATCGCCAGCTGCAGCCAAGGCAGCGGCAGCAGGTCGAACCAATAGGCGAGCCCCACGGAACCGGCCTGGGCAGCCAGGACCAGAATGCGGATAAACGTCAGGCGCCAGAGGTTCTGGCGAGAGGCGGAAGTCAGTTGCAAAGGGGCGAGCATGAGCTCTCCTGATGAGCGCTCCAGGCGGATCGCACGGAGTATAACCAAGGCGTGGGTTGCACAGACAACTGTGCGGCAAAGCGCCACAGCCTCGAAATGACACACTTCGCCACAAAAGCTCCACGACCCCTCGTATCTGTATAGAAGTTGTAACTGTGCGAACCCGCCCATAAAAGCTAGAGTCTTACCGTTCACGCAGGCCCGGACCTTACCCCTGCGCCTCATCCCAAGGAGCTTTCATGCACACGTTCAGTCGCCCCGCCGCCCTGCTCGCCCTCAGCCTCGGCACTCTCGCCAGCCTGCCGGCCCTGGCCGCCGATGAGCTGCACTACAACCAGATTTCCCTGCGTGCCGAAGTCAACAAGGACGTGGCGCGCGACCTGATGATCGTCACCCTCTACACCGAGGAACAGAACACCGACCCGGCCAAACTCGCCGCCACCGTCAGCACCACGCTGAACAAAGCCATCGGCCAGGCCAAACAGGTCAAGGACATTACCCTGCGCCAGGGCAGCCGCAGCAGCTACCCGATCTACGACAACAAAGGCGGGAAAATCACCGGCTGGCGCGAACGCGCCGAACTGCGCCTGGAAAGCGCCGACTTCGCCGCCCTGTCCAAGCTCACCGGCGAATTGCTCACCGATATGAAAATGGGCGGCATGGACTTCGCCATCTCCACCGCCGTGCGCCAAAGCAGCGAAGACGCCCTGCTCAAGGACGCCGTCAACGCCTTCAAGGCCCGCGCCCAACTGGCCACCGACGCCCTGGGCGGCAAGGGCTACAAAATCGTCAACCTGAACTTCAACACCAACGGTTACCCACAACCGTTCATGCGCCCGCAGATGATGATGAAAGCCGCGTCCATGGATGCTGAGTCGGTCACGCCGGAAGTCGAACCAGGCACCAGCCAAGTGACGATGACGGCGGATGGGGTGATTGAGGTGTCGATACCGTAATGATGGGCTGACAGAGACGCCAGCCCAGTGCCCCTCCTTGTGGCGAGGGGATTTATCCTCGCTGGGCTGCGGCAGCGGCCCTTTTCAAAGCTGTGTGTATATCCGTTTTTTTGGTAACGACGACTAATGGTTCCGCCCTTACGGCGGCTCACTTTTGAGAAGCCCGGAAGCCGGCCCAGTCAAAAGTAAGCAAAACGCTTTTGCCCCACCACTCGGTGCCTCGCTTAGGCTCGGCATGCCTGAACGAAGGCATTGCTCCGTGGGCCGCCGCGAGGCGGCCTGACAGCCGACCTATTTCTTATGGCTGTACTCCGACCCAATTGTGGGAGCGAGCTTGCTCGCGAAGAGGCCGACAAACTCAACATCTTCATCGACTGTGACACCGCCTTCGCGAGAAAGCCGCTCCCACAGGGGAAACGCGGTCTCACCAAGAGCCAGGTCGGCTATAAGGCCGCCTCCCGGCGGACGTAGATTTTGGCGCCCCGTTAACCACGCTGGCCGAACGCAGGCATTGTGGAGTGGGCATCCCGGCATGGATGCCGGGATAGCCGCGCTGGGCCATGGATGGCCCTTCGCGGCGGGCCCACGGAGCAATGCCTGCGTTCGGGCACACCGAGCCTAAGCGAGGCACCGAGTGGTGGGGCAAAAGCGTTTTGGTTACTTTTGCGCTCTTCAAAAGTGACCCGCCGTAAGGGCGGAACCCTAAGCCGCCGTTACCGCAGCAATGGATATGTACTCAGCCAACAACATTCTGGCCGGCTGTCAGGCCGCCATCGCGAGCAAGCTCGCTCCCACAGTTTGATCGGAGTACGACCGGGAGAAACAGGTCGGCTGTCAGGCCGCCTCGCGAGCAAGCTTTGCTCCCACAGATCTGAAGGGTGTTCGACCGGGGGAACCAGGCCGGCTGTCAGGCCGCCTCGTCCAGAGCGCTATGCCCAAACCCAACAGTCCCCCTCACTTTTCGATATTTCCAACACCCCCACCCGCAACGCTACTCTCCTGAAAACCTCACCACCCCCAAGGGATTTCATGGACAGAACCACCTTCAAACCACTCCTACTCACCCTCGCCCTGATCAGCAGCACCCCAATGGCCCAGGCCGCCACCACCCTGGTCTACTGCTCCGAAGCCAGCCCCGCCGGGTTCGACCCCAGCCAATACACCAGCGGCACCGACTTCGATGCCTCAGCCGAAACCGTGTTCAACCGGATCACCCAATTCAAGCGCGGCGGTACCGAGGTCGAGCCCGGGTTGGCCACCAGCTGGGACGTGTCACCCGACGGCCTGGTCTACACCTTCCACCTGCGCAACGGCGTGAAATTCCACACCACCGACTATTTCACCCCCAGCCGCGACTTCAACGCCGACGACGTATTGTTCACCTTCCAGCGCCTGCTCGACCCGCAACACCCATTTCGCCAGGCCTACCCCACCGAGTCGCCGTATTTCACCGACATGGGCCTGAACACCACGATCAAAAGCGTCGAGAAAGTCGACGAGCACACCGTGCACTTCAACCTGAACAACGTCGATGCCGCTTTCGTGCAGAACCTGGCGATGAGTTTCGCCTCCGTGCAGTCCGCCGAATACGCCGAGCAGTTGTTGAAGGAAGGCAAGGCCGGGGACCTTAACCAAAAACCCGTCGGCACCGGTCCGTTCGTGTTCAAGCGCTACCAGAAGGATTCGCAGATCCGCTACGCCGCCAACACCGCGTACTGGAAACCCGAGGACGTGAAGCTCGACAACCTGATTTTCTCCATCACCCCGGACGCCGCCGTGCGCTTGCAGAAGCTCAAGCGCGGCGAATGTCAGGTCAGCGGCTACCCGCGTCCGGCTGACATCGAGGTGATCGAGCAAGACCCGAACTTGCAAGTGCTCAAGCAGCCAGGCTTCAACCTGGGCTTCCTGGCCTACAACGTCACGCACCCGCCCCTGGACCAGCTTAAAGTGCGCCAGGCGCTGGACATGGCCATCGACAAACCGGCGATCATCAAGGCCGTGTACCAGAGCGCCGGCCAACTGGCGCAAAACGCCTTGCCGCCAGCCCAATGGTCGTTCGACCCGGCCATCCAGGACGCGCCCCATGACGTGACCAAGGCCAAGGCGCTCCTCAAGGAAGCCGGAGTTGCGCCCGGTACAACCATCAATTTATGGGCAATGACAGTGCAACGCGCCTCCAACCCCAATGCGCGAATGTCTGCGCAGATGATCCAGCAGGATTGGGCCAAGATCGGCATCAAGGCCAACATCGTCAGCTATGAATGGGGCGAGTACATCAAGCGCGCAAAAAATGGCGAGCATGATGCAATGATTTACGGCTGGACCGGCGACAACGGCGACCCGGACAACTGGCTAGGTGTGCTGTACAGCTGCGCGGCGGTCAAGGGCAGCAACTACGCCAAGTGGTGCGACCCGGCCTATGACCGACTGATCCAGCAGGCCAAGGTCTCCACCGACCACCAGCAGCGGATCGATTTGTATCGACAAGCGCAGCAAATCCTCAAGCAACAGGTGCCCATCACGCCCATCGCCAACTCCACGGTCTTCCAACCGATAAACAGGCAAGTGGTGGACTTCAAACTCAGCCCGTTCGGCCTTACACCCTTCTACGGCGTGGGTTTGAAGAGGTAGAACCTGCTCCAAACCGGTGCGTAGAGACCCCCGCGACGCACCGGCGCGGAGCGCGATTTGCTCCAAAAAACCCTGCGCAAACGGTCAACTGCGTCAGAAGTTATACAGATGCGACATTAAGGTACGTTCGTGCCACTGAATCGGACTTGTGACCGCTCTGGATCTTGCATTGGGTATGGGGCCTGCATAAGTATCCGCAGGACGACTCACGAGGTCGCCCTCAAATCCAAAAATGACAACAAATCATGAGGCCAACATGCTTAAACAAGCGGTCATTCCGTTTTTAGTCGGCGCGAGCTTATTAGCCAGCGCATCTTTCGCCCAAGCCGCGACTAACCTGGTGTTCTGCTCCGAAGGGAGCCCGGCCGGTTTTGACCCTGGTCAGTACACCACCGGAACCGACTTCGACGCCTCCGCAGAAACCGTATTCAACCGTCTGACCCAGTTCGAACGTGGCGGCACCGCTGTGATTCCTGGCCTGGCGACCAAGTGGGACATTTCCGAAGACGGCCTGACCTACACCTTCCACCTGCGTGAAGGCGTCAAGTTCCACACCACCCCGTACTTCAAGCCAACCCGCGAGTTCAACGCCGACGACGTGCTGTTCACCTTCAATCGCATGATCAGCAAGGATGACCCGTTCCGTAAGGCGTACCCGACCGAATTCCCGTACTTCACCGACATGGGCATGGACACCAACATCGCCAAGGTCGAGAAGCTCGACGACAAGACCGTCAAGTTCACCCTCAACGCCGTTGACGCCGCGTTCATCCAGAACATGGCCATGCACTTTGCCTCCATCCAGTCCGCCGAGTACGCCAGCCAGTTGCTCAAGGCTGGCAAGGCCCCCGATATCAACCAGAAGCCCATCGGCACCGGTCCGTTCGTCTTCAAGAGCTACCAGAAAGACTCGAACATCCGCTTCACGGGCAACAAGGAATACTGGAAGCCGGATGACGTGAAGATCGACAACCTGATCTTCGCCATCACCACCGACCCATCGGTGCGCATCCAGAAGCTGAAAAAGAACGAATGCCAGGTCACCCTCTTCCCACGTCCGGCCGATCTCAAGGCGATCAAGGAAGACAAGAACCTGAAGATGCCGGACCAACCGGGCTTCAACCTGGGCTACATCGCCTACAACGTGATGGACAAGATCAAGGGCAGCGACCAGCCCAACCCGATGGCCCAGCTGAAAGTGCGCCAGGCACTGGACATGGCCGTCAACAAGCAGCAGATCATCGATTCGGTGTACCAGGGCGCCGGCCAACTGGCCGTCAATGCCATGCCACCCACCCAATGGTCCTACGACACCACCATCAAGGACGCACCATACAACCCGGAGAAAGCCAAGGAGCTGCTCAAGGAAGCGGGCGTCAAGGAAGGCACCGAGATCACCCTGTGGGCGATGCCGGTCCAGCGTCCGTATAACCCGAACGCCAAGCTGATGGCCGAAATGCTGCAATCGGACTGGGCCAAGATCGGGATCAAGGCCAAGATCGTCACCTACGAGTGGGGCGAGTACATCAAGCGTTCCAAGGGTGGTGAAAACGGCGCCATGCTGATCGGCTGGAGCGGCGACAACGGTGACCCGGACAACTGGCTCAACGTGTTGTTTGGCTGCGACTCGCTGCAGGGCAACAACTTCTCGAAATGGTGCGACAAGAAGTTCGACGACATCGTCAAGCAAGCCAAGCGCACTTCGGATCAATCCAAACGCACCGAGCTGTATAAGCAAGCACAACACATCCTCAAAGATGCTGTCCCAATGACACCCATCGCTCACTCGACGGTGTTCCAACCCATGCGCACCAACGTGCAGGACTTCAAGATCAGCCCCTTTGGCTTGAACTCCTTCTACGGCGTCAGCGTCAGCAACTAAGGTGACCTGTGGCGAGGGAGCTTGCTCCCGCTGGGCCGGCCCGAATCTTCGGGCGTAACGGCCCCTCTTGTGAGCGCGATGGCGGTGTACCAACAACGCCATCGCGAGCAGGGCTCGCTCCCACGGCATACCGTTGCTTTAGGCCAAGACCCAGGAAATCGCCTGCATCCAAAAGCACTGCGTACCACAGCAGTTGGTTTAGGACGTATCGCCTTTTCCCACAAGTCTTTCAGGCATTACGCATTTACTGTCTGGCCCACGGCTCATACCGTCAGGGCCTGATCGGTTTGCTGGCCCTGCGGCATCACTGCGCAATGGATTGAACTCAGTGCCCCGGAAATGTCCCCGGAAGGACGCCGGTTCACTGTTACAACACCCCGAACGAGAGAGGGAGCGTCATGCGCCATACCTTGGTTTTATCCACCTTGCTGGGCACTGGCATGCTGGCCGCGGCGTCCATGGCCCAGGCCGCCGGCAGCAACCTGGTGTTCTGTTCCGAAGGCAGCCCGGCCGGTTTCGACACCGCGCAATACACCACGGCTACCGACAACGACGCCGCCGAGCCGCTGTACAACCGCCTGGCCGAGTTCGAAAAAGGCGCGACCAATGTCGTCCCGGGCCTTGCAACAAGCTGGGACATCTCCGAAGACGGGCTGAAGTACACCTTTCACCTGCGCGAAGGGGTGAAGTTTCATACCACCGATTACTTCACACCGACCCGGGACTTCAACGCCGACGACGTGCTGTTCACCTTCAACCGCATGCTTGACCCGCAGCATCCGTTCCGCAAGGCCTACCCCACCGAGTTTCCGTACTTCAACGGCATGAGCCTGAACAAGAACATCGCCAAGGTGGAAGCGACCGGGCCGTTGACCGTGGTCATGACCCTCAACAGCGTGGACGCCGCCTTCATCCAGAACATCGCCATGAGTTTTGCCGCGATCCTGTCGGCCGAATACGCCGAGCAGTTGCTCAAGAACGGCAAGCCCAGCGACATCAACCAGAAGCCGATCGGCACCGGGCCGTTCGAGTTCAAGAGCTACCAGAAAGACTCCAACATCCGCTACGTCGCCAATAAGCAGTACTGGGCGCCGGAGCGGGTCAAGCTGGACAACCTGATTTTCTCCATCAACACCGATGCCTCGGTACGGGTGCAAAAGCTCAAGGCCAACGAATGCCAGATCACCTTGCATCCGCGTCCGGCCGACGTACCGGCCCTGAAGAACGACCCTAAGCTGCAACTGATCGAGAAGCCCGGTTTCAACCTTGGCTACATCGCCTATAACACCCGCCACAAACCGTTCGACCAGGTCGAAGTACGCCGGGCGCTGGACATGGCGGTGAACAAGCAAAGCATCCTCAACGCCGTGTACCAGGGCGCGGGGCAACTGGCGGTCAACGCCATGCCGCCGACCCAGTGGTCCTACGACGACACGATCAAGGACACCACCTACAACCCGGAAAAAGCCAAGGAGTTGCTCAAGGCCGCCGGGGTCAAGGACGGCACCGAAATCACCCTCTGGGCCATGCCCGTGCAACGCCCGTACAACCCCAACGCCAAGCTGATGGCCGAGATGCTCCAGGCCGACTGGGCCAAGATCGGCCTGAAAGTGAAGATCGTCAGCTACGAATGGGGCGAGTACATCAAGCGCACCAAGAACGGCGAGCACGACATCAGCCTGATCGGCTGGACCGGCGACAATGGCGACCCGGACAACTGGCTGGGCACGCTGTACAGCTGCGACGCCATCGGCGGCAACAACTACTCCATGTGGTGTGACCAGGATTACGACAAGCTGATCAAGCAGGCCAAGGTCGTCACCGACCGCGACCAGCGCACCGTGCTCTACAAACAGGCCCAGCAGTTGCTCAAGCAGCAAGTGCCGATCACCCCTGTTGCCCACTCGACGGTCAACCAGCCGCTGAGTGCCAAAGTCGAAGGGTTCAAAGTCAGCCCCTTCGGTCGCAACGTGTTCTCAGGCGTCAGCCTGACCCCATAACCGATAGCCATACAGTCTGGGGGCCCATGTGGGCCCTCACGCAGACGTCTTGCCTGAATTCGTCGATTAGGCGCCATGCAAACGTTTGCGATCTGTAAATGAGTTGTAAAAACCCATAGCCGTATCACCAAAAAAGACCGGCATTAAAAAGAAAGAAAGGAGCGTTACCCATGAAACTGAGCAGTACCGCGATATTGGCCCTGGCCATCAGCAGCATCACCGTGACGGCGTATGCCGAATCCCAGAGCCAGGCGGTCACTCCGGTGGCCCTCAAGACCACCAGTGAACAAAGCGAAGCCAAAGGTTTCGTCGAAGGCCAGTCAGTGACGGGTTCGACCCGCAACTGGTACGCCAATGAGCAGTTCAAGCGCGGCGCGAAGCTCACTTACCGCAAGAACGGCGAAGCCCGTGAGACCGACCGCCGTATCAACTGGTTGCAAGGCACCATCATCAAGTACAACTCGGGCTTCACTGAAGGCACCGTGGGTTTCAGCACCGAAGTGGCCGCCTACAACGCCATTGCCCTGGATCAGGATCGCAAGGACCTGGCGTCCAACAACGGCGGCGCGCCGACCACCCGTCCTGGCGCTGGTAACAACCGGACCCTGACCCGCGAAGGCGGCGACGCCGTCGGCCAATGGAGCAAACTGGGTCTGGCCAACGTCAAGGCTCGCGTGTCGAACACCACCCTGACTGCCGGCCGCCAGAACTTCAGCAGCCCGATGGTCGACGTCATCGGTAACCGTGCCCTGCCTTCGAGCTTCCAGGGTGTGAGCCTGCACAGCGAAGAATTCGAGAACCTGGGTTTCGACATCGCCACCTTCGACCGCAACTCGCCACGTACCGAAGAGAGCCAGCGCAAGTTCCGTTCCGAATACGGCGACAGCACCGTTGAAACCGATCACGTCAACACCGCCGGTATCACCTACCAACCACTGGCCAGCCTGAAAACCAGCCTTTGGGCGACCCAGGCCGAAGACCTCTGGAACCAGTACTACTTCGGCGCCACCCACGAACTGGGCGACAGTTCGGTGCTGAGCCTGACCACCGGCCTGAACTACTACAAGACCGTGGATTCGGGCAAAAGCAAGCTGGGCGAGATCGACAACGACACCTACTCCCTGTCGTTCGGCCTGACGCATCAGGCTCACAGCCTGACCTTCTCGTACCAGGAAGTGAACGGTAACGAGTACTTCGACTACCTGCACGAAACCAACGGCATCTACCTGGCCAACTCCCTGCTTTCGGACTTCAACGGCCCGAACGAAAAATCCTTCCAGATCGCCTACGGCCTGAACATGGCCGAATACGGCGTGCCTGGCTTGAAGTTCAACGTGTACCAGGCTCGCGGTTGGGGCATCGACGGTACTCACTACAACAGCACCGGTTATAGCGATGTGAAGGCCATGGACGGTGAACACCACTACGAATACGGCATCGGCGCATCCTATGCCGTACAGAGCGGTCCACTGAAAGCCACTGCGATCCGTGCGACCTACACCGCTCACCGCGCCAGCGAAAACCAGGCCGACGGCAGCCTCAACGAGTTCCGCCTGGTCACCACCATCCCGTTCAACATTCTCTAAACTCCCACCGGGCGGTCGACTCACAAGGTCGGCCGTCCGGTCTTTTGCCATTTACCCGATTGCAGAGGATTGACGATGAACATGATCCCCCTACGCGCCGCCATCGCTGCCGCGCTGCTGAGTGTCGCTGTTGGCGCCACGGCCAAACCCCTGGTGGTTTGTACAGAAGCCAGCCCGGAAGGCTTCGACATGGTCCAGTACACGACTGCAGTCACTGCCGACGCCGTGGCAGAAACCATTTTCAACCGCCTGGCCGACTTCAAGCCCGGCACCACGGAAGTGATTCCGGCCCTGGCCGAATCCTGGGACATCAGTGATGACGGCCTGACGTACACCTTCCACCTGCGCAAGGGCGTCAAGTTCCACACCACCGACTACTTCAAGCCGACCCGCGACATGAACGCCGACGACGTGGTCTGGAGCTTCCAGCGTCAGTTGGACCCGAATCACCCCTGGCACAAACTGTCGAGCGTGGGCTTCCCCTACTTTGAAAGCATGGGCTTCAAAGAACTGCTCAAGAGCGTCGAGAAAGTCGACGAACACACGGTCAAGTTCAGCCTGACCCGTCGCGAAGCGCCATTCCTGGCCGACATCGCCATGGCCTTCTCCTCGATCTACCCGGCCGAATACGCTGACCAGTTGCTCAAGGCCAATAAGGCCGGCGATCTCAACAGCAAACCGGTCGGCACCGGGCCGTTCATCTTCCAGCGCTACAACAAGGACGCCCAGGTGCGCTTCAAGGCCAACCCGGACTACTTCCGTGGCAAGCCGCCGGCCGATGCCCTGGTACTGGCCATCGCCACCGACAACAACGTGCGCATGCAAAAGCTCAAGACCAACGAGTGCCAGATCGCGCTGTATCCAAAACCGGATGACATCCCCAGCATCAAGAAAGACCCTAACCTGAAGGTCGCCGAGCTGGACGCGATGACCGTCTCCTACACCGCCCTGAACACCAGCCACAAATACATGAGCGACGTGCGGGTGCGTAAAGCCATCGACCTGGCCTTCGACAAGGAAGCCTACGTCAACGCGCTGTTCGGCAAGGGCAACGCCACCGTCGCGGTCAACCCGTATCCGCCAACCCTGCTGGGCTTCAACCACGACCTGAAGAACCCACCTCGCAGCCTGGACAAGGCCCGCGAGCTGCTCAAGGAAGCCGGCGTGCCGGAAGGCACCGTGTTCACCCTGTTCACCCGCAACGGCGGCGGTCCGACCAACCCCAACCCGATGCTCGGCGCGCAGATGATGCAGGCCGACCTGGCGAAGGTCGGGATCAAGGTCGACATCCGCGTGATGGAATGGGGCGAAATGCTCAAGCGCGCGAAAAACGGCGAGCACGACATGGTCTCCGCCGGATGGGCGGGCGATAACGGCGACCCGGATAACTTCCTGACGCCTATGCTCAGTTGCGAGGCCGCCAAGAACGGCGAAAACTACGCGCGCTGGTGCAACGAGAAATTCCAGGCCCTGATCGACCAGGCTCGCGCCACAGTGAACCCTGAGGAGCGCATCAAGCTCTATGAGCAGGCCCAGGTGATTTTCAACCAGGACCAACCATGGATCAGCATGGCCCACACCCGGATGTTCACGGCAATGCGCAACAACGTAGAGGGTTATGTGATTAGCCCGCTCACCACCAACAACTTCGCCACCACCCAGGTGAAGTAGATAAGAAGACGCCCGGCATCCCTTATCCGAGGGTTGCCGGGCACGCCTAACCGGCTGATGAGGTACACCTGAAGATGTTTAGTTTTATTGCCCGCCGACTGGGATTACTGATCCCCACGTTCTTCGGCATCACCTTGCTGACTTTCGCGTTGATTCGCATGATTCCCGGCGACCCCGTGGAAGTGATGATGGGCGAACGTCGGGTCGATCCCGAAATGCATGCTCAGGCAATGGAACGCCTTGGCCTGAATAAACCGCTGTATGCCCAGTACCTGGACTACATCGGCAAACTGGCCCACGGCGACCTCGGCGAATCGCTGCGTACCCGTGAAAGCGTATGGACCGAGTTCAGCTCCCTGTTTCCCGCGACCCTGGAACTGTCCATGGCCGCCCTGTTGTTCGCCGGTATCCTGGGCCTTTTGGCCGGGGTGATCGCGGCACTCAAGCGAGGGTCCCTGTTCGACCATGGGGTGATGGGCATCTCCCTGGCGGGATACTCGATGCCGATCTTCTGGTGGGGCCTGATCCTGATCATGTTCTTCTCGGTGTCCCTGGGTTGGACCCCGGTGTCCGGGCGGATCGACTTGCTCTACGACATCGAGCCCAAAACCGGTTTCATGCTGATCGACAGCCTGTTGGCCGATGAGCCTGGGGCATTTCTCGACGCGCTGCATCACCTGATCCTGCCGGCCATCGTGCTGGGCACCATTCCGCTGGCGGTGATCGCCCGCATGACCCGCTCTTCAATGCTCGAAGTACTGCGCGAAGACTACATCCGTACCGCCCGCGCCAAAGGCCTGTCGCCGTCGCGCGTGGTGTTCGTGCACGGCCTGCGCAACGCGTTGATCCCGGTGCTGACCGTGGTCGGCCTGCAAGTTGGCACGCTGCTGGCCGGTGCGGTCCTGACCGAAACGATCTTCTCCTGGCCGGGCATCGGCAAGTGGCTGATCGAAGCCATCGGCGCCCGGGACTATCCCGTGGTGCAGAACGGCATCCTGTTAATCGCCTGCCTGGTGATTCTGGTCAACTTCGTCGTGGACATCCTCTACGGCTTTGCCAACCCACGCATTCGTCACCAGCGCTGAGATCAAAACAATGAGTACTCCAACTACCTCGGTAGCAGTCGATCAAAGCCTGCTGTACCCGTCCCCGTACAAAGAATTCTGGCACGCGTTTTCCCGCAACAAGGGTGCCGTGGCCGGATTGATGTTCATGATCCTGGTGGTGTTCTGTGCGCTCTTCGCACCCTGGGTCGCCCCCCATGACCCGAGCGAGCAGTACCGCGACTTCCTGCTGACCCCGCCGGCCTGGCTCGAAGGTGGGCAAATCCAGTTCCTGCTGGGCACCGACGAACTGGGCCGCGATTTGCTCTCGCGCCTGATCCAGGGTTCGCGCCTGTCGCTGCTGATCGGTTTATCGTCGGTGGTCATGTCACTGATCCCGGGCATCCTGCTGGGGCTGTTCGCCGGGTTCTTCCCGCGCATCCTCGGCCCGACCATCATGCGTCTGATGGACATCATGCTCGCCCTGCCCTCGCTGCTGCTGGCCGTGGCGATCGTCGCCATCCTCGGCCCTGGCCTGATCAACACCGTGATCGCCATCGCCATCGTCTCGTTGCCGTCCTACGTGCGCCTGACCCGCGCCGCCGTGATGGGCGAGCTGAACCGCGACTACGTGACCGCCGCCCGCCTGGCCGGTGCCGGCCTGCCGCGCCTGATGTTCATCACTGTGCTGCCCAACTGCATGGCGCCGCTGATCGTCCAGGCGACCCTGAGCTTTTCCTCGGCGATCCTCGACGCCGCCGCCCTGGGCTTCCTCGGCCTGGGCGTGCAGCCGCCTACCCCGGAGTGGGGCACCATGCTGGCCTCGGCCCGCGACTACATCGAACGCGCCTGGTGGGTGGTGAGCCTGCCTGGCCTGACCATTTTGCTCAGCGTGCTGGCAATCAACCTGATGGGCGACGGTTTGCGCGATGCGCTGGACCCGAAACTCAAGAATGCCGCCTGAGGAGATTCCCATGTCACTGCTAGAAATCAAGAATCTCAACGTTCGCTTCGGCGACGCCACTGCCGTGCCGGTGGTCGACGGCCTGGACCTGACCGTGGAAAAAGGCGAAGTCCTGGCCATCGTTGGCGAATCGGGCTCGGGTAAATCGGTGACCATGATGGCGCTGATGGGTCTGATCGAGCACCCTGGCATCATCACCGCCGACGCCGTGAACTTCGACGGCAAAAACATGCTCAAGCTGAGCAACCGCCAGCGCCGGCAGATCGTCGGCAAAGACCTGGCGATGGTCTTCCAGGACCCGATGACAGCGCTCAACCCCAGCTACACCGTAGGTTTCCAGATCGAAGAAGTGCTGCGCCTGCACCTGAAGATGTCCAGCAAGGCCGCCCGCAAGCGCGCCATCGAGCTGCTGGAAAAAGTCGAGATCCCGGGTGCCGCCAGCCGCATGGACGCCTACCCGCACCAACTGTCCGGCGGCATGAGCCAGCGCGTGGCGATTGCCATGGCCATTGCCGGCGAGCCGAAACTGTTGATCGCCGACGAACCGACCACCGCCCTCGACGTGACCATCCAGGCACAGATCATGGACCTGCTGTTGGCCCTGCAGAAAGAGCAGGACATGGGCCTGGTACTGATCACCCACGACCTCGCCGTGGTCGCTGAAACCGCCCAGCGCGTGTGCGTGATGTACGCCGGCCAAGCGGTGGAAGTGGGCAAGGTGCCCGAACTGTTCGACATCCCCGCCCACCCGTACAGCGAAGCACTGTTGGCGGCGATTCCGGAACACAGCATGGGTGCCGAGCGCCTGGCGACCTTGCCCGGTATCGTCCCCGGTCGCTACGACCGTCCGCAAGGTTGCCTGCTGTCGCCGCGCTGCCCGTACGTGCAGGATAACTGCCGCCAGCAACGCCCTGCTCTTGACCCGAAATCCAACAGCCTCGCCCGCTGCTTCTACCCGTTGAACCAGGAGGTGGCGTGATGGCCGTCGTACTTACCGCCCGTGACCTGACCCGTCATTACGAAGTGTCCCGTGGCATGTTCAAGGGCCATGCGACCGTGCGTGCCCTCAACGGTGTGTCGTTCGAACTGGAAGCCGGCAAGACCCTCGCCGTGGTTGGTGAATCCGGTTGCGGCAAATCCACCCTCGCCCGGGCCCTGACGCTGATCGAAGAACCGTCCTCCGGCTCCTTGAAAATTGCCGGCCAGGAAGTGACCGGCGCCAACAAGGCCGAACGCAAGCAATTGCGCAAAGACGTGCAGATGGTGTTCCAGAGCCCGTACGCGTCCCTCAACCCACGACAGAAGATCGGTGATCAACTGGCCGAGCCATTGCTGATCAACACCAAGCTCTCGGCCACCGAGCGGCGGGAAAAAGTCCAGGCGATGATGAAGCAGGTAGGCTTGCGCCCCGAGCATTACCAGCGTTACCCGCACATGTTTTCCGGCGGCCAGCGCCAGCGCATCGCCCTGGCCCGCGCCATGATGCTGCAACCCAAGGTGCTGGTGGCGGACGAACCGACGTCGGCGCTGGACGTGTCGATCCAGGCTCAGGTGCTGAACCTGTTCATGGATTTGCAGGAGGAATTCAACACCGCCTACGTGTTCATTTCCCATAACCTGGCAGTGGTGCAACACGTCGCCGACGACGTAATGGTGATGTACCTCGGCCGCCCGGTGGAAATGGGCCCTAACGAGTCGATCTACAGCCGCCCGCTGCATCCGTACACCCAGGCGCTGCTGTCGGCCACCCCGACCATCCACCCGGACCCGAACAAGCCGAAGATCAAGATCGTCGGCGAACTGCCCAACCCGCTCAACCCACCGTCCGGCTGCGCCTTCCACAAGCGCTGCCCCTACGCCACCGAGCGCTGCAAAACCGAGGAACCGGCCTTGCGTCTACTCGATAACCGGCAGGTGGCGTGTCACTACGCCGAGCAGTTCCTCGAAGGCGCGCCGTAGCCATTCACCCCACCACCTGATCGTTCCCACGCTCTGCGTGGGGACGCCTCAACGGACGCTCCGCGTTCGGCTCTTGGGACGCGGAGCGTCCGTGGCTGCATTCCCACGCAGGAGCGTGGGAACGATCAGCAATGCTCCTGGCACTCCGAGTTGCCTGGTTTGGGGGCTGCTGCGCAGCCCAGCGGGGATAAATCCCCTCGCCACAGGGGGAAGTCTTCGCCTTGGGCCATGCACCCTGCATAAAAAACCCTCCAGCCCCGACTGAGTCTCAGTTGGGGCTGGAGGGGTTTTCTTTAGGTCAGAGATCTACGTCTGGCTATCGCCTTCCCCCTCTTCATCTTCATCACCGTCCGGCGGATCGACTGGCGAACCATCATCGTCCTCGCCATCGTCCGGGTCACCAGCCTCCGAATCGGACGCCGCCAGCATCAACTCACCCTGCACCACTTGCCCACTCGACGCGTGCTGCTCGTGCTCATCGCATTCCGCCCACACGGCCGTGGAGCCCAGGGACAGCATTACCAAAACCTTCAGCAAAAACATCATGCGTAGAAGCTTGTTCATAGCCAATTCCTTCTTTTCCGGATAAAGCCGGGGGCCTGATGGCGCTCAAGAAAATCTAGTTCTGAACAGGCCGGTTCACCAGATAGGACGCTTCAGAACAGACAGAAATGCCGCAACGCGACAGATTGGTTTCGAATAAGTGTTATTTCCAAACCAACTAACACCCAACATTCAATGTGGGAGCGGGCTTGCCCGCGAAGAGGCCGACACATCCAACATCCAGGCAAGCTGGCCCACCGCCATCGCGAGCAAGCTCGCTTCCACGAGGGGATCTGTGCCAAACACAAGTTTTTCGCCCACTGAAGATCCAGTGTGGGAGCGAGCTTGCTCGCGATGGCGGTGGGTCAGCCAGCGCTGAATTGCCTGACAGTCTGCTATCGCGAGCAAGCTCGCTCTCACAGGGGATGGGTGGCGCCCAGGTGGAAATAAAAAACCCCGCAGCTTTCGGTGCGGGGTTTTGGGTGTATAGCTCAGCGCTTAATGATGCTCACGCGTCGCACGGAATTTCACATCCGGCCAGCGCTCTTCCATCAGCGCCAGGTTGACCCGGGTTGGGGCCAGGTAGGTCAGGTGACCGCCGCCGTCCAAGGCAAGGTTTTCCACGGCTTTGTTGGAAAACTCTTCGAATTTCTTCTTGTCGCCACATTCCACCCAACGAGCGGAGTACACGGTGATCGGCTCGTAGGAGCACTCGACCTTGTATTCCTCTTTCAAGCGGCTGGCGACCACGTCGAACTGCAGCACACCCACTGCGCCGAGGATGATGTCGTTGCTGCGTTCCGGGAAGAACACCTGGGTGGCGCCTTCTTCGGCCAGTTGCTGAAGGCCCTGACGCAGTTGCTTGGACTTGAGCGGGTCTTTCAGGCGCACGCGGCGGAACAGTTCTGGAGCGAAGTGCGGGATGCCGGTGAAGCTCAGGGTCTCGCCTTCGGTAAAGGTGTCGCCGATCTGGATGGTGCCGTGGTTATGCAAACCGATGATGTCGCCGGCGAAGGCCTCTTCCAGTTGCTCGCGTTCCGAGGAGAAGAAGGTCAGGGCGTCGCCAATGCGTACGTCCTTGCCGGTGCGCACGTGGCGCATCTTCATGCCTTTTTCGTATTTGCCCGAGCAGATGCGCATGAAGGCGATGCGGTCGCGGTGCTTGGGGTCCATGTTCGCCTGGATCTTGAACACGAAGCCTGCGAACTTCTCTTCCACCGGCTCCACGGTGCGCTCATTGGCGACGCGGGCCAGCGGGCGCGGGGCCCAGTCGACCACGGCGTCGAGCACATGGTCGACACCGAAGTTGCCCAGGGCGGTACCGAAGAACACTGGGGTCAGTTGGCCGTCGAGAAATTCCTGCTGGTCGAACTCATGGCAGGCGCCCTGCACCAGTTCCAGTTGTTCGACGAAGCGCTCGTACTCGTCGCCCAGGTGCGCGCGGGCCTCGTCGGAGTCGAGCTTCTCGATGATTTTGACGTCGGTGCGCTCATGGCCGTGACCGGCGGTGTAGACGATGATGTAGTCGTCGGCCAGGTGGTACACGCCCTTGAAGTCGCGGTAGCAGCCGATCGGCCAGGTGATCGGCGCCGCCTTGATCTTCAGGACCGCTTCGATCTCGTCGAGCAGTTCGATCGGGTCGCGGATGTCGCGGTCGAGTTTGTTGATGAAACTGACAATCGGCGTGTCCCGCAGACGGCAGACGTCCATCAGCGCGATGGTGCGTGGCTCGACGCCTTTACCGCCGTCGAGGACCATCAGCGCCGAGTCCACCGCCGTGAGGGTGCGATAGGTGTCTTCGGAGAAGTCTTCGTGGCCCGGGGTATCGAGCAGGTTGATCATATGATCGCGATACGGGAACTGCATGACCGACGTGGTAATGGAAATACCCCGTTGTTTTTCCATTTCCATCCAGTCGGAGGTGGCATGGCGGTCGGACTTGCGAGATTTCACCGTGCCGGCGACCGCAATCGCCTTGCCCATCAGCAAGAGCTTCTCGGTGATGGTGGTCTTACCGGCATCGGGGTGGGAAATAATGGCGAAAGTGCGGCGTTTCGCGACTTCGGCGGCCTGTTTGGTCATGGGAAATCGCCTGGCAGGTGATTCAAAAAAGGGCGGCGATTATAGCTCAACTTGTGCCAGGAACCGAACCGTTGAGCACATCCAGGGTGGCCAGATCTTCCTCGACATGGGAACCTTTTGCCGCGTGGAGGCGTCCACCACCCTGCTACGGCTATTCGTCAGGGTCTGAAAAATCAGCAAGTTAGCCTGACGAGGCTGCGCTCATGGCTCGAATGACAGGCCGTTTACCGGCATTGAAAAGAGCTGCTTCTCGCGAACGTTTTCCCGGCAACCAGTGATGGTTCGCCGCCCGGGAAGGCGTGCGCCGACTGAAAGACAAAGGAGTCCGCCTGTGGCTATCCGCTATGGCAAAGGGCTTATCGGAGGTGCGGTCGTCGTCGCTCTCCTGGCCCTGTTGGTCCACTGGATCGGCATCGATACGATCCAACGCTACCACGACGATCTGCTGTTTTACCTGCAAGCGCACCTGATGCTTGTCCTGGCATCCATGCTGGCTGCCCTGCTCGTGGGCATCCCGGCCGGCATCGCCTTGAGCCGCCCCAGCCTGGTCGGGCGCGCCGAGCGCTTCATGCAAGTGTTCAACATCGGTAACACCGTACCGCCCCTGGCCGTACTGGCCATCGCCCTGGGTATCCTGGGCATCGGCAGCGGGCCCGCCATCTTCGCCCTGTTCCTCGCCTCGTTGCTGCCCATCGTGCGCAACACCTATGAAGGCCTGAAAAACGTCCAGGGTTCGCTCAAGGAAGCCGCCGTCGGCATCGGCATGACCCCGCGCCAGGTGCTGTGGAAAGTCGAATTGCCCAATGCCGTGCCGATCATCATCGGTGGCGTGCGGGTGGCGCTGGCGATCAACGTCGGTACCGCGCCTCTGGCGTTCCTGATCGGCGCCAACAGCCTCGGCAGCCTGATCTTCCCCGGCATCGCCTTGAACAACCAGCCGCAGCTGCTGCTCGGCGCGGCCTGCACCGCCCTGCTGGCGTTGCTGCTCGACGGCCTGGTGACACTGGCCAGCCGCCTCTGGCTGGAGCGCGGTCTGCGCCCGTCATAAGCCTGGCCGGATAAAGGAATCGTTTATGAAGAAGTTGAGCTTGATACTGGGCTGTGTCCTGCTGTTCGCAGGATTCGCCCACGCTGCTGAAAAACCCCTGATCCGCCTCGGCGCCCGGGTGTTCACCGAACAGACGCTGCTGGCGGAAATCACCGCGCAATACCTGCGCAACAGGGGCTACGACGCGCAGATCACCGGTGGCTTGGGCAGTAACCTGGCCCGCAGTGCCCATGAAACCGGGCAACTGGACATGCTGTGGGAATACACCGGCGTGTCGCTGGTGGCCTACAACCACGTCACCGAGAAACTCGACAGCGCCCAGTCCTACGCCCGAGTGAAGGAACTGGACGCGAAAAAAGGCCTGGTCTGGCTGACCCCGTCGAAATTCAGCAATACCTACGCCCTGGCCCTGCCGGAAAAAATCGCCCGCCAATACCCGCAGATCAACAGCATCAGCCAGTTGAACACGGTGCTGCAGGCCGAAGCCGACGATAACCACCTGGTGGCCCTGGACACTGAGTTCGCCAACCGCTCCGATGGTTTGGCGGGCATGGTCGAGCAGTACGGCATGAACCTGACTCGCAAGAACATCCGGCAGATGGATGCGGGGCTGGTCTACACCGCCCTGCGCAACGGCCAGGTATTTGCCGGCCTGGTGTACACCACCGACGGCCGGCTGAACGCGTTCAAGCTGAAGTTGCTGGAAGACGACAAGCATTACTTCCCCGACTACACCGCCGCGCCAGTGGTGCGCCAGGCGTTCCTCGACGCGCATCCGCAACTGGCCGAACAGCTCAAGCCCCTGGCCGAGCTGTTCGACGACGCAACCATGCGCCAGCTCAACGCCCGCGTGGACGTCAACCACGAAAGCCCTTCCACCGTTGCCGCCGATTTCCTGCGCCAGCATTCCCTGCTCTCAACCCAATGACCTGGAGGAAAAGCCATGGATTTTCTTGACGCCTTTTCCCATCTGGACTGGCCGCTGGTACTGAACCTGACCTGGCAGCACATCACCCTGGTGGGCATCGCCGTGACCCTGGCGATTGTGGTCGGCGTGCCGCTGGGCATCTTCATGACCCGCTTCCCGGCGCTCGCCGGCCCGTTACAGGCCAGCGCCACGGTGCTGCTGACGATTCCGTCGATTGCACTGTTCGGCCTGCTGCTGCCGTTCTATTCCAAATTCGGCCAGGGCCTGGGCCCGATGCCGGCGATCACCGCCGTGTTCCTCTATTCCCTGCTGCCGATCATGCGCAACACCTACCTGGCCTTGACCGGCGTGGAACCGGGCATCCGTGAGGCCGCCCGCGGCATCGGCATGACCTTCGGCCAGCGCCTGCGCATGGTCGAACTGCCCATCGCCGTGCCGGTGATCCTGGCCGGCGTGCGCACTGCCGTGGTCATGAACATCGGTGTCATGACCATCGCCGCCACCATCGGTGCCGGTGGCCTGGGCGTGCTCATCCTCGCTTCCATCAGCCGCAGCGACATGTCGATGCTGATCGTCGGCGCCGTGCTGGTCAGTCTCCTGGCCATCTTCGCCGACCTGCTTCTGCAATGGCTGCAACGCTCGCTGACCCCAAAAGGATTACTGAAATGATCGAACTTCAAAACCTCAGCAAAACCTTCAAGAGCAACGGCAAGGACGTCAAGGCCGTGGACTCGGTGAACCTGATCGTCAACGAAGGCGAGATCTGTGTGTTCCTCGGGCCGTCGGGCTGTGGCAAAAGCACCACGCTGAAGATGATCAATCGCCTGATCCCGCCCACCTCGGGCAAGGTGTTGATCAATGGCGAGGACACCACCGGCCTGGACGAAGTGACCCTGCGCCGCAACATCGGCTATGTGATCCAGCAGATCGGCCTGTTCCCGAACATGACCATCGAGGAAAACATCACTGTGGTTCCGCGCCTGCTCGGCTGGGACAAGCAGAAATGCCACGACCGTGCTCGCGAGCTGATGAGCATGATCAAGCTCGAACCCAAGCAATACCTGCATCGCTACCCCCGTGAACTGTCGGGCGGCCAGCAGCAACGAATTGGCGTGATCCGCGCCCTGGCGGCCGATGCGCCGCTGCTGTTGATGGACGAACCCTTCGGCGCGGTGGACCCGATCAACCGCGAGATGATCCAGAACGAGTTTTTCGAGATGCAACGGGCGCTGAACAAGACCGTGATCATGGTCAGCCACGACATCGACGAAGCCATCAAGCTGGGCGACAAGATCGCGATCTTCCGCGCCGGCAAGCTGGTCCAGTTCGATCACCCGGACACCTTGCTCGCGCATCCGGCCGATGAGTTCGTCAGCAGTTTCGTCGGCCAGGACAGCACCCTCAAGCGCCTGTTGCTGGTCAAGGCCGAAGACGCGGCGGACAACGCCCCGTCGGTCAGCCCGGAGACGCCTGTAGCTGAAGCACTGGAGCTGATGGACGAACATGACCGGCGCTATGTGGTGGTCACCTGCGCCGAGAACAAGGCCCTGGGGTACGTCCGCCGTCGCGACCTGTACCGCCAGACCGGCACCTGCGCGCAGTTCCTGCGCGAGTTCAACTCCACGGCGGCCTACGACGAGCATTTGCGGATCCTGCTGTCGCGCATGTACGAATTCAACCGTTCGTGGCTGCCGGTGATGGACGCCGAACGGGTGTTCCTTGGCGAAGTGACCCAGGAATCGATCGCCGAGTACCTGAGCTCCGGCAAGTCCCGTGGCGGCAAGACCAGCATTGTTTCGCCGGCCGAGACAGCGTCGGCCTGATCGGGCACAGCAGCCTTCGACTGATCGTTCCCACGCTCTGCGTGGGGATGCCTCCACGGACGCTCCGCGTTCGGCTTTGGGGACGCGGAGCGTCCCGGGCTGCGTGCTCACGCAGAGCGTGGGCACGATCATCAGCCTCCTTGAAAAACCGATCCAAGGGAACATCAATCTGTCACGCAGGTCGGTTACATCATGAGCTGTCGCGGGCCGCACGACGGATGTGTGCAAAAACGCGACATTTTTAGTTGATCTCAGGCCCCTCACGCCCTAAAGTTCGCGCCGAACGTCCATGCTGGAAACGATCCATCCGGCTCAAGTACTGACGACGAGACAGCAAGGCCAAGGGCATCATGCATCCCATGGCCTTTTTGCTTTCGGCGACATGCCTTGGGAAGTAGGCGAACCAAAGTGGGGATACGGAGGACGTTCACGAGGGCTGCTTGCCCTCACACCCATTGATCCTGATGTTTGCCAGTAGGAGTCCCAAGTATGTCGATCCAGGTCGAAGATTATTTCGCGCGCGAAACCTTCCAGAAAATGAAAGCGTTCGCCGACAAGCAGGAAACCCCGTTCGTGGTGATCGACACCGCGATGATCTCCAAGGCCTATGACGACCTGCGCGCTGGTTTCGAATTCGCCAAGGTCTACTACGCCGTCAAGGCCAACCCGGCGGTGGAAATCATCGACCTGCTCAAGGATAAAGGCTCGAACTTCGACATCGCCTCGATCTATGAGCTGGACAAGGTCATGAGCCGCGGCGTCGGCCCGGACCAGATCAGCTACGGCAACACCATCAAGAAATCCCGCGACATCCGCTACTTCTACGAGAAGGGCGTGCGCCTGTATGCCACCGACTCCGAAGCCGACCTGCGCAACATCGCCAAGGCCGCGCCGGGCTCGAAAGTCTATGTGCGTATTCTCACCGAAGGTTCGACCACCGCTGACTGGCCGTTGTCGCGCAAGTTCGGCTGCCAGACCGACATGGCCATGGACCTGCTGATCCTGGCTCGTGACCTGGGCCTGGTGCCGTATGGCATTTCGTTCCACGTCGGCTCGCAACAGCGCGACATCAGCGTCTGGGATGCGGCCATCGCCAAGGTCAAGGTGATCTTCGAACGCCTGAAAGAAGAAGACGGCATCGTCCTGAAGCTGATCAACATGGGCGGCGGCTTTCCGGCCAACTACATCACCCGCACCAACAGCCTGGAAACCTACGCCGAAGAAATCATCCGCTTCCTCAAGGAAGACTTCGGCGACGACCTGCCGGAAATCATCCTGGAGCCGGGCCGTTCGTTGATCGCCAACGCCGGCATCCTGGTCAGTGAAGTGGTGCTGGTGGCGCGCAAGTCCCGTACCGCTGTCGAGCGTTGGGTGTACACCGATGTGGGCAAGTTCTCCGGCCTGATCGAAACCATGGACGAAGCCATCAAGTTCCCGATCTGGACCGAGAAGAAAGGCGAGATGGAAGAAGTGGTCATCGCCGGCCCAACCTGCGACAGTGCCGACATCATGTACGAAAACTACAAGTATGGCTTGCCGCTGAACCTGGCCATCGGTGACCGCCTGTACTGGCTCTCGACCGGTGCCTACACCACCAGTTACAGCGCCGTGGAATTCAATGGCTTCCCGCCGCTGAAGTCGTTCTACGTATAACGCGCTGATCGCCGGACCCGAAAGCCCGTGACTGTGTCACGGGCTTTTTTGTGGGAGCAAGGCTTGTTCGCGATGCAGGCAATGCGGTTTTTCAGAAGTCGAGGCGCCTGTTTCGCGAGCAAGCTTTGTTCCCACAGCCCGGCGGGGTGATGCGACGTTTCGATAAATCCTCTCGCCACAAGGAGGTGCTCGATACATCATCCACTTGGCTATCGGGCACAAAAAGCCTCGCTCATCCCCATAAAACATAGCTTTTATGTGTGTTTATGAATGATTCTCGATAACATGCGCGCCGTGATGAACAGTAATGACTCAAAGGCGAGTGACGTGTTGAAGAAAACCCTGTTCCAGTTGCACTGGTTTTTTGGCATCAGTGCCGGGCTGGTCCTGGCATTGATGGGCATTACCGGGGCGGCCGTATCGTTCCAGGACGAGATCCTGCGGGCGTTGAACCCGCAGGTGTTGATGGTCGAGAAACAACCGGCCGGCGTCCTGCCGCCTGCAGAACTGGTGGAACAGATCGAGGCCGCTTCCGGTAAAACCGTCGCCATGCTCTGGGTCGAGACCGACAGCGGCAACGCCGCCCGGGCGATCTTCGCCGCCCCACCCGGGGAGAAACGCGGCCCAATGCGCTATTTCAACCCCTACAACGGCCGGTTCATGGGCGATGTGGTGGGCCAGGACTTCTTCGGCCTGATGCTCAAGTTGCACCGCATCCTCGCCCTGGACGACGTGGGCCGGCAGATCACCGGGGCCTGCACGCTGATCCTGGTGTTTTTCTGCCTGTCCGGGCTGTACCTGCGCTGGCCGCGCCAGTGGCAAAGCTGGCGCGCCTGGCTGACCCTCGATTGGGCAAAAAAAGGCCGCAGCTTCAACTGGGACCTGCATTCGGTGGCCGGTACCTGGTGCCTGGTGTTTTATCTGCTGGCGGCACTGACCGGGCTGACCTGGTCTTACGAGTGGTACAACAAAGGCGTGACCCGCCTGCTTTCGGATTCACCCAAGGAGGAACGGGTGCGCAACCGCGGCCCGGCTCCTGAGGGCCCACCGCCGGTCGCCGATTACCGGGCGATGTGGAGCAGCATCTATAGCGCCGCCGGTCCGGACCTGTCCGCCTATAACGTGCGCATGCCACCTGTGGCCGGGCAACCGGCCACGGTGTTCTACCTGCTGAAAAACTCCCCCCACGACCGGGCACTGAACCAACTCATCCTCGACCCGGTCACCGGTGTCGTCAGCCAACACAGCCGCTACAGTGACAAGAGCCTCAAGGCGCAGTTGCTGACCAGCATCTATGCCTTGCATGTCGGCAGTTATTTTGGCCTGCTCGGGCGGATCCTGGTGACCGTCGCCGCGCTGACCATGCCGCTGTTCTTCATCACCGGCTGGTTGCTGTACCTGGACCGTCGCCGCAAGAAGCGCCAGGTCAAGCAGGCACGCCAGGCACTCGCCGCCAACCCGAGCGATGCGCCGGCGTGGCTGATCGGTTTCGCCAGCCAGAGCGGTTTCGCCGAACAATTGGCCTGGCAGACCGCCGGCCAGCTCCAGGCCGCCGGGTTGCCGGTGAAGGTCCAGCCGCTGGCGGGTGTCAGCGAGCAAGACCTGAGCAGTTCCACCCACGCTTTGTTCGTTGTCAGCACCTTTGGTGACGGTGAAGGGCCGGACAGCGCCCGGGGTTTCGAGCGCAAGGTGCTGGGCCAGGCCCTGAGCCTGGAGCGCTTGCAATATTCCGTACTGGGCCTGGGCGACCGACAATACGAAAACTTCTGCGGTTTTGCCCGGCGCCTGCACGCCTGGCTGGCGGAGCAAGGTGGCAAAACCCTGTTCGCACCGGTGGAAGTCGACAGCGGCGACCCTTACGCCTTGCGTCACTGGCAACAACAATTGGCTGAGCTGACCGGCCAAGCTCCGCTGGACACCTGGCAGGCACCAAGCTTCGATAACTGGACACTCAGCCAACGCACCTTGCTCAACCCTGACAGCAGTGGCTCGGGCGTCTACCTGCTGGGCCTCACGCCCCCCAGCCCGAGCAGTTGGCTGGCCGGCGACCTGGTGGAGATCCTGCCGCGCAATGACCTGGGGGCCATCGAACACTTCCTCGACGGCCTGGGTATCTCCGGTAACGCGCGCGTGCAGGTCGACGGCTTGCCACAAAGCCTCGACCAGGCCTTGGCGACCCGCCACCTGCCGGAAAACCGCGCCCATCTGGTCGGCCTGCATGCCCAGGCATTGGTGGATGCACTGGCGCCGCTGGCGCTGCGCGAATACTCCATTGCCTCGATCCCGGCTGACGGCGTACTGGAGCTGATCGTGCGTCAGGAATGCCACGCCGACGGCAGCCTGGGCGTCGGTTCCGGTTGGCTCACCGAACACGCGCCGTTGGGCTGCGCCATCAGCCTGCGGGTGCGCCGCAACAGCGGCTTCCACCTGCCGCCCCAAGGCGTACCGATGATCCTGCTGGGCAATGGCACGGGCCTGGCCGGTCTGCGCAGCCTGCTCAAGGGCCGCGTCGCCGAAGGCATGCAACGCAACTGGCTGCTGTTTGGCGAGCGCAACCGCGAACACGACTTCCACTGCCGCGACGAACTACAGGAATGGGTGACCTCCGGCGACCTGGAACGCCTGGACCTGGCGTTTTCCCGGGATCAGCAAGAAAAAATCTACGTCCAGGATCGCCTGCTGGAATCGGCGGCACTGCTCAAGCAATGGCTCGCCGACGGCGCAGTGATCTATGTCTGCGGCAGCCTGCAGGGTATGGCGTCAGGGGTGGATCACGTGCTCAACATGGTACTGGGACGCGAGGAAGTGGAACGGCTGATCGAGCAAGGGCGATATCGGCGGGATGTCTACTGACGGCCCCCAATTGCAAGTAACACCTCATCCCCCTGTGGGAGCGAGCTTGCTCGCGATAGCGGAGTGTCAGCCGACCATGATGTCGACTGACCCGCCCTCATCGCGAGCAAGCTCGCTCCCACATGGGTCTTGTGCTGGGCTCCGGATTCAAACCGGCTGCAACTTCTTCTCGAACACCGCCACGCCTTCCAAGTCCCGTAACACCACACTCATCTCCCCGCTCTGTCCGTCAATATTCACCTCGCCAAAGAACTGATACCCGGCAAACGGCGAGGTGTTCTGGGCCGGTGGTGCCTTCTGGAATACCACTTCGGGGCCGAAGGTCTTGTCCAGGGCATTGGGGCCGAAGCTGCCGGCGTTCAACGGCCCAGCGACGAACTCCCAGAACGGTTCAAAATCCTGGAACGCGGCCTGTTCCGGGTGGTAGTGGTGGGCGGCGCAATAGTGGACATCGGCGGTGAGCCAGACGTAGTTGCGCACTTGGTGCTTGCGCAAGTAACCGAGCAACTCGGCGATCTCCAGTTCGCGCCCCTGGGCCGGGCCCGGGTCACCGTTGGCGACCGCCTCCCAGCGCGGCACGCCGGGGCTGACCTCGCCATCCGGCACGCCCAGACCGATGGGCATGTCGGCGGCGATGACCTTCCATTGGGCGCGCGAGTGCTTCAATCCGCGCTTGAGCCAATCCAACTGTTCGCGCCCCAGGAAGGGCTTGGCCGCGCCGAGGTTGGCGTCATTGGCTGCGCGATAACTGCGCATGTCCAGCACGAACACATCCAGCATCGGCCCGTAACCGAGCTTGCGATAAATTCGCCCGCCGTCGTCGGCCTTCTGCAAGCGCATCGGCGCGTACTCCAGCCAGGCCTGCCGCGCCCGGCCAACGAGGCTGTGGATATCCTTGTTCTGGTAGCGCTCGTCCAGTTGCTTGCCTGGCGACCAGTTGTTGACCACTTCATGGTCGTCCCATTGCCAGATCTGCGGCACCTCGGCATTGAAGCGGCGCACGTTTTCATCCATCAGGTTATAGCGGTAGTTGCCGCGATACTCATCCAGGGTCTCGGCAACCTTGCTCTTGGCGTCGGTGGTGAGGTTGCGCCAGACGCGACCGCCCTCCGTGGGGATCTGCGCCGGTACCGGGCCGTCGGCGTAGATGGTGTCGCCGCTGTGGATAAAAAAGTCCGGCAGGCGCAGGCGCATGGCTTCATAGATGCGCATGCCGCCGATGTCCGGGTTGATCCCGAAACCCTGGCCGACGGTGTCGCCGCTCCAGACAAAGCGGATGTTGCGCTTGAACTGCGGCACGCTGCGCAAATGACCGAGCCAGGGCTCGCTGGCAACGCCACTCCGGGCGTCTTCGAAATGCACGCGGTAGAAAATCGCCTGGTCCGGTGGCAGCCCCGTGAGTTCGACCCGGGCGGTGAAATCGCTGCGCGAGTCGACCAGTGGCGAGACGATGCGGCGCGGATTACTGAATTTGCTGCGGGTGTCCCACTCCACCACCATCCGTGCCGGGCGGTCGCTGCGACTCCAGATCATCGCCCGGTCGCCCTGCAAATCGCCCGATTGCACACCATCGGTGAGCACCGGACGATCCTTGACCGAAGCCATCACCGCCGGCGCCAGCCCCGGCAACAACAACCCCGCCCCCACAGCCTGCATCACACGGCGACGGCCCAGGTCGAATTCGCTCATGGTGCTCTCCCTTAAATGGGGAGACTTAAGCATGGCAGTGTTAATCGGGTGTGACAGGGATCTTGTGAACACCCCAAAACCATTGTGGGAGCGAGCTTGCTCGCGATAGCGGTGTATCAGCCGACAAAAATGTGGTCTGACACTCCGCTATCGCGAGCAAGCTCGCTCCCACAGGGGATTTCATTGCTTCAAGGGAGGGGTCAGGCCTTTGCCGGCTCCAACGCCATCTCCACCACCTCAGGCCGTTTGAGCAGTGCATACGCCACGGCCGTCAGCAGGCTCCCCGCCACGATCGCCAGCAAGTACAACAGCGCATGGTTGATGGCATTAGGGATCAGCATCACGAACAGGCCTCCGTGGGGGGCCATGAGTTTGCAGCCGAAGTACATCGACAGCGCACCGGTCAGCGCGCCACCGGCAATGCTGGCCGGGATCACCCGCAGCGGGTCCTTGGCGGCGAACGGAATCGCCCCTTCGGAGATGAAGCACAGCCCCAATACCAGCGCGGCTTTACCGGCCTCGCGCTCGGTCTGGGCGAACTTGCGCCGGGCGATGAAGGTGGCGATGCCCAGGCCAATCGGCGGCACCATCCCGGCGGCCATGGTCGCGGCCATCGGGGCATAACTTTGCGAAGCCAACAGCCCCACCGAAAACGCATAGGCGGCCTTGTTGATCGGCCCGCCAAGATCGACGCACATCATCGCCCCCAGCAATACGCCCAGCAGAATCGCGTTGGTGGTGCCCATGCTGTCGAGGAAGTGGGTCAGCGCCTCGAGCATGCCCGCCACCGGTTTGCCAACGATGTAAATCATCACCAGCCCGGTGACCAGGCTCGCCAGCAGCGGGATGATCAGGATCGGCTTGAGCGCTTCCAGGCTCTGGGGCAGACGTGCGTAGCGGTTGATCGCCTTGGCCACGTAACCGGCCAGGAAACCGGCGATGATCCCGCCGATGAAACCGGCGCCCAAGGTGCTCGCGAGCATCCCGCCGATCATCCCCGGCGCCAGGCCCGGGCGGTCGGCGATGGAATAGGCAATGTAACCGGCCAGCAGCGGCACCATCAATTTGAACGCGGTGTCGCCGCCGATCTGCATCAGCGCCGCCGCCAGCGTGCCAGGTTCCTTGAACGCGGTGATGCCGAACACGAACGACAAGGCAATCAACAGACCACCGGCCACCACCATCGGCAGCATGAACGACACGCCGGTCAGCAAGTGTTTATAGACACCGGTCTTTTCCGACTTGGCCGGGCCTGAGGCACCGCTCGCGGCGCTTTCCTGACGGCCTTCGACCAACGCCTTGTTCAGCGTCGCTTCGGCTTGTTTCAAGGCGATACCGGTGCTGCAGCGGAAGATCTTCTTGCCGGCAAAACGCTCGGTGGCGACTTCGATGTCGGTGGCCAGCAGCACCACATCGGCCTCGGCGATGGCCTCGGGGCTCAACGGATTGCGTGCGCCCACCGAGCCCTGGGTTTCCACTTGCAGGTCGTAGCCAAGTTTCTTCGCCGCCTGCTGCAACGCCTCGGCGGCCATGAAGGTGTGGGCAACGCCGGTTGGGCAAGCGGTGATGGCAACCAGACGCGGAGCGCGGTCAGCCGATACCGGTGCAACCTCTTCCAGTACGTCCGACTCGACAAAAACCTTGGCTTCTTCGGCGCCGCGACGCAGCACCGAATCGACATCTTGCAGGGCTTGCGCCGGGGTGCTGCGGAACAGGCGCTTGCCGACGAAGCGCGACATATCCACCGGGCCGCTGGCGACCAGCAACACCCACTCGGCCGCTTCAAGGGTCGCTGCCGACAACTGGCGTTCCGGGTGAGCCGCATCATGTACTTCGACACTGGTGCTCCAACCCTGGCGCTGAGCCGCCGCGTCCAGCAGGCGGGCGCACAACACACTGGTGACCATGCCGTTGGGGCAGGCCGTCACAATGGCTAATTTCATCTTGCGAACCCTCTTATTGTTCTGTCAGGGGGCGCACGCGCACGCCCTGTTCAAGCGACGCCAGCAACGCGGTGTCGTGGATACCAAAACCGATCTGCGTGACTGCCATGGCCGCAATGGCCGTGGCGGTGCGCAGGGTCTGCTCCGGCGTGTCGGCGCTGAGCAGGCCGTGCAGCATGCCGGCCAGCAGCGAATCCCCGGCGCCCACGGTGCTGGCGACGCTGACCTTGGGTGGCGAGGCATGCAGGGCCGAACCGACGCTGAACCAATTCACGCCATCAGCACCGTGGGAAATCACCACATGCTCGATGCCCTGGGCATGCAGACGCTGCGCCGCTTGGGCCTGGGCCAATTCGCTCACCACTTCGCAACCCAGCGCATCGGCCAGCTCTTCGGTGTTCGGCTTGATCAACCACGGCCCCGCTGCCAGTGCAACGCGCAACGCTTCACCACTGGTGTCGAGGGCCACGTTCAGGCCGAGTTTTTTCAAGCGTGTGATCAACGCCTGCAACCATTGCGGGCTGACACCACGGGGCAAGCTACCGGCCACCACCACGACGTCGTGGCCGGGAGCGATCTGCTCCAGGCGCTCCAGCAACGCCTGCTGCGCGGCTTCGTCGACTACTGGGCCCGGACCGTTGAGATCAGTGATGCGGCCATCCTGCTCGGCCAGCTTGATGTTGCTGCGGGTTTCGCCGGGCACGCGGATAAAAGCGTCGACAAACCCGCGTTGGATGAACAGCGCCTCGAACATCTGGGCGTTGTCTTCGCCAAGAAAACCACTGACCGTCAGTGTATGGCCGAGGTCGGCCAACACCTGGGCCACGTTCACGCCCTTGCCGGCGGCGTGGGCGTGCATGGCGTCGCTGCGGTTGACCTGGCCCGGTTCCAGGCGCGCCAACTCCACCGTGAGGTCAAGCGCCGGGTTCAGGGTCAGGGTAAGAATCTTCGCCATTACAGCGCCTCCACTAATGCGCGCACGTCATCGGCGCTGCCCACGGCCAAGGCCTCTTGGGCCAGGGTTTGTACCTGCGCGAGGCTCAGTTCGCGGACCCGCGCCTTGACCTCGGCAATGCTGCGGGCCGAAACGCTCAACTCGTCCACACCCAGGCCCACCAATACCGGCACCGCCAACGGGTCGGCCGCCAATTCGCCGCACACGCCGACCCATTTGCCATGGGCATGGGCGGCACGCACGGTGATGTCGATCAGTTGCAGCACCGCCGGATGCAAGCCATCGGCCTGGGCCGAAAGGGTTGGGTGACCACGGTCGATGGCCAGGGTGTATTGCGTCAGGTCGTTGGTGCCGACGCTGAAAAAGTCGACTTCCTTGGCCAGCACCGGCGCCAGCAACGCGGCGGACGGGATTTCGATCATGATCCCCAGTTGCAGGTCCGCCACCGGGATTTCCAGGCGCAGGCGCTCGGTCATGGCCCGGGCCTGGCGCCACTCATCGACGCTGCCGACCATCGGGAACATGATCCGCAATGGACGGTTGTCGGCCGAGCGCAGCAACGCGCGCAATTGTGCTTCCATGATCAGCGGACGTTGCAGTGTCAGGCGAATGCCACGCACGCCGAGGAACGGGTTTTCTTCTTTCGCGATCGGCCAATATGGCAGCGGTTTGTCACCGCCCACGTCCAGGGTGCGCACCACCAATGGCCGCCCGCCCAAGCCATCGAGGACCTTGCGATATTCGGCTTCCTGGGTCGCTTCGTCTGGCGCCTGGTTGTGGGCCATGAAAATCAGTTCGGTACGCAACAAGCCGATGCCCTCGGCACCCTGCTCCACCGCGCTGGCGACGCCGGCGCTCTCACCGATGTTGGCAAACACTTCCACGGCGTGGCCGTCACGGGTCAGCGCCGGTTGATGGCGCTGCTCGGCGGCGACCTTGAGGCGCTGCTCGCGGGTGTCGCGCTCCTCAGCGGCCCGTTGCAGAGTGGACGCATCCGGGTCGACGTGCAGGCGCCCGCGCTGGCCGTCCAGCAACAACGACGTGCCCGGCGCCAGCAGCAACACGGCCGCACCGGCACCTACCAGCGCCGGAATACCCAAGGCCCGGGCAACAATGGCGCTGTGGGCGGTGGCGCCGCCGCGCGCGGTAAGAATCCCTGCCACCCGGGTCGGGTCCAGACGGGCCACGTCAGACGGACCGACTTCATCCATCACCAGGATGTAGGGTTGATCGGGTTCGTTCGGGGTCTGGACACCGCACAATTGCGCCAGCACCCGACGGCCAACGTCCCGCAGATCGGCGGCTCGTTCAGCGAGCAGCGCGTCCTGCAAGGCCTCCTGCTCTTTCGCGGCGGCTTCGATCACGCCCATCCACGCCGCTTGCGCGCTTTCACCCAGCTTCAAACGGGTGTCAACTTCGTCGGTCAGCTCCGGGTCGTCGAGCATTTCCTGGTGGGTGATGAAAATTTCGCGAATAGCCTTGGCCTTGGCGCGTTCGACCAGGCCTTGGATATCGCGGCGCACCTGGTTCAAGGCGTTCTGCAGGCGCTCGCGTTCGATGGCCGCCGACTCACCGCGCAACGGATAATCGATGGCTTGCAGCACTTGGATGTGGGCCGGGCCGATGGCAATGCCCGGGGCCGCAGCGACGGCCTGAATCAGGCTACCGGATTCGGGGGCGAGCATGACGGTGGTGATTTCGGCCATCGCGGGCTCTCGCGGCGCACTCGGTGGCGGCAGCGGCTCGACTTCTTCGCCAAGGCCTTCCTCGATGGCCGCCAGCAGCGCCGGCAACGCGTCGTTGGCAATGCTCGGTTCGGCAATGAACTCCAGGACCTGACCACGACGAGCGCCCAGACTCAGCAGTTTGCTCAGGCTCTTGACCGACACGGCACTGTCCTGGCCGTCAACGATGCGCACGCGGATTTCGCCTTCGAAACTTTTCGCCAACTGCGCGAGGATCTTCGCCGGACGTGCATGTAAACCATGGGCATTGGCCAGGCCGATGCGCGCGCTGGGCCAGTCGGCGGGTAGTTCACCGCCGAGCACTTCCAGTACTTTGCGGCTGCTGGTGGCGCGGCCCAGCTCGTGGCCACGGCCTTCGATCAGCAACGCGCAGAGCCGCTCCAGCAAGGCCTGGTGGGCTTCGCCGAGGCTGGCGAGGCAGAACAGCCCGCTCAACGGCTGGCCGAGGTAGCGGATCGGTTTGTCCGGGGTCACGAAGGCCAGGCCCGGGCGCTTGACGGTCTGTTCGCTATGCAACCACCACAGGCCATCGCCCAGGGGCAGCGCTTCGACTTGTTGCAGCACGCCAGCAAAGCCGTTACTGACACAGTCAGCCTGGCGCAGCAGCCGAGCGCCGCGCCACACCAACTCTTCGAAATCGTCAGCCGACACACCGAGGCCGATCATCTGCGCGTCCAGGGCCAGTTCCTGCGGCGCGCCTTGCAACAGTTTCAACAAGGCCTCGGCGGAACCGGCACGGCGCAGGGCTTGGCCGACGTCGGTCTCACCCAGGGCACGGGTCAGCAGTTGCAACAGGCGCAGGTGTTCGTCGGACTTGGCCGCAATGCCGATGGCCAGGTAAACGATCTGGCCATCGCCCCAGTCCACCCCTTCGGGGAATTGCAGCAGGCGCACGCCGGTCGAATTAACCAGACTGCGGGTTTGCGGAGTACCGTGGGGAATGGCAATACCTTGGCCAAGAAAGGTCGAGCCCTGGGCTTCGCGGGCCTGCAAGCCGGCGAGGTAGCCCTCAGCCACCAGGCCATCGGCCACCAGTTTGTCAGCGAGCAGTTGCAGCGCAGCGTCTTTATCCACAGCCGTCTGAGCCATGGATATCTGCTCTAGAGTGAGCTCGAGCATGCTTTCTCCTTTTTGGCGTCCGGTTGGCGCCAGGTATTGTTTTGAATGAATCAGCTTAGCGTTACAGGATGGCTTTTGGCGGTATCGCGGCAGCACGGCCAAAAAATCCTGCTAACCTTGAAAATACGCTTGCTGAAACGTTTAATCTAGAAAGATTGGCACGTTACTCGATAATCTCTCATCCTTGAAGTGCAACTTGTCGTAAGCGCTTGGACGGTGACCGTCATCTCGAATCGGGTAGGATGGCCCTTATTGTCGGGGCAAACTCGAAAAAATAAGGAAAACCGGGTTGAAACTCAGTGATATTGCCCAGTTGGCCGGTGTGTCCGTGACCACCGCCAGCTATGTCATCAATGGCAAGGCCGAACAACAACGCATCAGCAGCGCCACCGTCGAACGGGTGCGGGCGGTGGTCGAAGAACATGGTTTCACCCCCAACCCCCAGGCCGCCGGGCTGCGCAGCCGGCACACCCGTACCCTGGGTTTCATCCTGCCGGACCTGGAAAACCCCAGTTACGCGCGTATCGCCAAGCTGCTGGAACAGGGCGCACGGGCACGGGGCTATCAATTGCTGATCGCCAGCTCCGACGACGCTCCCGACAGCGAGCGGCAATTGCTGCAGCTGTTCCGCGCCCGGCGCTGCGATGCGCTGATCGTTGCCAGTTGTTTGCCAAGCGGTGACGACAGTTACCGTCAATTGCAGGCCAAGGGCATTCCGATCATCGCCATCGACCGGGTGATGGAGCCTGCGCACTTCTGCTCGGTCATCAGCGACGACCGCCAGGCCAGCCTGCAACTGACCCGCAGCCTGCTGGAGACCCATCCTCGGCAAATCGCGCTGATCAGCGCCCGCCCCGAGCTGAGCATCAGCCAGGAACGGACCGCTGGCTTTCGCGAGGCTTTGGCCGGGTTCGAAGGCCAGGTGCTGATCGAACACGGCGAGTCGTTCAGCCGTGAGTGCGGTCGCCAGTTGATGAATGAAATGCTCGCGCGTCTGGGGCACCTGCCCGATGCGCTGATCACCACTTCCTATGTGCTGTTGCAAGGGGTGTTCGACGCCCTGCACGATTTCCCGCTCAAGTCGCGCCCGCTGCGCCTGGGCACCTTCGGCGACACGCAATTGCTGGACTTCCTGCCGCTGCCGGTCAACGCCATGTCCCAACAACATCAACTGATCGCCGACAAGGCGTTGGAATTGGCACTGGCGGCCATCGAAAACGATGACTACCGCCCCGGTGTGCAGGCCATTGCGCGGACCTTCAAGCAGCGCATTCATCAGGGCTGAGCATTTTTTAGGATTGAAGCGTGGAGCTGATCGACACCCACACCCACCTGGATTTCCCGGACTTCGACGCGGACCGCCCGGCGCTGCTGGCCGCAAGCCGCGCCTTGGGCGTCCGGCAAATGGTGGTGTTGGGGGTGTATCGGGACAACTGGCAGCGGGTCTGGGACCTGGTGCAAGGCGACCCCGACCTGCACGCCGCCCTGGGCCTGCACCCGGTTTATCTGGACCAGCATCGCCCCGAAGACCTGACGCAATTGCGCGAGTGGCTGACCCGCCTGGCTGGGCATCGACAGCTGTGTGCGGTGGGGGAAATCGGCCTGGATTACTACATCGAAACCCTGGACCGTGAGCGTCAGCAGGCGTTGTTCGAAGCGCAACTGCAACTGGCGGCGGAATTCGAACTGCCGGCGCTGATCCACGTGCGCCGCAGCCATGCCGCGGTGATCGCCACCCTCAAGCGCATTGGCCTCAAGCGTGCGGGGATTATCCACGCCTTCGCCGGCAGTTTTGAAGAGGCCCGCGAGTACATCAAGCTTGGCTTCAAGCTCGGCCTCGGCGGTGCCGCCACTTGGCCCCAGGCCTTGCGCATGCACCGGGTGCTGGCGAAATTGCCGCTGCAAGCGGTGGTGCTGGAAACCGACTCACCGGACATGGCCCCGGCGATGTTTCCCGGACAGCGCAACAGCCCGGCGCATTTGCCGGCGATTTGCGCGGCACTGGCAGGGATCATGGCGGTGACGCCTGAGCGTCTGGCCGAGGCCAGTACCGCCAACGCCCGCGAACTGTTCAACTGGTAAAACACCTGCGGGAGCGAGCTTGCTCGCGATAGCGGAGTGTCAGGCAACTAGTTGTCGACTGATGCTCCGCCATCGCGAGCAAGCTCGCTCCCACAATGGTTCTGTGACAGGCCTAAAAATCACACCCGAAACGCATTGATCAACTGCTTGAGCTGCACCACCTGCGCGGACAACTCTCGGCTGGCGTCTTCGGTCTGGTGCGCGCCTTGCGCGGTACGTTCGCCGGCACGGTTGATTTCGACAATGTTCTGGTCGATGTCGTGGGCCACTGCTGTCTGCTGCTCCACGGCAGCGGCGATCTGCTGGTTCTGGTCAACGATCATGCCGACAGCACCGAGGATATTTTCCAGGGCCTGCTGGACCTTTTCCGACTGACCGACCGTGCCGCTGGCCATCTCATGACTGGTACCCATGGCCTTGACGGCGGCCCCCACGCCGCCATGCAGACGGCTGATCATCGCTTCGATTTCTTCGGTCGATTGCTGGGTTCGCTTGGCCAGGGTCCGCACTTCATCGGCCACCACCGCAAAGCCGCGCCCCTGCTCTCCAGCCCGAGCCGCCTCGATGGCGGCGTTGAGGGCCAGCAGGTTGGTCTGCTCGGCGATGCTCTTGATCACGTCCAGTACCCGGCTGATGGCCTGGCTGTCAGTCGCCAGTTGATTGATCACCTGCACCGACTGATCGATCTCGCTGGCCAACCGGGCGATGCTGCCCTGTTGGGACTCCACCAGCCCACGCCCGCTGAGGGTTTCGTCGTTCACACTATGGGCGCTGCTCACCGCTGCGGCGGCACTGCGCGCCACTTCCTGGGCCGTGGCCGACATCTGGTTCATCGCCGTGGCCACCAGTTCGATCTGGCTGCGCTGCCCGGCGACGGCCTGGTTACTCTGGGCCGATACCGTTTCCACCTGCCCGGCCTGGCGTTCGACTTCAGCAACGGTGCGGCCGACCTGCTCGATCAAGTCATGGATCTTCGCCACCGTGCCGTTGAACACTTCGCCCAACTCGCCCAGCTCATCCTTGCTGCGAGCCACGAAATTGACCGTCATGTCCCCTGCGGCGACCTTGTCCATCATCTGGCCGAGGTCTTGGAGCGTGGTGCGGGTCGAAGCGTAGAAGCCGGCATACAGATAAAAAATCAACAGAAACACCAACGCCAACGCGGCGGCTTGCAACACCATATGGCTGCGATTCTGCTCCAGACGCTGCTGCAACTGGACACCGAGAAAGCCCTGGGTCGCCTCATTCAGCCGGTAAGTCTGCTCCATCAGGCTGCTGACCTGCTCATAAAATGCCGGCCATGGCGCATCGAGGGTGTCGGCCATCACCACCTGCTCTTCGATCAGCTCACTGGCCTTTTTAAGGGTGCTCTTGCTGCCGCTGGCCTGATCGGCAAGAGCCTGCCCGGCGGCCTTGCTGGAGCCCAGGGCATCCTGCAGCTTCAAGTCATATTCACCCTGGAGTTTTTCGATCTGTGCCAGCAACTCGTCGAACCGGGTGCTCGACGCCGAATTGAGAAACCCCAATCCCAGCGAGGAAGCCCCCAGCGCCCGGCCATCGCCGAGGAGCTGGGTGACCTTGGGGGTAATGCCGATAATCAGTTCGGTGAGCTGACGAATATCGCTCTGGTTGTCGCGGCTCAGACCCGCCTGGCTGGCGATGATCTGGTTGAACATCTGCGCACTGTTGAGCAGCTTGCCAATCGACGAGCTTTTGCTTTGCAGGGAGCTTTCGGCCTGCTGGGCCTTGAACGCGGCAATCATTTCGTCGCGTTTGGCATCGAAGGCGCTGACCTGCTCAGGCTCGACCGCCATGGCCGTCATGCCTTGCAGGCGCGCAAGCACGTGTTGCTCGAGGGTGCCAATCTGCGCTTCCACATCACCGGCCTTGCCGGACTGGCCCAGGCTGGCGTTGATTTGCACCAGGTTGTTCAGGGTTTCCAGGTCCCGCCGCAGGGTCAGGCTACTGCCCAGCAGGTCGAGGCTTTGCAGCTCCACTTGGGTACCTTGGAACTCCCGATAGGAATCACGCACCAGAAAGAAATTGGTCACCAGCATCGGCAGCAGAAACAACACGCTGATCAGGCTGAACTTCATGCCGAAGCTCAGGCGGTTCATCAGCGCGACGGCGGGCCAGAGCAAACTCTTCACTAGGAAGTCTCCCGGTAGGTTTTTTATTTTTATGGGCAGGCGCGCAGGGACAGCAGAAAGCCACTATTCGGGCGCTGTCTCTGTATAGCTTAAATCGATGGGGAGATTTGTAACTTAAGGTTAACGAGAAAGGCCTGACATGATTTTGTGGCGAGGCCGTTTATCTGTGGGAGCAGGGCTTGCTCCCACAGAACTCCCTCGCCACCAGAGAACGTGCTTGCCTAAGCCAACACCGTCCACAACGCAAACCCGGCATACCAGAGCACCGCCGAACGCAGCAGCAACTCCCAGAGCCGATCCAGGCTGTTGATGCCATCCGGCCCGGCGACGGGCGCGGGAATCTCGCCGGCCACCAGGCCAACCTTGTCGATGAGGTCGGCGGCGCTGATGTTCCAGTTCAACAGCTCATGGAGCATGACCCGGCTGACCGCCACGAAGTTGCCCACCAGGGCGAAGCTCGCCGCCAGCAGCCGCACCGGCACCCAGTCGAAGGCATGGCGCATCTGCGCGGCCCGCTCGGCCACGCCGGCGTTCTGGCTGTGCTCGGCGGCCAGGGCCAGCAGGCGATAGCTCAGGGCCGCGACCGGGCCCAACAGGAAGTACCAGAAAATCACCGCAAAAAAACTCTGGTAGGCCTGCCACAACAAATGCCCCTGGACCCGCTCCAGCAACCGTTCGCCGTCATCGGCTTCAATACCCAGGTCGCGCTTGGCCACATGGGCCGCCGCTTGCAGGTCTTCGCGACGCCACGCATCGCGAAACGGCCCCAGGTCTGCCAATAGATCGCCGCGCCCCAGGCTGTAAATCACCACCAGCAAATGCACCGGCAACGCCAGCAGGCCATAGGCCACCGGCTCCAGCACCCACAGCAGCAGCGCCAGCACTGCCACGGGCAGCAGAACCATCACCACCAGCACCAACCAGGGCCGGTTAGCCCAACGCGGGCTCGCCTCCAGCTTGTTCAGTTCGCGCAACCAACCGCCGTCGCGCTGGATCCGCTGGCGCAAGGCCGAGAACTTCTCGATCCACACCGCCAGCAGCAACACCAGAAAACTCATTGTCCTTCCCCTTCTGTCAGGGCCACGCGATAGCGCGCCCAGTCAAATGCCGGCCCCGGATCGGTCTTGCGCCCAGGGGCAATGTCGCTGTGCCCGCAGATACGCTGCACCGTGATCGCCGTGAACGCTGCCTGCAACTGCCGGGTCAGGTCCACCAGTACGGCATATTGTGCGTCGGTGAAAGGCAGATCATCGGTGCCTTCAAGCTCGATGCCTATGGAAAAATCGTTACACGTCTCCCGCCCCTCAAAGCACGAGACGCCTGCATGCCACGCACGATCCAGACAGGAGACAAACTGGGTCACGTTGCCGTCACGCTCGATCAGGAAATGCGCAGACACGCGCAGGTCGGCAATACCGGCAAAGTAGGGATGTTCCGTGACATCCAGACGATTCTGGAAGAATTCCTGCACCTTGCCCGTGGCGAACTGTGCCGGCGGCAGGCTGATGTTGTGGATCACCAGCAGAGAGATCTCACCCTCGGGGCGCGCATTGAAGTTGGGCGATGGGCAATGACGCACGCCATCGCACCAACCGCTCGCGGGGTCCAGCTGCATACAGGTTCCTTCGAAGACGACCGTGATGCCACCAGTATGCCGTGATCGGACCTGATCGCGCGATCACTTGCCGCGATTGAGCTGACGCAGATTGCCCAGCACCGACTCCAACGCCCGATCGAACAGCAGGGTATCGTCCAACAGGCGCACTGCGCCCCGGCGAAACTCCAGGGCCAGGCTGGTGCGGCTATGCTCCTGCACTTTCAGGCCGGTGCGGTTGACGAAGATGTACTTGCCGGTGGCCTCGATGATCGCCGCCAATTTGCACCGCAGGCTGTTTTCATCGTCCTCCTGGAACTCAACCCAGCTGCCCAGGCGCAATTGATCCACCTGCATCAGGCCAACGTCATCGGCCGGCAAACGTACCTCGGCGTTGTCCGCCGGAGCATTGTGAGCGGAACGCAGGACAATTTTCTCCTGCACCTGGACCATGACCGGCGAATCGAACGACTGGGCCTGCTCCGTTGCCTGCCCCATGCGCTCCAGGGCCTGCACGTGCAGAGCCTCCAGTTCGCTGAAAAATTCGCTGGTGGCAAACGGGTCGAACGCCGATCGGTTCAGGCCTTCGCGCAAGGCCTTGAGCAGCTCTGGCACTATCGCCAGCAAACGCAGGCCAGCATCGGGTTCATCATGCGGCTGGACGCTCCAGACCAACTGTTCCAGGGTCGATACGTCGGCCTGCCACTCGGCCGAATACTTGCCGTGCTTGAAACAGGTCAGCAACAACACCTGGCTCCAGGCGTGTTGCACGAACTCCACCACCGCTTGCGGCAACACCTTGCCCAGCATGACCTGATTCAGCGCCCCCTCGACTCGCTGGCGCGCCAGCTCGGCCTTGGCCCGCCCCTCTTCAGCATCACGAATGCGCTGTTCAAGCAGTTCACTGCGACGCCGCTCATCGCTGGTGAAGGCCAGGAAGTCGGCCAGCAGTTCGGAGAAAATCGCCGGATCGTCGACGAAATCATTCAATAAGCGCTGCACCACCTGCTCGATGCGCAGGTACAGGCTATCGCGCTGATGATCGTCGCAAGCGCCCCAGCCCATGGCCGCGGCGGCAATTTCATTGAGCAGGCGCCGGGCCGGATGATTGCCGCGGCTGAAGAAGCTCTTGTCTTGCACCGCCACCTTGAGCATCGGGATCTGCAGGCGACCGATCAGGGCCTTGAGGGAGTCCGGCAGGTTATGGTCGTCGAGGATGAACTCGAACATCATCGAAATCAGGTTGATCACGTCCTCGTCGGCGCCTTCGACCACCCGAGACTTGCCACTCCTGACACTGACCCGGGTCAGCAGTTGTTCGAGCTGGCTACGCAGATCAAATTCGTCCTGAAGGGTTGGCGCCGGAACATATTGCTGCAAATGAGAGAGCAGTCGCAGCAGGTCACGGGTCGAGATCGGCTGGGCCGCAGCGCTGGCCTCCAGCGTCGGCGCCACACTGCCACGCACTTGCCGTAGCAGCTTCTGCAACGCGGCGAATACCTCGTGCACGCTGTCATCCACCTCCGCAGCCCTGGGCTTGGCAGCGTTGTCGACCGGGGGCAGGGGGCTATCGTCGACACGATCCGAAGCACGGCGGGACGGCAAGACCTTGAGATCCGGCAAGACCCCAGTGGCAGCAAGCAACTGATTGGCCTCGGTATAGAGCTGGTCGCACTCGCTAAGCACATAGCGTTCGAACAGTTTGAGCAGGATCAGCTTGACCTTGATCCCCACCCCTAGGTTGCGTCCGGCCTGGAGAAAGCTCTCACATAACAACGCCGGACTCAGGGGATTCTGCTGAGTCGTCAACGGCCGGTCCAGCAATGCGCCAAGGCGGGCCGTCAATTGATCGAGCGACACACCATCGCGCCCGAGCACCCGCGTGACCATGGTCTCGACCGCCAGATGGCGCTCCAGGTCGTCATGCGTCGGCTGAGCCTGGAGGCCCGGGGCCAGAACGGGGGCCAAGGTGGCTTGAGTCAGATCGTATTGGGCCAGGCCAACAAAAGCCTCGAAAAACTGCTCGATAAACCCGCGCTCAATACTTTTGCGTTTCAGGCGCAAGTCGCGCATGGCTTCGAAGAACAAGTTCTGTTCGACATCGTTGCGCGCCCGGTCTGCCATTTCGAACAGTGTATCGTCGGCATTATCGAACAGCCCCTGCAAACCGAAGCGCAACTGCTGCGCAGCCTTGTCGCGAACCTGCAGCAGAATCACAGGCAGGCGGGCGAGCGGCGAATGATTCGCCTGATCGGTAGAAACCTTGTGCAAAGGCACTACATTCCCGTCGTTATGCATCCAAGCCTCCTGAAACGGCATTCTTCGGTTCGCAACGTCAAAGCTATGACGTCAATCGAAAGGCGGATTATCTGGCAAAAGAACCCCGTCGTACCAGCAGACTCTGTGACGCAGCTCGAAATACTTCGCAATAAGTGACCGGGGAATCGGGTAAATGTTGCGTGCATGCGACCAAATGCAGGTTTCGGTACCCGCACTTGGGTCCGCTCACTTTTGGCTTGGTGACCGGCAATAGACGCGCTCAAAAAGGCAACAATGTTTGTGAGACTGGCCTGCAGGCCTATAATCGGGCCACTTTGTTTGTGGAGCCCGTTATGCCGAACCTACGCCTCGCCGATCTGACCGCCGAAATCGAAGCCAACGTGCGCCGTGCGTTGCTCGAAGACATCGGCAGCGGCGACATCACTGCGCAACTGATCCCCGCCGAACGCTTGGCCAAGGCCACCATCATTACCCGCGAGACCGCGATCATCAGCGGCACTGCCTGGGTCGATGCGGTGTTCCGGCAATTGGACCCGCGCGTCGCAGTGCATTGGCAAGTGCGCGATGGCGAGCGGGTGAATCCCAACCAGGCGCTGTTCCACCTCGAAGGCCCGGCCCGCTCGCTGCTGACCGGCGAACGCAGTGCGCTGAACTTCCTGCAAATGCTCTCGGGGGTCGCCACTCGGGCCCGCTACCTGGCCGATTTCGTCGCCGACACTCAGGTCAAGCTGCTGGACACCCGCAAGACCCTGCCCGGGCTGCGCCTGGCCCAGAAATACGCCGTCACCTGCGGCGGCTGCCATAACCACCGCATCGGGCTCTACGATGCGTTCCTGATCAAGGAAAACCACATTGCTGCCTGCGGCGGCATCGCCCAGGCCATCACCGCCGCCCACAAGATTGCGCCGGGCAAGCCGGTGGAAATAGAAGTGGAAAGCCTGGCGGAATTGAAAGAAGCGCTGGCGGCCAATGCCGACATCATCATGCTCGACGAACTGAGCCTGGACGACATGCGTGAAGCCGTGCGCCTGAATGGCGGCAAGGCGAAACTGGAGGCCAGCGGCGGGATCAACGAAAGCACGTTGCGCCCGATTGCCGAGACCGGGGTGGACTACATCTCGATCGGGGCGATGACCAAGGATGTGAAGGCGGTGGACCTGTCGATGCGGTTGAGCCTCTGACAACAAAAAACGCCAGCCTCGAAAAGGCTGGCGTTTTTTTCAGACCACCAGATTATTCATCTCGCAGTATTCATCCCATTCCACACCCAACACCTCGGCCGCTTCCTTGTGCAACGCAAGGCGCTGCGCCTCGAACTCTTCAGGCGTGCTGGTGTACTTGAGCGTCAACTCCCAAGGCTGCAGCCCCTGGGCTTCAGCCTCATCCTCGAATGCCCACTGGATCTGGTCTTTCTGATCGTCGGCGGACAAGTCCTTGATCTCTTCCAGCAGTTGGGGCGCGTCCAGCACGTACTTCTTCAGCGCTTCTTCGTGTCTGGCTTCCTGGGTCAATTCTTTAACAGTCATGGCGTTCTCGTTGATCTGGGGAATGGAAGATGGATCTGGATCATCAAGGATCTCTCTGACGCAAAAAACCGTGTGAAGCCCGGTTTATCTGGCCTTCAGAACCATTCGGGGATCATCTGAAAACTGCTGGGCGATGCACATGCAGGCAACGAATATAGGACGTTTTGCTGACGATTTACATGGTTCTTTACATCTATCCCACAAAAAACCATGCGCATGAGAAACCAGGGGAGCCTGGGAACATCTGTCAAAATAACCAGTCATAGCCATGTGCCATGCCGGCACTTCACAAGGACCCCAGTGATGCGCAGCTTTTCGAAACGTTCGTCGACCCGGCTTGCTACCGCGGCTTTGCTACTCGGCAGCCTGACCTTGGCTGGTGCTGCTCAAGCGGCTGTCGAAGTCTCCTCCGCTACGCCGTCTTACGACGACGCCATTCCTGCTCTTCATCATGACCAATTTGATAAGTACAAGCTCGTCAAGACCAATGTCAGCGCCAGCGCCTTGGAAAGCCTGCCAAAAACCGTGAAAAACAATACTGACGAACTGGAAAACCAGAAGCGCGTCCTTGCCGAACAGGCCCGTCAGATCGAAGAGCTCAAGCGCAACAGTGGATCCAGCTCCAACTCCAGCAGCAAGGAGATTGACGAGCTCAAGCGCACGATCAAGGAACAGGAAGACGATCTGAAGGACCTTGGCAAGCAGGTGGAAGAACTCAAGCGCAATAGCGGCTCCAGTTCGAGTTCGAGCAACAGCGAGATTTCGTCCCTGAAACGGGAGCTCAGCGATCAGGACAGTCAGATGGACCAGCTCAAACGCACGGTCGAGGAACTGAGCAGGAAGGTGAAATAACGAGGGGGATGGTGCCCGAGACAGGAATCGAACCTGCGACCTTCGCGTTACGAGTGCGCTGCTCTACCGGCTGAGCTACACGGGCGGTGGCTAAAACTAGCACCGTCCCCCGTAGCCAGGCAACCTGCGACACAGGGATTTTCACCACACAGCAAAACGCCCCGAACCAGTCGGGGCGTTTGCTTGTTCAGCGGCTAAGCGAAGGGCTGATTAAACGCCCGATGCCTTGGCTGCTGCCACGTCTTTGATGGACAGCTTGATACGGCCGCGGTTGTCCACGTCCAGTACCAGCACTTCCACCTCCTGACCTTCTTTCAAGATGTCGGTCACTTTCTCGACGCGAGCATCGCTCAGCATGGAGATGTGAACCAGACCGTCCTTGCCCGGCAGGATGTTGACGAAGGCGCCGAAGTCGACGATGCGTTCAACCTTGCCTACGTAGATCTTGCCGATCTCGGCTTCTGCGGTGATGCCCAGGACGCGCTGGCGCGCTGCTTCTGCCGCTTCCTTGGTTTCGCCGAAGATCTTGATCGAGCCGTCGTCTTCGATGTCGATCGAAGCCTTGGTTTCTTCACAGATCGCACGGATGGTCGCGCCGCCTTTACCGATGACATCACGGATTTTGTCGGTGTCGATTTTCATCGCGATCATGGTCGGAGCGTTTTCCGACAGCTCGGTACGGGACTGACCGATGATCTGGTTCATCTGGCCGAGGATGTTCAGGCGCGCTTCCAGGGCTTGGCCCAGGGCGATTTCCATGATCTCTTCGGTGATGCCCTTGATCTTGATGTCCATCTGCAGTGCGGTGACGCCTTTGGCGGTACCAGCCACTTTGAAGTCCATGTCGCCCAGGTGGTCTTCGTCACCCAGGATGTCGGTCAGGACGGCGAATTTCTCGCCTTCCTTCACCAGGCCCATGGCGATACCGGCAACCGGCGCCTTCATCGGCACACCAGCGTCCATCAGGGCCAGGGAAGCGCCGCAGACCGAAGCCATGGAGCTAGAACCGTTGGACTCGGTGATTTCCGATACCACGCGAATGGTGTACGGGAACACGTCAGCGGCTGGCAGCATGGCCTGGACCGAACGACGGGCCAGACGGCCGTGACCGATTTCGCGGCGACCGGCGCCACCCATGCGGCCACACTCGCCTACCGAGAACGGAGGGAAGTTGTAGTGCAGCATGAACGGGTCTTTCTTTTCGCCTTCCAGGGTGTCCAGCAGTTGCGCGTCACGGGCGGTACCCAGTGTGGCAACGACCAGGGCCTGGGTTTCGCCACGGGTGAACAATGCCGAACCGTGGGTCTTCGGCAGGACGCCAACTTCGATGTTCAGCGGACGTACGGTGCGGGTGTCGCGACCGTCGATACGCGGCTTGCCGTTGACGATGTTTTCGCGAACGGTGCGGTATTCGATTTCACCGAAAGCGGCTTTGACGTCGCTGGCCGATGGCTGGCCTTCTTCACCCGACAACTTGGCGACCACCTGGTCTTTCAGCTCGCCCAGACGTGCATAACGGTCGGCTTTGACGGTGATGGTGTAGGCCTGGGAGATCGCTTCGCCGAACTCGGCACGGATCGCGCCCAGCAGTTCGGTGGCTTCGGCTTGTGGAGCCCAGGCCCAGGTTGGCTTGGCTGCTTCGGCGGCCAGTTCCTTGACAGCGTTGATCACCACCTGGAACTCGTCGTGGGCGAACAGTACGGCGCCCAGCATCTGGTCTTCGGTCAGCTCCTTGGCTTCGGATTCAACCATCAGCACCGCTTCGGAAGTACCGGCCACGACCATGTCCAGGCTCGACGCCTTCAGTTGCTCGTAGGTCGGGTTCAGCAGGTAGCCGGTGCTTTCGTGGAACGCGACGCGGGCAGCGCCGATCGGGCCATCGAAAGGAATGCCGGAGATGGCCAGGGCAGCCGAGGTACCGATCATCGCAGCGATGTCCGGATCGGTTTTCTTGCTGGTGGAAACGACGGTGCAGACAACCTGCACTTCGTTCATGAAACCTTCTGGGAACAGCGGACGGATCGGACGGTCGATCAGTCGGGAAGTCAGGGTTTCTTTCTCGGAAGGACGGCCTTCACGCTTGAAGAAACCGCCAGGGATCTTACCGGCAGCGTAAGTCTTTTCCTGGTAGTGAACAGACAGAGGGAAGAAGCCTTTGCCTGGATCGGCTTGCTTGGCACCGACAACGGTCACCAATACGCTGACGTCGTCGTCAACGGTGACCAGCACTGCGCCGGAGGCCTGACGGGCGATACGGCCAGTCTCGAGGGTAACGGTCGACTGACCGAATTGGAATTTTTTGATTACCGGGTTCACGGTGTCCTACCTTCTTTGTGGCTCTTGGGGAACTTGTCTTCTTGCGAAATTCTTGGGCAATGGCGGGAATCGGCCCGACGTCTGTCCAGGGTAAAACGTGTATCCAGATAAAACTTGAGGCTGGGAGCCTGCCATACGCCAGCGGGAACCCCCTGACGCACGACAGACAACCAACCTCTAGCGCAATCGCTGATTAGCGACGCAGACCCAGGCGAGCGATCAGAGCGCTGTAACGGCTCACGTCCTTGCCTTTCAGGTAGTCCAGCAGCTTACGACGCTGGTTTACCATGCGGATCAGACCACGACGGGAGTGGTGATCTTTACCGTTGGCCTTGAAGTGACCTTGCAGTTTGTTGATGTTGTGGGTCAGCAGTGCAACTTGCACTTCTGGCGAACCAGTGTCACCAACAGCTTGCTGGTAGTCAGCTACGATTTGAGCTTTTTCTTGAACGTCGAGAGCCATGAGGCAATCCTTTTAGTCAGGAAGCTGTTTCAAAGAAACAGCTTCAACAGGCCAGGGACAAATCCCTGTATCTATAAATGAGTAGTGACCGTGCCTGTTAACAGCCACACTCGCCAGCCTGCTGTTACGCAGACTGGTTCCGGTCATTCCGACCGAATCAGTCGACGCGGCGCAATACGCCCGTCTTCGCTCACTTCACCGATACCGATGAAGCGACCATTGTGATCCTGCACCCGAACCATGCCGAACTTCGGCGCGTCCGGGGCACGTACCGGCTGGCCGTTGAGCCAGTAGAACGCGCTGTGTTCCGAGAACTGCAACAGCGGCCAGTCCAGCAGCCCGCTGTCCGATGGCATCAGGAAACGGTCGACCGCTTCGTTGCCGCCTTCGGCATGTACCGCTTCGAGCTCTTCGAGCGTGACCGTCTGGGCCAACGTGAAAGGCCCAGCCTGGGTCCGTCGCAATTCTGCCACGTATGCGCCACAACCGAGCTGCTCGCCGATATCCTCCACCAGGGTACGGATATAGGTGCCTTTGCTGCAATCCACGGCCAGCCGCGCAGTGTTACCGTCAAAGGCCAGCAATTCCAAGCGCGCAATAGTAACAGAACGCGGTTCGCGCTCCACTACTTCGCCTGCACGAGCCAGCTTGTACAACGGCTGGCCATCACGCTTGAGGGCCGAGTACATCGGCGGTATCTGACTGATTTGCCCGCGAAATCCTGGCAGCACAGCTTCGATATCAGCCTGACCAACGGTCACCGGGCGCTCCAGCAAAACCTCACCCTCGGCGTCCGCCGTGGTGGTGGTCTTGCCCAGTTGCGCCAGGGTTTCATAACCCTTGTCGGAATCGAGCAGGTACTGGGAGAACTTGGTCGCCTCACCGAAGCACAGCGGCAATACGCCGGTGGCCAACGGATCGAGGCTACCGGTGTGCCCGGCCTTCTCGGCATTGAGCAGCCAGCGAACCTTCTGCAACGCCGCGTTGGAAGTGAACCCCAACGGCTTGTCGAGCAGGATGATGCCGCTGACGTTACGACGGATACGTTTGACCTGAGCCACCGATTACTCCTTGGTGTCTTCGGGTTCAGCCGCAACCGGGTGCTGACTGTCTTCAGCCACGGCACGCTCGATCAACGCCGACAGGTGCGCCCCCCGCACGACGCTTTCGTCGTAATGGAAGTGCAGCTGTGGAACGCTGCGCAACTTCATCTCCCGGGCCAACTGCATACGCAGGAAACCGGCTGCCGAGTTGAGCACCTTGATGCTTTGGGCGATTTCTTCGGCGCTGTCCTGCCCCATCACCGTGATGAAAATCTTGGCATGACCGACGTCACGGCTGACTTCCACAGCGGTAATGGTGACCAGGCCGACGCGCGGGTCTTTGACTTCGCGGCGGATCAGTTGGGCCAGCTCACGCTGCATCTGATCGCCGATTCGTTGGGTACGGCTATATTCTTTTGCCATGTCTTGTTACCTGTTACTGCCCCACGGTCAAACCCGTGAGGTCTGAAAGCGGCAAACGCCCGGCCTGACAAAAGCCAGACCGGGCGTTGCGTTTAGAGCCCGCCAGCGAGGCAGCGCATGTTCATGCGGCTGCCCGGTGCGGCTCTTGAAGTACGCGAGTCAGAGGCTGCGAGCAACCTGGACCTTCTCGAAGACTTCGATCTTGTCGCCGACCTTGACGTCGTTGTAGCTCTTGACGCCAATACCGCATTCCATGCCGGCACGAACTTCGGAAGCGTCATCCTTGAAGCGGCGCAGGGATTCCAGCTCGCCTTCGAAGATAACGATGTCTTCACGCAGTACGCGGATTGGACGGTTACGGTGAACGACACCTTCGATCACCATGCAACCGGCGATCGCGCCGAACTTCGGCGAACGGAACACGTCACGTACTTCAGCCACGCCCAGGATGTTCTCCCGCACGTCGCTGCCCAACATACCGGTCAGGGCTTTCTTGACGTCTTCGATGATGTCGTAGATCACGTTGTAGTAACGCATATCCAGGCCTTCCTGCTCGACGATCTTGCGAGCGCCGGCATCGGCACGCACGTTGAAGCCGAACAGTACAGCGTTGGAGGCCAGTGCCAGGTTGGCATCGGATTCGGTGATACCACCGACACCGCCACCGACCACACGCACTTGCACTTCGTCGTTACCCAGGCCATTCAAGGCGCCGTTCAACGCTTCGAGGGAACCACGGACGTCGGATTTGAGGACGATGTTGAGCGTCTTCTTCTCTTCCTGACCCATGTTCTCGAAGATGTTTTCCAGCTTGCCTGCGTGAGCACGAGCCAGTTTGACTTCGCGGAACTTGCCTTGACGGAACAGAGCCACTTCACGGGCTTTCTTCTCGTCAGCCACAACGCTCATCTCGTCGCCAGCGTCCGGGGTGCCGTCCAGGCCGAGGATCTCGACCGGGATAGCCGGACCGGCTTCCTTGATGGACTTGCCGTTCTCGTCGAGCATGGCACGTACACGGCCGTAGTTCGAACCGACCAGTACCATGTCGCCTTGGCGCAGGGTACCGTCTTGAACCAGGACGGTCGCAACCGGACCACGGCCCTTGTCGAGACGCGATTCAACGACCACACCACGGCCTGGAGCCGAAGGTGTCGCAGTCAGTTCCAGGACTTCGGCTTGCAACAGAACAGCTTCGAGCAGTTCGTCAACACCGGTACCCATCTTCGCCGAGACCGGTACGAATGGAGTGTCGCCACCCCACTCTTCGGAGGTCACGCCGTGAACCGACAGTTCGCTACGGATGCGATCGAGATCGGCGCCCGGCTTGTCGATCTTGTTCACCGCAACCACCAGCGGTACGCCAGCAGCCTTGGCATGCTGAACGGCTTCGATGGTTTGCGGCATCACGCCGTCGTCCGCCGCAACCACCAGGATCACGATGTCAGTCGCCTTGGCACCACGGGCACGCATCGCGGTAAACGCGGCGTGACCCGGGGTGTCGAGGAACGTCACCATGCCGCGGTCGGTTTCAACGTGGTAGGCACCGATGTGCTGGGTAATACCGCCAGCCTCACCTGCCGCAACCTTCGCACGACGAATGTAGTCGAGCAGGGAAGTTTTACCGTGGTCAACGTGGCCCATTACGGTCACGACCGGCGCACGGGAAACCGCCTCACCTTCAAACTTCAGGGACTCGGCCAGGGAGTCTTCCAGGGCAGTGTCGCTGACCAGGGTCACTTTGTGGCCCAGCTCTTCAGCAACCAGTTGGGCAGTTTCCTGATCCAGTACCTGGTTGATGGTGGCTGGCGTACCCAGCTTGAACATGAACTTGATGATTTCAGCAGCCTTGACCGACATCTGCTGGGCCAGATCGCCCACAGTGATGGTCTCGCCGATCTTCACTTCACGCACGACAGGGCCGGTAGGGCTCTGGAAACCGTGGGCGTTGCGCTTCTTCAGCTTGGCCTTGCCGCGACCGCCGCGACGGAAGCCATCGCTTTCTTCGTCGGTGGTACGTGGCGCAACGCGTGGTGCCGGCGCCTTTTCCTTGACCGAAGCACGATGAGGAGCATTTTTGCGCTCGCCATCACCACTGCCACGACGGTTGTCGTCGGCACGTGGCTTGTCCGGACGACGCTGTTCGTCGCGCTTGCGAGTATCAGCCGCAGGTGCAGGCGCTGGCGCCACGACCGGTGCGCTTTCACGCACAGGCTCGGCGACTGCGGCAGGTGCCGCAACAGCTTCGACCGGAGCCGATTGCGCAGCAGCAGGCTGGCGACGCGCTTCTTCTTCGGCGCGACGCTTGGCTTCTTCTTCAGCCTTCTGACGTGCAGCATTTTCTACTGCGCGACGTTCTTCCAGTTCGCGTTTGCGCTCGGCTTCGATTTCTTCCGGGCTGCGCTGTACGAAGACTTTCTTCTTGCGTACTTCAACGCTGATGCTTTTGCTACCGGCAACACGCAGGGTGCTGGTGGTTTTACGCTGCAGAGTGATCTTGCGCGGTTCTTCCACTTTCGCCTTGTGACTGCTCTTCAAGTGAGTCAGCAGGGACTGCTTCTCACTGTCGGTCACATGTTCCTCGGCGGCGGTGTGCGGCAGACCTGCCTCACGCATCTGCTGCAACAGGCGCTCTACCGGTGTTTTGACCTCATCGGCCAGTTGTTTCACCGTGACTTGCGTCATGCACTTCTCTCCTCAGGCCGCGCCTAATTACTCGAACCAGTGGGCTCGGGCGGCCATGATCAACTTGCCGGCACGATCATCGTCAATGCCGTCGATGTCGAGCAGATCGTCAATAGACTGCTCGGCCAGGTCTTCGCGGGTAATTACGCCGCGCACCGCCAGTTCCATCGCCAAATCCTTGTCCATGCCCTCAAGCGAGAGCAGGTCTTCGGCCGGATGGGCGTCTGCCAGCTTTTCCTCAGTAGCGATAGCTTTGGTCAACAAACGATCCTTGGCCCGAGCGCGAAGCTCGTTGACGATCTCCTCGTCAAAGCCGTCGATGTTGAGCATTTCTTCCACCGGTACGTAGGCAATCTCTTCCAGGCTGGTAAAGCCTTCATCCACCAGCACCTGCGCCAACTCTTCATCGACTTCCAGCTCGTCGATGAAATTGCGCAGGATGTCGCCGGTTTCAGCTTGTTGCTTAGCCTGGATGTCCGATTCGGTCATCACGTTCAGGGTCCAGCCGGTCAGTTGGCTAGCCAGACGCACGTTCTGACCACCACGACCGATGGCCTGAGCGAGATTGTCTGCGCCAACGGCGATGTCCATGGCATGGGCATCTTCGTCGACGATAATTGCCGCCACTTCAGCAGGCGACATGGCGTTGATCACAAACTGAGCCGGGTTATCGTCCCACAGGACGATGTCCACACGCTCGCCGCCCAACTCGCCGGATACGGCCTGGACACGCGAACCACGCATGCCGATGCAAGCACCCTGCGGGTCGATGCGCTTGTCCTTGGAGCGGACCGCGATCTTGGCACGCGAACCCGGATCACGGGAGGCAGCCATTACTTCGATCAGGCCTTCAGCAATTTCCGGCACTTCGATGCGGAACAACTCGATCAGCATTTCCGGCGCGGTACGCGACAGGATCAGCTGCGGGCCGCGGTTCTCGGTGCGGATTTCCTTGAGCAACGCGCGCAGGCGCACGCCAACTCGGAAAGTTTCGCGAGAAATAATGTCTTCACGGGCCAGCAACGCTTCGGCGTTGTTGCCCAGGTCGACGATCACGTTGTCGCGGGTAACTTTTTTCACGGTGCCGGAGATGATTTCCCCCAGGCGCTCGCGATAGGCGTCGACAACTTGTGCACGCTCTGCTTCGCGAACTTTTTGCACAATGACCTGCTTGGCAGTCTGTGCAGCAATGCGACCGAACTCGATGGATTCGATTTTTTCTTCGACGACATCACCAACCTTGGCGCCAGGATGCGTTTCTGCAACCTTGCTCGGCCAGGTTTCGATAGCCGGATCGTCCAGGTCGGCTTCCTCGACTACCGTCCAGCGACGGAAAGTCTCATAGGCACCGGTGTGGCGATTGATTTCCACACGCAAATCAACTTCGTCTTCAAATCGCTTTTTAGTGGCAGTGGCCAGAGCCAACTCCAGCGCTTCAAAAATAACGTTAGCCGGTACGCCCTTTTCATTGGATACCGACTCAACAACCAGCAGTACTTCTTTGCTCATCGTACGCCTCGCCTTTCGCAAGCCATTGGATCCGCGGGATCCGCAGTATCTGGCACGTATCAGTCAAAACTGGGAATAATGTTGGCCTTGTCGATCATATCGATCGGCAACAGGAACTCATGGTCATCTACCTGCACCACGACGTCCTGCTCTTCTACACCGCGCAGAAGGCCTTGAAAGTTGCGTCGACCTTCGAAAGGCGAGCGCAGCTTGATCTTCACTTGTTCACCGGCAAACGAAGCAAACTGTTCAAGGGTGAACAGAGGGCGTTCCATGCCAGGCGAGGAAACTTCAAGGGTGTATTCGGAGGTGATTGGATCTTCGACATCCAGTACACCGCTGATCTGACGGCTGACGATGGCGCAATCATCCACCAACACGCCGCCTTCCTTATCGATATAAACGCGCAACAGTGAGTGGCGACCTTGAGCCGAAAACTCAATACCCCAGCATTCATAGCCAAGGGCCACGACCACCGGGGCCAACAAGGCCTGCAACTGTTCTAGCTTGCTCGACACCTGAACCCCCTCGTGCATGTTTGTGCATGCTGTGCAAATAAAAAAAATGGGCGAATCGCCCATCCCTGAAACGCCGTCGAATAGCGGCGTTGTAAAGTGTCCAGCTAACAAAAAGCCCCTTGGAAGGGGCCCCTGAAACTGGTTGCGGGAGCCGGATTTGAACCGACGACCTTCGGGTTATGAGCCCGACGAGCTACCAGACTGCTCCATCCCGCGACAAAGCTGGGGCGGAAGTATACGACCGATCCCTTACAGGGTCAATGTAACCCTTCCACCTACAAGAAAGCCCGCAATCGCGGGCTCTCCTGATAATTGGTACCGAGAAGGGGACTCGAACCCCTACACCCTATGGGCACAACCACCTCAAGGTTGCGTGTCTACCAATTCCACCACCTCGGCAATACAGCGTTTGAAACCTTCTTACTTCTGCTCTTGAGCTGGAGGTACGTCAGTCGCCGGGTTGGCCGACTTTTGCTCTTGAAGCACCGGGACATCATCAGAAGCCGGTTGTTGCTTTGGCGCTTCCAGCACTGCTGGGTTTGGCAAACCTACTTGAGTCAGCTCATGAGCCTTCTCTTTAGCAAAGTAACCTAACCCCAAGCTAGTCATGAAGAAAGCGGCGGCAAGTATAGCAGTAAACTTACTAAGAAAGGTAGAGGAACCTTGGCTTCCGAACACAGTATTTGAAGCACCTGCACCGAAAGACGCACCAGCATCCGCACCTTTACCCTGCTGCAGCAATACGAGAGCAACTACGCCCAGTGCACCCAGCAGATGAAAAACGACTACGACTGTTTCCAGCATTTTTTCAGTTTCCCGCGGCGCGACAAATCGCACCGAACTCATCTGCATTCAGGGACGCTCCACCAATGAGCCCCCCATCGATATCCGGCATGCCGAACAGTTCGACCGCATTGGCCGCCTTCACGCTGCCGCCGTATAGAAGCCGCACACCTCGTGCCACTTCAGAATTCTCTGCCGCCAACTGCGCGCGAATGGCGGCGTGCACATCCTGCGCTTGTTGCGGCGAAGCAGTCAGCCCGGTGCCAATGGCCCAGACCGGCTCGTAAGCTATGACCGCCTTTGCAAAAGCACCGACACCCAAGTCTTCGATGATGCTGCCCAGCTGACGCCCGACAACTTCAAGGGTCTTCCCAGCTTCACGCTGCTCGAGGGTTTCCCCTACACACAACACCGGAATCAGACCACAGGCCTGAGCCGCAGCAAATTTGCGAATCAAGGTGCTGTCCTGCTCGCGCATGATCAGGCGACGCTCTGAATGCCCGACCAAGACCAGGGAACAACCTGCATCCACCAACTGACTCGGCGCAATTTCACCGGTCAACGCGCCTTGCATGGGCTCCACCGCAGAGTTCTGCGCGCCGACCGAAATCGACTTACCCTTCAAGCCATCAATCACTTGATTGATATACAAGCAGGGCGGGAATACCGCGACATCAACACCGCTTGGCAAGGCCAGATGACGAAGGCCATTGATCAGCTCAGCGACGCTGGCGCGGGTACCGTGCATCTTCCAGTTACCAGCTACCATAGGGCGACGCATGCTGTACCTCGTCGGTCAAAGTGGGCGCAGATGTTACCCAACCGATTCATGACTGGCAAGCCGAATTCAGGCAGAAACTTCAGTAACAAGTTTTGCCAGCTCTTCGGCATAACCGCGAACCTGTGCCTCATCCTCGCCCTCGACCATGACACGCACCAATGGCTCAGTGCCGGACTTGCGCAACAACACGCGCCCGCGCCCGCCCATCGCCTGCGTTACACGCTCGCTGGCCTGCTTGACCGTCTCATGCTCGATCGGGTTCTCACCACCACCGAAACGTACGTTGATCAGCACCTGAGGACATTTACGCAAAGCCTGGCGCGACTGTGCGAGCCCTTCATTGCGCGCCTTGAGCGCCATCAGTACCTGCAAGGCAGCGATGATCGCATCACCCGTGGTGGTATGGTCGAAGCACACGATGTGACCGGAGTTCTCGCCCCCAATCACCCAACTGCGCTCCAGCAACTCCGAGATCACGTAGCGGTCACCCACATTGGCCCGCACGAAGGGGATATCCAGTTCCGCCAAGGCCAACTCGAGCCCGAGGTTGCTCATCAACGTACCGACCACTCCGCCCTGCAGCTTGCCGCGCGCGTGCAGATCGCGAGCAATGATGAACAGCAACTCATCACCATCGACAACCGTACCGGTGTGATCGACCATCAGGACTCGATCACCGTCGCCATCGAAGGCAATCCCCAGATCTGCCTGTTCGGCCAGCACCGCTGCCTGCAACGCCTCGGTATGGGTGGAGCCACAGTTGTGATTGATGTTCAGCCCGTTTGGCTGGGCAGAGAGCACAGCCACCTCGGCACCCAACTCGCGAAATACACTCGGCGCGACTTTATAGGTTGCACCATGAGCGCAATCGACCACGATTTTCAGGCCCGAAAAGCTGGTACCGGTCGGTACGCTGCCTTTGCAGAACTCGATGTAGCGCCCCGACGCATCGTTGATCCGCGACACTTTGCCGATCTTGCTCGACTCAACCACCGTCATCGGCGTGTCCAGCAGCTCTTCGATCATCAGCTCGATATCATCCGGCAGCTTGGTACCCTGGCCGGAGAAGAACTTGATGCCGTTGTCATCATGCGGGTTGTGCGAAGCACTGATCACGATGCCAGCCTGGGCCTGGAATGTACGCGTCAGGTAGGCAATGGCCGGCGTCGGCATCGGGCCCAACAGCATCACATCGGCGCCCGCCGACGTCAGGCCGGCCTCGAGCGCCGATTCGAACATGTAGCCGGAAATTCGCGTGTCCTTGCCGACCAGCACCTTGCAGGCTCCCATTTTGCGGAATGCCATGCCGGCCGCCCAGCCGAGCTTGAGCATGAAATCAGGGGTAATAGGGTATTCGCCGACCCGACCACGAATACCGTCGGTGCCAAAGTATTTCTTGCTCATAAGTGCTCCGTCATTCTTATTCGGCTGAATCCACTGCTGCGATCATCCGCACAACGTCCATCGTTTCGGCCACATCGTGCACCCGCAATATGCGCGCACCTTTTGTAATGGCCAAGGCAGCGAGCGCGAGACCACCATACAGGCGCTCTCCCACCGGACGACCCAGGGCATTGCCTATCATGCTCTTTCGCGAAACCCCGACCAACAGGGGCCGCCCCAGCGCATGCAAGGCATCCATATGTTTGAAAAGGCTCAGATTATGAGCCAGCGTCTTGGCAAAGCCGAACCCTGGATCAAGAATGACCCGCTCGGCCGGAATGCCCACAGCAGCACACTGATCCAGACGCTCCGCCAGGAACTCACCGACTTCCCTGGTCACATTCTGATAGTGCGGGTCGTTCTGCATGGTCCCGGGCTCGCCGAGCATATGCATCAGGCAAACCGGCAAACCAGTGGCGGCGGCAGCATCCAGGGCGCCATCGCGCTGCAAGGATCGTACATCGTTGATCAAGCCCGCGCCCAGTCGCGCAGTTTCGCGCATGACCGCCGGCGTGGAGGTATCGACCGATATAATGACATCGAGTTCGCGGTGTATACGCTCGACAATTGGCGCAACTCGCTCCAGCTCTTCGGTAGGCGAGACAGCCCGTGCGCCCGGCCGGGTCGATTCGCCACCAACGTCGATCAGCGTCGCACCGGCGGCCACCATCGCCTCGGCATGCCGCAACGCAGCGTCGAGCTGGCTGAATCGACCACCATCGGAAAAGGAATCGGGAGTGACATTGAGAATGCCCATGACATGCACATGGGCCAAATCAAGAACCCGGTTGCCGCAAGGCAACCGGGTCGAGGACTGAACAGAAGTCATTTCAAGCCTTAGACGTCAGCAGCCGGACCGCCGATCGGCGTTTCAGGACGCTCGCCCTGTACCGCAGGAGGCGTACCCGAGGTACCGGTACCACCACCAGACCAGTCCCGCGGTTCACGGGGCACACGGCCGGCCATGATGTCGTCGATCTGGTCGGCATCAATGGTTTCGTACTTCATCAGGGCGTCAGCCATGGCATCGAGCTTGTCACGGTTGTCCGTGAGAATCTGCCTGGCAGTGCCATAGCATTGGTCAATGATGCTACGAACTTCGGAGTCGATCAGCTTGGCCGTCTCGCCAGAGAAACTGGCGTGCTGGCCGCTACCGCCACGACCGAGGAACACCTCGCCCTCCTCCTCGGCATACATCAACGGCCCCAGCTTCTCGGACAGCCCCCACTTGGTGACCATGTTTCGAGCAATCTGGCTGGCACGCATGATGTCATTGGAGGCACCAGTGGTCACGCCGTCGAAGCCCAGGGTCATCTCCTCGGCAATACGACCGCCATACAACGAGCAGATCTGGCTGATCAGCGCTCGCTTGGACAGGCTGTAGCGATCTTCTTCCGGCAGGAACATGGTCACACCCAGGGCACGACCGCGCGGAATGATCGAGACCTTGTAGACCGGATCATGCTCAGGTACCACACGACCGACGATTGCATGACCCGCCTCGTGGTAAGCCGTGTTCTGCTTTTCTTTCTCCGACATGACCATGGATTTGCGCTCCGCGCCCATCATGATCTTGTCCTTGGCCAGTTCGAATTCCTTCATTTCCACGATGCGCTTGCCGGTACGAGCGGCGAACAGCGACGCTTCGTTGACCAGGTTCGCAAGGTCGGCACCGGAAAAGCCCGGCGTACCGCGAGCGATCACTGCCGGAGCAACATCGTCACCCATCGGCACTTTGCGCATGTGGACCTTGAGGATCTGCTCACGACCACGAATGTCCGGCAGCCCCACCACAACCTGACGGTCGAAACGGCCAGGACGCAGCAGCGCAGGGTCGAGTACGTCCGGACGGTTGGTGGCGGCGATCACGATGATGCCGTCATTCATTTCGAAACCGTCCATCTCGACCAACAACTGGTTGAGGGTCTGCTCGCGCTCGTCGTGACCGCCACCCATGCCGGCGCCACGATGGCGACCAACGGCGTCGATTTCGTCGATGAAAATGATGCAAGGGGCGTGTTTCTTGGCCTGCTCGAACATGTCACGAACACGGCTGGCACCCACGCCAACGAACATTTCAACGAAATCGGAACCGGAAATGGTGAAGAACGGCACCTTGGCTTCGCCGGCAATAGCCTTGGCCAGCAAGGTTTTACCGGTACCCGGCGGGCCGACCATCAGAACGCCGCGTGGAATACGGCCGCCCAATCGCTGGAACTTGCCCGGATCGCGCAGGAATTCGACCAGTTCACCGACCTCTTCCTTGGCTTCGTCGCAACCTGCAACGTCGGCCAGGGTAGTCTTTACCTGATCTTCCGAGAGCAGCCGGGCCTTGCTTTTACCAAAGCTCATCGGCCCGCCCTTGCCGCCGGCACCGCCCTGCATCTGGCGCATGAAGAACATGAACACCGCGATGATCACCAGGATCGGGAAGCTGGCTACCAGGAGTTGGGTCCAGATGCTTTGCTGCTCAGGCTGCTTGCCTTCGACCACGACATGATTGTCCACCAGGTCGCCGATCAGACCATTGTCCTGGATTGCCGGACGAATGGTCTTGAAGTTGTCGCCATCGGTGCGCTTGCCGGTAATCACATAGCCATCGACGGCCACGCGCTCGACCTTGCCATCCTTGACCTGCTGGATGAAGTCGGAATAGTTGAGGGTCTGCGGCTCGTTAGGGCTGGAGAAGTTGTTCATCACGGTCACAAGGACAGCGGCGATGATCAACCACAGGATCAGATTCTTTGCCATATCGTTCAATTAACTACCCTCTGAAGCAAGCTCCGCTACTGGCGCGCGCTTCGCATGATATTCACCGGCCTAACTTACTACATTACCTACGACTCTGGCAGGCGCCGTCTGTAACCCTTTGTGAAACTTTGGTCGCGTAATTTTCGTTACGCAACTTTCGCAACGCGAGACAAAAAAAACTATCGCCCCGTATCAAAGACGCTCATCGCTGGCTGCGCCTTCAATCCCGCGGAAGCCTCGCGCCAGCAGATACTGCTCGCGAGAGCGGTCGCGGGACGACAATGGCTTGCGCATTTGCACCTTGTCGAACAGTTTGCGCATGCCCTTGTGGTACTCGTCGAAGCCTTCACCTTGGAAGACCTTGATCAAAAAATCACCGCCCGGACGCAAAACCCGCCCGGCAAGATCCAGGGCCAGCTCGCTGAGGAACATTGCACGAGGCATGTCGACAGCCGCTAATCCACTCATATTGGGGGCCATATCGGAAATCACAAGGTCAACCTGCGTATTTCCGACGGCCTCCAGAATTTTTGCCAGGACGGCGTCTTCCGTGAAATCCCCCTGGATGAAGGTCACATCGGGGATGCTGTCCATTTCCAGGATATCGGAAGCGATCAAGCGGCCCTGACCGCCGATCAGACGACTGGTCACCTGGGACCACCCACCTGGCGCCGCGCCGAGGTCGATCACAGTCATGCCTGGACGGATCAAACGATCCTTTTCCTGAATCTCCAATAATTTATAGCTGGCACGCGAGCGATAGCCGTCTTTTTGCGCCATTTTGACGTACGGATCGTTGAAATGCTCTCTGAGCCAGTTCTGGCTAGTCTTGGAACGGGCCACGGGCCACCTCTAAAAATAAAACGGGTCGTGATTAAGTGGGCGGTCCCGGACTTGCTCGGGTAAACTGGCCGCCGCTTTTTACAAGATCAGACGCAGGGGTCAGATTATGCCGCTCACTCAAGAGCAGAAGAAACAATACAAATCCATTGGCCACCATCTGAAACCGGTTTTGACTGTGGCTGACAACGGTTTGACTGAAGGCGTACTCGCCGAACTGGAACGCGCGCTGAGCGATCACGAGCTGATCAAGATCAAGCTCAACATCCTCGATCGCGAAGCCCGCCTGGCTGCCGTTGCTGAACTGTGCAAGACCGGCAAGGCAGACCTGGTACAGGTCATCGGCAAAATGGCACTGATTTATCGCAAGAATTTCAGCGTCAACAAGCAACTGTCGAACGTTCACCGCTTCAAGTGATACCAAGGGTCAAGGGTGTGCTTCGCACACCCTGCCACTCCATCCGGGAACCGGCTGCAACACCAGCACCAATCCGGAAAACCCCAGCACCAGGTAACTGAATACCTGCCACTGGCTCGCTTGCGGCCAGCCAAGACGCACCGCAAAAAACATCCCGCACGCGTACAACGCCATGAGCAGCAATTGCCCACGAATGTCGCGCCATAGACTGGCAAGGCCCTCGGCCTGAACCAGCACCAAAGCCTGGAACACCACACACACCGCGCAGAATCCCACCAACAGCGCCGTCAGCATGCCGGCAATTTCATCGATAAGCAGCGGCGCCAGGCCGATTCGGCCCAGCACCGGCAGCAAACCGACGTGCAACAACCAGACGCCGCCCACCCATAACATCTGGGTGAGCTGCCAGATCATGGCGCCAGCACGCAGCGGGCGCCTTCGCTCAGATATGACGGACTTCGACAATCTCATACTCGATGACGCCACTTGGCGTCTTCACAGCCACCACATCTCCCTCTTCCTTGGCAATCAAGGCGCGAGCGATAGGCGAACCAACAGAGATCTTGCCAAGCTTGATGTCTGCCTCGTCCTCACCAACGATCTGGTAAGTGACGCTTTCATCAGTCTCGACGTTGGCGATTTCCACGGTAGTACCAAAGATTACCTTGCCGGTGTGCGGGATCGTCGTGACATCGATGACGACCGCATTCTGCATGCGGCCTTCGATGTCGCGGATACGCGCCTCGACCATACCCTGCTGCTCGCGAGCAGCATGGTATTCGGCGTTTTCCTTCAGGTCACCCAGCTCCCGGGCGGTGCCAATGTCCTGGCTGAGCTTCGGACGAATGACCTTGGTCAGGTGAGCGTGTTCTTCTTCCAGGGCCTTCGCGCCCTGAACAGTCATCGGGTACTTGGTTATGCTCATGCCTTCAATCCTGCATGTAGATCCTGCAAGCGACGCACGGTCTTCTCGGGACCGAACTTGAGCGCTTCGCAGATCGCTTCGCCGGCAGCAATGGTCGTGGTGCAGTAGATCTTGTGCTGCAGCGCATTGCGACGAATGGAGTAGGAGTCAGCGATCGACTGACGACCTTCGGTGGTATTGATGATCAGCGTGACTTCGTCATTCTTGATCATGTCGACCACGTGCGGACGCCCTTCGGTCACCTTGTTCACGCGGCGCACTTTCAGGCCTGCCGCTTCGATCAGCTTGGCAGTGCCGGCCGTGGCGACCACTTCAAAGCCCAAGTTGATCAGATCACGGGCCACGCCTGCAACCAGTGGCTTGTCGTCATCACGCACGCTGATGAACGCCGTACCGCCAGTCGGCAGCACTTCGCTGGCGCCCATCTGGGCCTTGGCAAAGGCTTCGCCGAAGGTATCGCCCACGCCCATCACTTCACCGGTGGACTTCATTTCCGGGCCGAGGATCGGGTCCACGCCAGGGAACTTGGCGAATGGGAATACCGCCTCTTTCACGCTGTAGAAGTTCGGGATGATTTCCTTGGTGAAGTTCAGCTCTTTCAGGGTCTTACCGGCCATGACCCGTGCAGCGATCATCGCCAGGGAAACACCGATGCACTTGGAGACGAACGGTACGGTCCGGGAAGCGCGCGGGTTGACTTCGATGACGTAGATATCCTCACCCTGCAGGGCGAGCTGCACGTTCATCAGGCCGATGACACCCAGCTCCAGGGCCATTTTCTTGACCTGCTCGCGCATCTCATCCTGGATGTGGGCCGGCAACGAGTAAGGCGGCAGCGAACAGGCAGAGTCACCGGAGTGAACACCGGCCTGCTCGATGTGCTGCATGATCGCGCCAATCACCACGTCCTTGCCGTCGCTGACCGCATCCACGTCCATTTCGATGGCGCAGTTGAGGAAGTGGTCCAGCAGCACCGGGCTGTCGTTGGACACCTGGACCGCTTCGCGCAGGTAACGCTTGAGTTCGTCTTCCTGGTACACAATTTCCATCGCACGACCGCCCAGTACATAGGACGGACGCACCACCAGCGGGTAACCGATCTTGGCTGCGGCACGAATCGCTTCGTCCTCGCTGCGCACGGTGGCGTTCGGCGGCTGACGCAGGTTCAGGCGCTCGACCATCTGCTGGAAGCGCTCACGGTCTTCGGCGCGGTCGATCGCATCCGGGCTGGTACCAATGATCGGCACACCGGCAGCTTCGAGGGCGCGAGCCAGTTTTAGCGGGGTCTGGCCGCCGTACTGGACGATCACACCTTTAGGTTTCTCGACGCGGACGATTTCCAGCACGTCTTCCAGGGTCACTGGTTCGAAATACAGGCGATCGGAGGTGTCGTAGTCGGTGGATACGGTTTCCGGGTTGCAGTTGACCATGATGGTCTCGTACCCGTCATCGCGCAGGGCCAGTGCCGCGTGCACACAGCAGTAGTCAAACTCGATGCCCTGACCGATCCGGTTAGGGCCGCCACCCAGGATCATGATCTTGTCGCGGGTCGACGGCGCGGCTTCGCATTCTTCTTCGTACGTGGAGTACAGGTAAGCAGTGTCGGTGGCGAACTCGGCCGCGCAGGTGTCGACGCGCTTGTAGACCGGGAACACTTCCAGCTTGTGGCGATGAGCACGCAGGCTCTTCTCGGTCACACCCAGCAGCTTGGCCAGGCGCATGTCGGAGAAGCCCTTGCGCTTGAGGCGGAACATCGTGTCGTGGTCGATGCTGGACATGCCCAGGGTCTTGACCTTCTCTTCTTCCTTGATCAGATCTTCGATCTGTACCAGGAACCAAGGGTCGATCATGTTCATGCCGAAGATCTGCTCGACAGTCATGCCGGCACGGAAGGCATCAGCCACGTACCAGATGCGCTCGGCGCCCGGCACGGTCAGCTCGCGCTTGAGCACGCTCATGCTTTCCGGATCATTCAGGTCCAGCTTCGGATCGAGACCGCAGACACCCACTTCCAGGCCGCGAAGGGCTTTCTGCAGGGATTCCTGGAAGGTCCGGCCGATGGCCATGACTTCACCGACCGACTTCATCTGAGTGGTCAGGCGGGCGTCAGCCTTGGCGAACTTCTCGAAGGCGAAACGTGGCAGCTTGGTGACGACGTAGTCGATGGACGGCTCGAAGGACGCCGGGGTCTTGCCGCCGGTGATGTCGTTCGACAGCTCGTCCAGGGTGTAGCCCACGGCCAGCTTGGCAGCGACCTTGGCAATCGGGAAACCGGTGGCTTTCGAGGCCAGGGCCGAGGAACGGGACACCCGCGGGTTCATCTCGATGACCACCATGCGGCCGGTATTCGGGCAGATGCCGAACTGGACGTTGGAGCCGCCGGTTTCCACGCCGATCTCACGCAATACCGCCAGGGAGGCGTTACGCAGGATCTGGTATTCCTTGTCGGTCAGGGTCTGGGCCGGTGCGACGGTAATCGAGTCACCGGTATGCACACCCATCGGGTCGAAGTTTTCGATGGAGCAGACGATGATGCAGTTGTCCTTTTTGTCGCGGACAACTTCCATTTCGTATTCTTTCCAGCCGATCAGGGATTCGTCGATCAGCAGCTCTTTGGTCGGCGACAGGTCCAGGCCACGGGCGCAGATTTCTTCGAATTCTTCACGGTTGTAAGCAATGCCGCCACCGGTGCCACCCATGGTGAAGGATGGACGGATGATGCATGGGAAGCCCAGGCGTTCCAGGACCGCATTGGCCTCTTCCATGCTGTGGGCGATACCCGAGCGCGGGCAGTCCAGGCCGATGGATTTCATCGCCTTGTCGAAACGCGAACGGTCTTCGGCCTTGTCGATGGTGTCGGCGTTGGCGCCGATCATTTCCACACCGAATTTCTCCAGGACGCCTTCGCGCTCCAGGTCCAGGGCGCAGTTCAGCGCGGTCTGGCCACCCATGGTCGGCAGCAGTGCGTCCGGGCGTTCTTTCTCGATGATCTTGGCAACGGTCTGCCACTTGATCGGCTCGATGTAGGTGGCGTCGGCCATGGCCGGGTCGGTCATGATGGTGGCCGGGTTGGAGTTCACCAGGATGACGCGGTAACCCTCTTCGCGCAGGGCCTTACAGGCCTGGGCGCCGGAGTAGTCGAATTCGCAGGCCTGGCCGATCACGATCGGGCCAGCGCCGAGAATCAGGATGCTTTTTATGTCTGTACGTTTTGGCATGGGTTTGTCACTCAAATCCGCAGGTCAGTCGGCTAGGCCGTCGAACAATCTTTGTAGCGCCCGAAGGGGCCGCCGCACTCGGGGCCGCCTTCGGGCTTCACGCCGTCAGCGTCGCTTGGCCATCTCATTGATGAAGCGATCGAACAGCGGCGCCACATCGTTCGGGCCCGGGCTGGCTTCAGGGTGGCCCTGGAAGCTGAACGCGCTCTTGTCGGTACGCTCGATGCCTTGCAGCGTGCCATCGAACAGCGACTTATGGATCGCTCGCACGTTGGCTGGCAGGGTCGCTTCATCCACCGCAAAACCGTGGTTCTGGCTGGTGATCATGACCACGCCAGTGTCCAGGTCCTGCACCGGGTGGTTGGCACCGTGGTGGCCGTGCCCCATCTTCAAGGTCTTGGCGCCCGAAGCCAGGGCCAGCAACTGGTGGCCGAGGCAGATACCGAATACCGGGATCTCGGTTTCCAGCACGTCTTTGATCGCTTGGATCGCGTAGTCGCAAGGCTCGGGGTCACCCGGGCCGTTGGACAGGAACACGCCGTCGGGCTTGAGGGCCAGGACGTCCGCCGCTGGGGTTTGCGCCGGCACCACGGTCACGCGGCAACCACGCTCTACCAGCATGCGCAGGATATTCAGCTTGACGCCGTAGTCATACGCAACCACGTGATACGGCAGCTCGGACGCTTCGATCGTCGCGTGACTGTCGGTTTTCAGATCCCAGACCGTGGAGCGCCACTCGTACTGCTTCTTGGTACTGACGACTTTCGCCAGGTCCATGCCTTTGAGACCCGGGAAACCCTGGGCGGCAGCGATGGCGGCTGCTTCGGAAACGTTGTCACCGGCCATGATGCAGCCGTTCTGCGCGCCTTTTTCCCGCAGGATGCGGGTCAGGCGACGGGTGTCGATACCGGCGATCGCCACAACATTGTTGGCTTTCAGGTAATCGGACAGGGACATCGTGTTACGCCAGTTGCTCGCTACCAGCGGCAAGTCACGAATGACCAGGCCGGCGGACCAGACACGATCAGACTCGGCGTCTTCTGGCGTGGTGCCAGTGTTGCCGATGTGTGGGTAAGTCAGGGTAACGATTTGCTGGGCGTAGGAAGGATCGGTAAGAATTTCCTGATAGCCGGTCATTGCGGTGTTAAACACCACCTCACCAACGGTCTGACCGTCGGCTCCAATGGCTTCGCCGCGAAAAATGCTGCCATCAGCAAGGGCGAGTATGGCTGGCTTAGTCAAGAAGACCTCCCGTAAATAAAGCCTGAAAGGGCGATCGCAGGTTGTAAAAAAGCGGAGTGACGTATGGACACGTCACCCCGCTTCTTCACTGAATTATTCTGCGCGCTTTTAGTGGACACACTAAAGCTGTAGCTTACAGAAAAAGGCTTTTTTGGTCCACCGCTAATGAGCCTTAAAGGCAGGGGAATGCGACAGGTCGTCGCGAAGCGGTGTAAAACGGGGGGCTCAGTATAACTGAACCCCCTGCCAATGGCATCAACGCAGGTCGAGAACGTCCTGCATGTCGTACAAGCCAGGCTCGCGACCATCCAGCCACAACGCGGCACGTACGGCGCCCTTGGCGAAGGTCATCCGGCTGGAAGCCTTGTGCGTAATCTCCAGGCGCTCGCCTTCTGTGGCGAACAGCACGGTGTGATCGCCCACCACGTCACCACCGCGCACAGTGGCGAAACCAATGGTGTCGCGCTCTCGAGCACCGGTGTGCCCCTGGCGCCCATACACAGCCACTTTCTGCAGATCACGACCCAGCGCATCGGCAATCACCTCACCCATGCGCAAAGCTGTTCCCGAAGGCGCGTCAATCTTGTGCCGGTGATGCGCCTCGATGATCTCGATATCCGCATCGTCACCCAAGACCCGAGCCGCCATGTCCAGCAGCTTCAGCGACAGGTTCACGCCCACGCTGAAGTTCGCCGCGAACACGATCGGAATGTCTTTACCCGCCTCGGCCAGCAGTTGCTTTTGTGCAGCGTCCAACCCGGTGGTGCCGATGACCATGGCCTTGCCATGCTTGCGGCAAATGGCGAGGTTTTTCAGCATCACCTCCGGCAGCGTGAAGTCGATCAGAACATCAAACTCATCGAGCACACGCTCCAGACCACCGGACATCGGCACGCCGATACGCCCCAGCGATGCCAGCTCGCCAGCATCGGCGCCGACCAGCGTACTGTCAGGCCGAACGATGGCAGCCGTCAGGCCCGAAAGCGGCGAGCGCTGCTGCACCGCCTCGACCAACGCCTTACCCATGCGCCCCGCAGCGCCCATCACAGCTATACGTCGCATGGCGACCTCCTTACAGATCGCCGAAGAAGCGCTTCACGCCTTCGAACCAACCGGTGGTTTTCGGAGAGTGACTGTTGTCATCCGCCAGCGAGCTGCGGAACTCCTCCAGCAATTCACGCTGGCGCCGGCTCAGGTTGACCGGAGTCTCCACCGCCACACGACACATCAGGTCACCCGCACCGCCACCACGCACTGGCGCAACGCCCTTGCCACGAATCCGGAACTGCTTGCCGGTTTGCGTACCCTCAGGGATCTTCAGCTTGACGCGACCGTCAAGAGTCGGGATCTCAAGCTCGCCGCCCAAGGCTGCATCGACAAAACTGATCGGCACTTCGCAGAACAGATGCTTGCCGTCGCGCTGGAAAATCGCGTGCTCACGCACATTGATGACAACGTACAGGTCGCCGGTCGGGCCACCCTGGGCACCCGCCTCGCCTTCGCCGGACAGACGAATGCGGTCACCGGTATCGACACCGGCCGGCACTTTCACCGACAGCGTCTTGTACTCTTCGACACGCCCTTCGCCGTGGCAGGAGTCGCACGGGTCGGAAATGATCTTGCCCTGGCCATGGCAACGCGGGCAGGTCTGCTGCACCGAGAAGAAGCCCTGCTGCATGCGGACCTGACCGATGCCACCGCAGGTTGGGCACGTCACAGGCGAGGAGCCCTTCTTGGCGCCCGAACCATCGCACGGCTTGCAATTGACCAGCGTTGGAACGCGGATATTGACGGTAGTACCGCGCACCGCCTCTTCCAGGTTCAACTCCAACGTGTAGCGTAAATCGCTGCCACGCTGCGCGCCGCCTCGAGCACCGCCGCGACCACCGCCGAAGAAGTCGCTGAACACATCGCCGAAAATATCGGAGAAATTCTGACCGCCAAAACCGGCGCCGCCGCCACCCATGCTTGGGTCGACGCCGGCATGACCGTACTGGTCGTAAGCCGCGCGCTTGCTCGAATCGGACAGTACTTCGTAGGCCTCGTTGGCCTCCTTGAACATCTCTTCCGACGCTTTGTCGCCGGGATTACGGTCCGGGTGGTGCTTCATCGCCAAGCGACGATAGGCCTTTTTCAGGTCTGCCTCGCTGGCCCCCCGCTCGACACCCAATACTTCGTAAAAGTCACGCTTTGCCATTAGTCTTTGCACTCTTATAGGACGTCCGGCAAACCTCTCCTGAACCTTGCCAAACTCGTTGAGCCCCAATACAGGCCCGGACCCAACTCACGTCAATTCAACGATCCTGGTCTTTAATCTTTCAGCCAGGTACCCGGCCAAAACGCGGTGTATGTCGTTCGGAAAGCAGGAGCATTCCCGATCACACCGCCAGCATCCGAGCGCTGTCGCATGCTGTAAAAATTCACTGACTCCAGACACGCCAACGCGGGAGCAAGCTCCCGCGCGGCGACATCCTACCAGCCACCGCACAAATGCAGTCAACCGGCCGACCAACAAGCGATTACTTGTGGTCTTTCACTTCTTCGAACTCGGCATCGACGACGTCGTCAGCCTTTTCAGCCGACTCGCCTTGCTGCGCAGCGCCTTCCGCGGGCTGGGCCTGCTCGGCGTACATCTTCTGAGCCACTGGAGCAGAGACCTTGGACAACTCTTCGATCTTCGCCTCGATGGCAGCCTTGTCGTCGCCTTTGACGGCAGCTTCCAGGGCAACCACGGCCGCTTCGATGGCGGTTTTCTCTTCCGCAGTCACTTTTTCGCCAGCATCAGCGATCATTTTGCGAGTCGAGTGCACCAGGGCATCGCCTTGGTTGCGAGCGCTGGCCAGCTCTTCGAACTTGCGGTCTTCCTCGGCGTTGACTTCAGCATCGCGAACCATCTGCTGAATTTCTTCCTCGGACAGACCGGAGTTGGCCTTGATCACGATCGACTGGGTCTTGCCAGTGGCCTTGTCTTTCGCGCCGACGTGCAGGATGCCGTTGGCGTCGATGTCGAAGGTCACTTCGATTTGTGGCACACCACGTGGAGCCGGTGGAATCTCGGCCAAGTCGAACTTGCCCAGGGATTTGTTCTGGGCAGCCTGCTTGCGCTCGCCTTGCAGCACGTGGATGGTCACGGCGCCCTGGTTGTCGTCGGCGGTCGAGAACACTTGGGATTTCTTGGTAGGAATCGTGGTGTTTTTCTCGATCAGCGCAGTCATCACGCCACCCATGGTTTCGATACCCAGGGTCAGCGGGCTGACGTCGAGCAGCAGAACGTCCTTCACATCACCAGCCAGAACGGCGCCCTGGATGGCAGCACCCATGGCAACGGCTTCGTCCGGGTTAACGTCTTTACGCGCTTCTTTACCGAAGAAATCGGTCACCAGCTTTTGAACCAGTGGCATACGGGTCTGACCGCCCACCAGGATCACGTCGTTGATTGCGCCAACGTCGATACCGGCGTCTTTCATCGCGATGCGGCAAGGTTCGATGGTGCGCTGAACCAGGTCTTCCACCAGCGCTTCGAGCTTGGCGCGGGAGATTTTCACGTTCAGGTGCTTCGGACCGGTGGCATCTGCAGTGATGTACGGCAGGTTCACGTCGGTCGACTGGCTCGAGGACAGTTCGATCTTGGCTTTTTCAGCAGCTTCTTTCAGGCGCTGCATGGCCAGCGGGTCACCCTTGAGGTTCATGCCGCTTTCTTTCTTGAACTCGTCGACGAGGTAGTCGATCAGGCGGATGTCAAAGTCTTCACCACCGAGGAAGGTGTCACCGTTGGTGGCCAACACTTCGAACTGGTGCTCGCCATCGACTTCAGCGATCTCGATTACCGAGACGTCGAAGGTACCGCCACCGAGGTCATAAACGATCACGGTGTGATCGCCCTTGGCCTTGTCCATGCCGTAGGCCAGAGCGGCTGCGGTCGGTTCGTTGATGATACGTTTTACGTCCAGGCCCGCAATGCGGCCGGCGTCTTTGGTCGCCTGGCGCTGGCTGTCGTTGAAGTAGGCAGGAACAGTGATGACCGCTTCAGTCACCGCCTCGCCGAGATAGTCTTCGGCGGTCTTCTTCATTTTCTTCAGGATTTCAGCCGAGATCTGTGGCGGCGCCATTTTCTGGCCGTTCACTTCAACCCAGGCGTCGCCATTGTCAGCCTTGGCGATTTTGTAAGGCACCATCTTGATGTCTTTCTGAACGACTTCTTCGTCGAACTTGCGACCGATCAGACGCTTCACCGCGTACAGGGTGTTATGCGGATTGGTCACTGCCTGACGCTTGGCCGACTGGCCAACCAGAATCTCGCCATCGTTGGCGTACGCAATGATCGACGGCGTGGTACGCGCGCCTTCAGCGTTTTCAATCACTTTGGCCTTGCCGTTTTCCAGCACGGAGACGCACGAGTTGGTGGTCCCCAGGTCGATACCGATAATCTTGCCCATGTTAACTCTCCCGGAACTTGGATTTTGTTGCCGCAGCAGTGGTGGCTAACTGCGGTAGCACTTAAACGCTTGACTTCTTAATGGGGCCGTTATGGCCGATTTCAAGCCTGCTCATCAATAGAAGGCGAAACCGGTGCCGGCGTCTTGCTGACCACCACCATGGCCGGGCGCAACAGACGACCGTTGAGCAGGTAACCTTTCTGGAAAACCTTCAGGACGCTGTTAGGCTCGACGTCTGCGCTTTCCTGCATCGCCATGGCCTGGTGGTGCTCGGCGTTGAAAGGCTCGCCGTGTGGATCAAGGGCCTCGAGCTGGTAGCGCTTGAGGGTGTCCTGGAACATTTTCAGGGTCAGTTCGATGCCTTCGCGCATCGGACGAATGTTCTCGTCGTCCGGATTGGACAGTTCCAGACCGCGCTCCAGGCTGTCGATGATCGGCAGCAGGTCGCTTGCGAAACGTTCCAGGGCGAATTTATGAGCCTTCTCTACATCCTGCTCGGCGCGACGGCGGACATTCTGCAGGTCGGCTGCTACACGCAACGCCTGATCCTGCGCACCGGCCAGTTGCTCCTCGAGCACTTGTACACGCGCCGCCAGGTCGTCACCCGAACCCTGGGGAGCCTGATTGGCGTCTAGATTTTGCGTGTCCTGCGTCTGTTCGTCAGCCATAGATTTCTCCTTTCAACTTCGTCCGCGAGCTCGACTCGCGCTTCTGCCCCGGTATATGGGGCCGGGTTTTTAAGCTTCAAGGGCCGTCCGACGAATTAACCTTACAAAAAACAGCTGCTTTTCATTCCTCGCCGCGCTAAGAAACTCATTGCCCCAAGCAAATCGAGCTAAGCAAAGGCATTGTCAGCCCGAAACAAAACACTGTATAAATAACCAGACCTAAAGCCTGGGAGCGGCCTTATGCTGGTGCACCTGTCCGTACATAACTACGCCATCGTCGAACACCTCGACCTCGAGCTCGATCGAGGCATGAGTGTGATCACCGGTGAAACCGGTGCCGGCAAATCGATCATGCTCGACGCCCTGGGCCTTACACTGGGCGATCGCGCCGACAGTGGCGTGGTGCGCCCCGGTGCGGACAAGGCCGACATCCTGGCGACATTCGACCTGGTCGACATCCCCGAGGCCAGCACCTGGCTGGCCGAACGCGATCTGGACACCGATGGCCTGTGCATCTTGCGCCGGGTCATTACTGCCGAAGGCCGCTCCCGGGGCTACATCAACGGCACGCCCTGCCCCTTGGGCGACCTCAAGGCCCTCGGCGAACTGTTGATCGATATCCATAGCCAGCATGAACACCAGTCCCTGCTCAAGACGGATACTCATCGCCGCCTGCTGGATGAATATGCCGGCGCCACCGATCTGGCGCGCCAGGTGCAACTGGCCGCCCAGCGCTGGCGCCAGACCCGACAGGAATTGGACCGCCTCTCCAACTCCGGCGACGAACAGCGGGCACGGCACCAGCTGTTGAGCTATCAGCTCGAAGAGCTGGAAAACCTGGCCCTGGGCGAAAATGAACTGGAAGAACTGGAGCAGGAACACAAGAACCTGACCAACGCCGAAACCCTGCTGGGCATCTGTCGCCAAGTGGTCGAGCAATGCAGCGAGAGCGATTCGGGCAATGTGCTCAATGCGCTGACGGCGAGCCTGAACCGCCTCTCCAGCGTAAACAATTCGGTGGGTGCCCTGAGCGAAGCGACCAACCTGCTGACGAGCGCGCAGATCCAGGTCGAAGAAGCCGTCGGGGAACTGAACCGGTTTCTTGATCATTTCGACGCCGATCCGGCGCGCCTCCAGTACCTGGAAGAGCGCCTGGACACTATTTATACGCTGGCACGCAAACACCGAGTCCAGCCAACCGACGTTGCCGAACTCCAGCAGCGGTTACTGGAAGAGCTGGAAACCCTGAACGCCAACGATGAATCCATCGAGCGCCTGGGAGACGAACTGGCCTCCTATGCCCGTCATTATCAGGAAAGGGCAAACGAGCTCAGCGCACTGCGCCACCAAGCCGCAACCGGCCTGGCCAGTGCCGTGGAACAGGAAATCCAGCGCCTGGGCATGCCGGGCGGGCGTTTTACCATCGAGCTGCGCCGCAACGCTGGCGACGAGCTTCAACCCAATGGGCTGGAGCAGGTGGAGCTACTGGTCAGTGCCAACCCCGGGCAACCGCTCAAGGCCCTGGCCAAGGTCGCATCCGGTGGCGAACTGTCACGGATCAGCCTGGCCATCCAGGTCATCACGGCGCAGACCTCGCGCGTACCGACGCTGGTATTCGACGAAGTGGACGTGGGCATTGGCGGCCCCACGGCGGAGATTGTCGGCCAGTTGCTGCGCCGGCTGGGTGAGCGTGGCCAAGTGCTGACGGTGACTCACCTGCCCCAGGTCGCCGCCCAGGGACACCAACATTTATTCGTGCACAAAGTGCGCGGCGAAGACGCCACGCGCACAGCAGTGTCCAAACTCAACAAAAACGAGCGTGTGGAAGAAGTGGCCCGAATGCTCGGGGGGATCGATCTCACCAAGGAATCCCTGGCTCACGCGAAAAAAATGGTCGTCGCCGCAAAAATCTAATAAAAGCCGCACAGCAAGAAGGCGCCCCTAGGGTCGCCTTCTTTCGTTTTGGGAGCTGTGGGCTCACGCAACGAGCTTACTTCCTCTTGCGTACATGCAAGACGAGATGGTGATCGATCAGCTCGAAGCCATACTCTTCAGCAATTTCTTTTTGCAGCGCTTCGATTTCCGGACTGATGAATTCGATAACCTCACGGGTATCCACGTTCACCATGTGATCGTGGTGTTCCCCGTCAGCCAATTCAAAGACCGCATGACCGCCATCGAAATTATGACGAGCCACAAGACCCGCAGCCTCAAACTGAGTCAGAACACGGTAAACCGTGGCCAGACCAACGTCCTCGCCAGCCTCCATAAGCGCCTTGTAGACGTCTTCGGCACTCATGTGACGCTGCTCTGCGGAATCGAGCATTTGTAGAATCTTGACCCGTGGCAGGGTCACTTTGAGGCCGGCTTTGCGTAGTTCGCTATTTTCAACCATGGTCAGCTTTCTCGCGATGCTGCTTCGCAGCTTCTCTTAATGCGGGTATGATCGGCGTTTACGTTGTCCCAGCCAAGATAGTGGAAGTCGCCCACCGATGCAAAACACCAAGCTCTTGCTAACCAGTTTCACCTTTGTGGGACTGCTCGCACTCGCCGGTTGTTCATTCCCCGGGGTTTACAAAATCGACATCCAGCAGGGCAATGTCGTCACGCAGGACATGATAGACCAGTTACGCCCGGGAATGACCCGCCGGCAAGTACGGTTTATCATGGGCAACCCTCTGCTGACCGACACGTTCCATGCCGATCGCTGGGATTACCTGTACAGCTTGCAGCCTGGCGGCGGCGAGCGCCAACAGGAACGCATCAGCGTTATCTTCAGCCCCAATGACCAACTCGTCAGCCTGTCGGGCGATTTCATGCCTGGCGTGAGCCGCGACGAGGCCATCATGGGCAAGGACAGCGGCACCACCGTGACCGATCCAACCCAGAAGGCCGAACAGCCAAAACCGGAAAAACCGGCCAAGCCAGGTTCGTTGCTGGACCAGATCCAGAAGGATGTGGACAAAGTCGAAACCGTACCGGTCCCGACTCCAGAACCTCTGGATACCTCGCCGCAATAAAACGCGACGTAAAAAAACCCGGCATGCCGGGTTTTTTATTGCCTGCGATTCAGGCTTGGCTATTGATCAGATTGGCGTGCTTGAGCAGCCTTGGCCGCACGCAAGCGACGAATTTCTTTCGGATCGGCCAGCAAAGGTCGATAAATCTCCAGCCGATCAGCCGCCTGCACCACCCGCCGATCAGGATCGGCGATCACTTTGCCAAAAATCCCCACCGGGCAAGTCGCCAGATCCAGCTCCGGGAACGCATCAGTAATGCCCGATGCCTTCAGCGCTGCGCGAACACTCGTGCCGTGCGGCACTGCAAATGTGCGCAAGACTTGGCGGTCGACGCTGGCATATACCACTTCTACTTCGATCAACGCTTGAGCTCGGCATTCTGCTTGGCACGCTGGCAGAACGCGTCGACCAGGGTATTGGCCGCCTGATTGAACAGCGGCCCCAATGTGGCTCGTACCAGCGGCCCCGCATAATCGAACGACAGATCGAGGCTGATCTTGCAGGCCTTCTCACCCAGTGGCTTGAACACCCAGACACCGTGGAGCTGATTGAAAGGCCCCTCTTCCAGATTCATCTCGATGGACTGCCCAGGCACCAGGGTATTGCGCGTGACAAAGCGCTGGCTCAACCCGCCCTTGGCGATGTTGAGGCCGGCGCGCATATGGATTTCGGAGCTCTCAAGCACCTCGGCGGAGGAACACCAAGGCAAGAACTCCGGGTAACTCGCCACATCATTGACCAAGTCATACAGGGCCTGTGCCGGATAGGGCAGCAAGGCTGAGCGTTGAATGTGTGTCGTCATGTAAGCGTCACTTCCACAGCTGGGCGGCAAACACTACGAGAATGCCGATGGGCGCCACATAGCGCATCAAGAACAGGCTCAAGGCGAACAAGACAGGGCTGCGCAGCGACAACTCATCACGCACCGCCTCACGCCCCATGATCCATCCTGCAAACACCACGAAACACAAACCACCCAGTGGCAGCATGATCCGTGATGTGAAGAAATCAATCACGCCGAAGAAGTCCAGCCCTCCGGTTGCTCCCCACTGGTAGAGGTGGAACAGCCCGTCTTCGTTCACGAAAAACTTGGCCTGCTTCCATATATTGAAGGAAAACACCGTACCCAGACCCACGAACCAGCAGGTAAACGCCAGCCAGAACGTTACCCAGGCGCGGCTGAGCCGGGTCCGTTCAACCAAGTAGGCCACCATCGGCTCCAGCAGGGAAATGGCCGAACTCCATGCCGCAATAGCCACCAGGACAAAAAACACCACGCCCATCACCTGACCGAACGCCATGCTGCCAAAGGCAAAGGGCAGACTGACAAACATCAGTCCTGGCCCTTCGCTGGGGTTCAGGCCGGCGGCGAACACAATCGGAAACAAAGCCACACCCGCCAGCAGCGACACGAAGGTATCCAACAGTGCGACGCCGACAACGGTCCGGGTCAGGGACGCCCCCTTGGGCATGTAGGCGCCGTAGATCATGATCGAGCCGACCCCAACGCTCAGGGAGAAGAAGGCATGCCCCATGGCGGGCAACAGACCGTCCAGCACTTTCTGCGGCTGGAAATCGAACATGAAGTGCAGGCCCTCCATGAAATGCCCCGTGGTCATGCTGTACCCCAGCAGCACCAGGATCATCACGAACAGCAGCGGCATCATGATCCGCAGGCTGCGCTCAAGCCCCGCGACGACGCCTCGGGCAATCACCACCGCAGAGAGCACCATGAAGATCGTATGCCAGAGGGTCAGTCTCCAGGGATCGGCAATCACGTTGCCAAAGTAGGCACCGACCTGATCAGGCGTCACACCTTGAAAGTCCCCACGCCCCATGTCGATGATGTAGTCCAGCGACCAGCCACCCACCACACTATAGAAAGACAGGATCAGCAGCGCCGTGATCATCCCGGCGAACGCGCCCCACGACCATTTGGGCGAATGCCCCGCCGCCACCGCCAGCACCTTCAAGGCATTGGCCGGGCTTTGCCGGGCACGACGGCCGATCAGGGTTTCGGCCAGCATCACTGGCGCCCCGATCAGCGCAATGCAGGCCAGAAACATCAGTACGAAGGCGCCGCCACCGTAGACGCCGACCATGTAGGGAAATTTCCAGATACTGCCCAGCCCCACCGCCGAACCGGTTGCAGCGAATATAAAGACCCAGCGGCTAGCCCAACTGCCGTGGACAGAAACCTTGTCTGTCGACATCGTGATCACGCCCAGCGTTCGAAAAAGAGGCCGCATTGTCCGGGATTCACTCAACGTGCTCAAGCACGCAGCTTCACCGTAGCCGACACGCACGCAACTGCCTATAATGCCGCCCCTATGGCTAAACAGAAGAAACACCCCACAGGGACCATCGCGCAAAATAAAAAGGCGCGACACGATTACTTCATCGAACAACGTTTCGAGGCTGGCATGGTCCTGGCCGGCTGGGAAGTAAAGAGCTTGCGTGCCGGCAAGGCGCAACTGGTCGACAGTTATGTCCTGCTCAAGGACGGCGAAGCCTGGCTGCTGGGCAGCCATATCACGCCGTTGACCACCGCCAGCACCCACGTGATTGCCGACCCGACGCGATCGCGCAAACTGCTGCTCAACAAACGCGAGCTGGAAAAACTCTTCGCGTCTGTGCAGCAGAAGGGTTACGCCTGCGTCTGTACGTCGTTGTACTGGAGCAAGCACTTGATCAAGTGCGAGATTGCGCTGGGCAAGGGCAAGAAGGAATACGACAAGCGCGATACCGAACGCGAACGCGACGCCGGTCGCGAGTTGCAGCGCGCGGTGCGCAACAAGGGCAAGGAAGACTGATTCTTTCGCCTTGAGACCATTGTGGGAGCGAGCCTGCTCGCGATGACGGCGACACATCCAGCATTGATGTGCCAGACAGGCCGCTTTCGCGAGCAAGCTCGCTCCCGCAGGGTCCGAGCACTACATCCCCTTGCGCCGCTCCGCCCGCGCCACCCGCTGCACTTCCTGCCGTACCTCTTCCAAGACTTCCTGCACATACAAAATATGCCGGCTGGACACTTCCCGCGCCTGCTCGGCCTGCCCGTCCATAATGGCTTGATACAATTCTCGGTGCTGACTGATCAGCATGTCGCGGGTTTCGCTGCGCTGCTTGTACATACCGCCGATGTTGGTCACCACGTTGCGCTTGAGCAAGTCGAACAACCCCCGAATCGTGTGTAGCAGCACCGCGTTATGACTGGCCTCGGCGATCGCCAGATGGAACCGGGCATCGGCCGCACCCTCCTCTGCCCGGCTCACTTCATCGTGGCGGGAATAGCAATCCTGCAATTCTTCGAATGCCGCCTTGAGCCGCTCGCGGTCCACATCCGTAGCTCGCAGCGCAGCGTAATAAGCACAAGAAGCTTCCAGCGTATGGCGAAACTCCAACAGGTCACGCTGCGCCTCGGGATTGCTTTCCAACAGTTGCAACAGCGGATCACTGAAAGTCGAACCCAGCGACTCCACTACATAATTGCCGCCGCCCTGGCGGCTGACCAACAGGCCCTTGGCCGCCAGCTTCTGGATCGCCTCGCGCAACGAAGGGCGTGACACACCGAACTGTTCGGCCAGGGTCCGCTCAGCCGGCAGCCGCTCACCGGATTTCAGCGTGCCCTCAAGGATCATTCCTTCAAGCCGCTCGACAATATCGTCAGACAAACGGCGCTGACGAATCTGATCAAACCCCATAACTCGATTCTCCACGGTCCCGACGGCTCGCCGGGCTCTCTATTCTGGCCCATCCGGGCCCAGTCCACACCCACCAAAAACCGCTTTCACTCACGGATCAGATGCTCTCTGCACCGCTTATTCGACGAAAGTTTCAGGGCGGCAAATTGACACACGACAACCAAGGCTTTTACCCTAGCCAACAGCGATTGTAAATTGGTATTACCAATTAACCAAAGCGCTGGCAGTGCCTGACCAACAACAATTAGGGGCCCACCCACTATGCAAACCTGGCAACAGCTCTACAGCCCGCTCGGCAGCCTCGGCTTGTCCGCACTCGCGGCCGTCATTCCCATCGTATTTTTCTTCCTGGCCCTGGCGGTGTTTCGCCTCAAGGGGCATGTGGCCGGCAGCATCACCCTGGCCCTGGCGATTGCCGTCGCAATCTTTGCGTTCCAGATGCCCGCCGACATGGCCTTCGCTGCCGCCGGCTACGGCTTTGCCTACGGCCTGTGGCCCATCGCCTGGATCATCGTCGCCGCCGTGTTTCTCTACAAACTGACGGTCAAGAGCGGCCAGTTCGAGGTGATCCGCAGCTCGGTGCTGTCGATTACCGATGACCAACGCCTGCAAGTGTTGCTGATCGGCTTTTGCTTTGGCGCATTCCTTGAAGGTGCCGCAGGCTTCGGGGCGCCGGTGGCGATCACTGCTGCGTTGTTGGTCGGCCTGGGCTTCAACCCCCTATATGCCGCAGGCCTGTGCCTGATCGCCAACACCGCCCCAGTGGCGTTCGGCGCGCTGGGTATTCCGATCATCGTGGCCGGCCAGGTCACTGGGATCGATGCGTTCAAGATCGGCGCCATGACTGGTCGCCAGTTGCCGCTGCTGTCGCTGTTCGTGCCGTTCTGGCTGGTGTTCATGATGGACGGCCTGCGCGGCGTGCGGGAAACCTGGCCGGCGGCGCTGGTTGCCGGCTTGAGCTTCGCCGTCACCCAGTACTTCACCTCCAACTTCATCGGCCCGGAACTGCCAGACATCACCTCGGCCCTGGCGGCGTTGATTTCCCTGACGCTGTTCCTGAAAGTCTGGCAGCCCAAGCGCACCGCAGGCGCGCAGATTGCTGGCGCCACCTCGAGCGCAACGGTCACCGCCAGCGTCGGAGGTTTCGGCCAACCGCGCAGCACCGTGGCTTCACCCTACAGCCTGGGGGAAATCATCAAGGCCTGGTCGCCCTTCCTGATCCTAACCGTGCTGGTGACGATCTGGACCCTGAAACCGTTCAAGGCGATGTTTGCCGCCGGCGGCTCCATGTATGGCTGGGTGTTCAACTTCGCCATCCCGCACCTGGACCAGATGGTGATCAAGGTCGCGCCAATCGTGGTCAATCCGACAGCCATCCCGGCGGTCTTCAAGCTTGATCCGATTTCCGCTACCGGCACGGCGATTTTTTTCTCGGCATTGATCTCGATGCTGGTGTTGAAGATCAACCTTAAAACTGGTCTTACCACTTTAAAAGAGACCTTCTACGAACTGCGCTGGCCGATCCTGTCCATCGGTATGGTGCTGGCGTTCGCCTTCGTTACCAACTTCTCGGGCATGTCGTCGACCATGGCCTTGGTGCTGGCCGGCACCGGCGCGGCGTTCCCGTTCTTCTCGCCCTTCCTGGGATGGCTGGGGGTATTCCTGACCGGCTCCGATACCTCGTCCAACGCTCTGTTCAGCTCCTTGCAAGCCACTACTGCGCACCAGATCGGCGTCAACGACACCTTGCTCGTAGCTGCGAACACCAGTGGCGGCGTGACTGGCAAGATGATTTCGCCACAATCGATCGCGGTGGCGTGCGCGGCGACCGGGCTGGTGGGCAAGGAATCGGATCTGTTCCGTTTCACCCTCAAACACAGCCTATTCTTTGCAACGATCGTCGGCCTGATCACGTTGGCCCAGGCCTACTGGTTCACCGGCATGTTGGTGCACTGAGTACTACAGGCAATACCGAAAAAACCGACGCCGAACCTCGATTCGGCGTCTGCTATTGATCACCGGGTCTGCAAGGCTGCTGAAAGATTTCCTGTCTATATTTCAGCAGCCTCAGCGGACGGATAACCGGGACCACCCGGAGACACGCCTGATGAGCGAGCTTTTTTACAACGCCGTGCCGAACGCGACCCGTGTCGCCCCGCCATTGCCCGAGCCTCGGCAGTACCCTAGCGAAAAACCGCAACGGGTCTACCTGTTCGGCACTTGCGTGGTGGACCTGTTCTATCCCGAAGCCGGGATGGATGCGATTCACCTGCTGGAGCGCGAAGGAATCCGGGTGGACTACCCGCAAGGGCAAAGTTGCTGCGGCCAACCGGCCTACACCTCGGGATACACCGAACAGGCACGGACGGTAGCGCGAGCGCAACTGGCCCTGTTTGCTGGCGATTATCCGGTGGTGGTGCCCTCGGGCTCCTGCGCTGGCATGCTGCGCGAGCATTACGCCGACTTGTTCAAGGACGAGCCCGACACGCTCGAACAGGTTCGGGCCCTCGTGGCCCGAACCTATGAGCTGGCCGAATTCCTGCTGTTTGTCTGCAAGGTGCAGCTGCAGGACAGCGGCGAGCCGGTGAAAATCGCGCTGCATACGTCCTGCTCGGCCCGGCGTGAAATGAACACCCACCTACATGGTCGTGCGTTATTGGCGCAGTTGGGCAACGTGGAGCGCGTCGAGCACAGCCATGAAAGTGAATGCTGTGGTTTTGGTGGCACGTTCAGCGTGCGCATGCCGGATATTTCCGGCGCGATGGTGGCCGACAAGACCCGCGCGCTGAAGGAATCCGGCGCGCATCAGGTCGTCAGCGCCGACTGCGGCTGTTTGATGAACATCAACGGCGCGCTGGAAAAACAGCAGGAGGCGTTACGCGGTCAACACCTGGCGAGTTTCCTCTGGCAGCGTACCGGAGGTGCCGCATGAGCACGCCGACGCTGATCCCGACCATTGAGGTGCAGGAAGATTTTCGCGCCCGGGCCCACAAGGCTTTGGACGACACGCAACTGCGAAACAACTTTCGCAGCGCGATGGATTCACTGATGACCAAGCGGGCAACGTCCTTCAGCGATGCCCACGAAAGAGAACACCTGCGAGTGCTCGGCAATGCCGTCCGCGCCCGCGCGTTATCCAAGCTGCCCGACCTGCTCGAGCAACTTGAAACCAACCTGACCCGCAACGGTGTGAACGTGCACTGGGCGGAGACGGTGGACGAGGCCAATGGCATCGTCCTCTCGATCATCCGGGCTCACGAGGCGCGGCAAGTGATCAAGGGCAAATCGATGGTCAGCGAAGAGATGGAGATGAACCATTTCCTCGAGGCTCGGGACATTGAATGTCTCGAATCCGACATGGGGGAGTACATCGTCCAGCTCGATCACGAGAAGCCTTCACACATCATTATGCCGGCGATCCACAAGAACGCCGGTCAGGTCGCGTCCTTGTTCCACGACAAACTCGGCGTGGAGTACACCAAGGACGTCGACCAACTCATTCAGATCGGTCGCAAGGTATTGCGGCAGAAATTCTTCGAAGCTGATATCGGCGTCTCGGGCGTCAACTTCGCCGTGGCCGAAACCGGCACGCTGCTGCTAGTGGAAAACGAAGGCAATGGGCGGATGTCCACCACCGTACCGCCGGTGCACATCGCCGTAACCGGCATCGAAAAAGTCGTGGAAAACCTGCGCGATGTCGTGCCGCTGCTCTCGCTGCTGACCCGCTCGGCCCTCGGCCAGCCGATCACCACCTACGTCAACATGATCTCCGGCCCGCGCAAGCCTGACGAACTTGACGGTCCCCAGGAGGTTCACCTGGTGCTGCTGGACAACGGTCGCAGCCAGGCGTTTGCCGACAGCGAATTGCGCCAGACCCTGAACTGCATCCGCTGCGGCGCCTGTATGAATCATTGCCCGGTCTATACCCGAATCGGCGGTCATGCCTACGGCGAGGTGTACCCGGGACCTATCGGAAAAATCATCACGCCGCACATGGTCGGCCTCGCCAAAGTCCCGGACCACCCGAGCGCGTCTTCGCTGTGTGGCGCCTGCGGTGAGGTGTGTCCGGTGAAAATCCCGATTCCCGCGCTACTGCGGCGGCTGCGAGAAGAAAACGTCAAGGCGCCGGACAGCCCGAACCAAGTGATGCGCGGCCAGGGCAGCAAATACTCGCCCAAGGAGCGGTTCATCTGGAATGCCTGGGCCCGGCTCAACAGTTCGCCGCGACTGTATCGGCTGTTCGGTTTCCTCGCCACGCGCCTGCGCGCCCTGACACCCCAAAATATCGGCCCATGGACCCAGAACCACAGCGCACCCAAACCCGCCGCCCGCTCATTGCATGACCTGGCTCGCGAACACCTGAACCAGCAGGGAGACCGCCGATGAGCGCCAAAAACAATATCCTCGCCAAGCTGCGCAAAAGTCTGACGGGCGCCACGCCGGTTGCCGACAACTTCGATGTCGAGCTGGTGACGCAAACCTACCGCTACGCGCCCGAGCAGTGCATTCCACAATTGCGCAAATTGATGGAAGCGGTGCACACCGAAATCCATCTGACGTCCGGTGAAGGCTGGCCGGCGCTGCTGGCGCAGTTGCTGCGTGACCGCCAGTTGCCGAGTTTGCTCATCGCCCCGACCACTGCGCACGGGCAAAAAATCACACAGTTTTGGGCAAACAATCCCGACCTGCCACCTCTCAAGGCCTACGACCGCCCGGTAGAGGAATGGAAAGCCGAACTGTTCAACGACACGCCTGCCAGCCTGACCGGAACCCTCGGCGCCATCGCCGCCACCGGTAGCCTGATTCTTTGGCCAACGCGGGAAGAGCCGCGACTGATGAGCCTGGTGCCACCGGTGCATTTCGCCCTGCTCAAGGCCAGCGAAATCCGCGACAACTTCTATGAAGTGCAACAGGAATTCGAATGGGCCCAAGGCATGCCCACCAACGCCCTGCTGGTGTCAGGCCCGTCGAAGACCGCCGACATCGAGCAAGTCCTGGCCTATGGCGCCCATGGTCCGAAGGATCTGGTGGTTTTGATTCTGGAGGACCAATGACTCTTCCGGCTCCTTTCCTGCGTGATGTCCAGCAACTGATTCCGCCAAAACGACGTTTCGACGATCCGCTGTCGACCTTGGCCTTCGGCACCGACGCCAGTTTCTATCGGCTGATTCCGAAACTGGTGGTACGCGTCGAATCCGAAGATGAAGTGATCGCCCTGCTGAAACTGGCCCAACGAGACCAAGTCCCGGTCACCTTCCGCGCCGCCGGCACCAGCCTGTCCGGGCAAGCCATCAGCGACTCGGTGCTGATTGTGCTTGGGGATAACTGGAACGGCCGCGAGATTCGCGAACACGGCACACAGATTCGCTTGCAGCCCGGCGTGATCGGCGCCCAGGCCAATGCCTGGCTGGCACCGTTCGGGCGCAAGATCGGCCCTGATCCAGCCTCGATCAACGCCTGCAAGATCGGCGGTATCGTCGCCAACAACGCCAGCGGCATGTGCTGCGGCACCGCGCAGAACACCTATCACACCCTGGCCGGTATCCGCCTGGTGCTGGCCGATGGCACGCGTCTGGATACCGAAGACGAAGCCAGCGTGGCGGCTTTTCGTACAAGCCATGGCGAACTGCTGGACCGCCTCGCGACTCTGGGCCGCGAAACCCGCGCCAATACCGAACTGGCCGCGCGAATTCGCCACAAATACCGTCTGAAAAACACCACCGGCCTGTCACTCAATGCCCTGGTGGATTTCGACGAGCCTGTGGATATCTTGAGCCATCTGCTGGTGGGCTCCGAAGGCACCTTGGGCTTCATCAGTGCGGTGACCTACAACACAGTCATCGACCACCCGAACAAAGCCTCGGCACTGATCGTCTTCCCGGATGTGGAAACCTGCTGCAACGCCGTCACCGTGCTGAAAAGCCAACCAGTTTCGGCCGTGGAACTGCTGGACCGGCGCAGCCTGCGCTCGGTGCAGGACAAGCCGGGCATGCCGGATTTCGTACAGCATCTGTCGATCAATGCCTGCGCCCTGCTGATCGAATCCCGCGCCGCGTCCTCGTCGTTGCTACAAGAACAACTGACCCGAATCATGGCATCGCTGGCCGGCTTCCCAGTGGAAAAACAGGTCGACTTTACCGAAGACCCACGGGAAAACGCCCGGCTCTGGGCGATCCGTAAAGACACCTTTCCAGCCGTGGGCGCGGTACGCAAAACCGGCACCACGGTAATCATCGAAGACGTGACCTTTCCGGTGGAACAACTGGCCATCGGGGTGAACCGCCTGATCGAGCTGTTCGACAAACATCACTACGACGAAGCGATCCTTTTCGGACACGCGCTGGAAGGCAATCTGCACTTCGTCTTCACCCAAGGCTTCAACAACCCAGAAGAAGTCGCACGTTACCAGGCGTTCATGGATGACGTGGCGCAGTTGGTGGCGGTGGAATTCGGCGGTTCGCTGAAAGCCGAACACGGCACCGGGCGCAACATGGCGCCGTTCGTCGAGCTGGAATGGGGCAGCGATGCCTATCAATTGATGTGGCAGCTCAAACGCCTGCTCGATCCCAACGGCATCCTCAACCCGGACGTGGTGCTCAGCGAAGATCCGCAGATCCACCTCAAGCACCTCAAACCGCTGCCGGCCGCCGACGAGATTGTGGACAAGTGCATCGAGTGCGGTTTCTGCGAACCGGTGTGTCCATCCAAGGACCTGACCTTGAGCCCGCGCCAGCGCATCGTGATCTGGCGGGATATCCAAGCGAAGAAACGCGCCGGCACCGACACCACCGAACTGGAACGCGCCTACCAATACCAGGGCATCGACACCTGCGCCGCCACAGGTTTGTGCGCACAACGTTGCCCGGTTGGCATCAATACCGGCGAGCTGGTGAAAAAGCTGCGCAGCCGTGAGGCGACAAATACGAAAACCGCCAACTGGATTGAAGGAAATTTCGCCACCACCCTGCAAGGCGTGCGCTTCACCCTGCACGTCGCCAACGGCGCACGCATGCTACTGGGCGCGCCACGCCTGGCAAAGCTTTCGGCCTCGTTGACGCGGCTGTCCAAGGGTCAGGTTCCGCAGTGGACCAGCGCCATGCCCCAGCCGGAAAAGGCCATCCGCTTCAGCCCTGCCGTATCCGATGAACGCCCCAGAGTGGTCTACCTGGCGGCCTGCGTGTCGCGGGTGATGGGCCCGGCGGCAGGGGATAAGGAGCAGATGTCGCTGTACGAAAAAACCCAACGGCTGCTGGAAAAGGCCGGCTATCAGGTCGTCTTTCCCGACAACGTGGACAGCCTCTGCTGCGGCCAGCCTTTTGCCTCCAAAGGCTACGTAGAACAGGCCGAACACAAGCGCCAGGAACTGATCGGCGCACTGCTGCACGCCAGTCGCGGCGGGCTCGATCCTATCTACTGCGACACCAGCCCCTGCACGCTGCGGTTGGTTCAGGACCTTGGCGACGTGCGCCTCGATCTATACGACCCGGTGCGTTTCATCCGCACTCATCTGATGGATCGTCTCGACTTCACCCCCCAAGAGGCGCCCATCGCAGTACACGTCACCTGCAGCACGCAGCACCTAGGCGAAAGCCAGGCGCTGATCGACCTAGCGCGCAAGTGCAGCAAGAACGTGGTCATCCCCGAAGGCATTCACTGCTGCGGTTTCGCTGGCGACAAGGGCTTCACCACGCCGGAGCTGAATGCCCATTCGCTGCGCACGCTCAAGGACGCGGTGCAGCATTGCAGCGAAGGGATTTCCACCAGCCGCACCTGCGAGATCGGTCTTACGCAGCACGGCGCCATTGACTACCACGGGCTGGTCTACCTGATCGATCGGGTGACCCAGGCCAGGGCGACCTGAAGAAAAATAGAACCCTGGCGTAGGGTCGCAGTCCACTGATCAAGTCCCGCAAATGCGGGACCGTCCCTAAATTGGTAGCCGTACTGATGGCCGGCGATGCCTGCGCCCTCAGTTCAAGGAGAGACACATGAAACGCTCTGTACTGCTAGGTCTGTTCGTTACTGCCTCCATGCTGGCGTCGTCCTCATTTGCCGCCGGCGGCACGGAAAGCCTCTGCGAAACAAACCTGCAAACCATTGCCAACGCCAAAAACCAAATCCAGGCGCCAGACCTCAGTGCACGCGTCGAAGCCAGCGTCCAGCAAGCCAAAGCCCATCAGGCTCAGAACACCAAGGAAGGCACTGAGAAATGTATCTCTGAAACCACTCAAACCATTCAAGAGATCCAGAAGGCAAACAAAGACGGTAAAAACTCCTGACCGCTGCGGGCCAACCTTCGGGTTGGCCTCAGACGCGGATTGGCGTACACTGCAGCTGCTTGCCGCTTCAACAGCTTCAAGAAGCGCCAGGCTCGGGGCCGTTTAGGATTCGACGCCGGTTGCGAAACTTTAGGTGCATGCCGAGTTGGTAACAGAACTCGTAAATCCACTGTTGCAACTTCCTATAGTTGCCAATGACGAAACCTACGGTGTTGAAGCTTCGAACGACCAAATGGCGTTTGCTGCCTAAAACACTTCTGGCGCCTTCGGGCCCAGCAATCACCAGGGGATGTCTGTAAACCCAAAGTGATTGTCATATAGAACAGAATCGCCGTGCAGTACGTTGTGGACGAAGCGGCTAAAACTTACACAACTCGCCCAAAGCACCCTGCCCGTCGGGTCGCTGAGGGTTAACTTAATAGACACGGCTACGCATGTAGTACCGACAGCGGAGTACTGGCGGACGGGGGTTCAAATCCCCCCGGCTCCACCATTTCATCATCTAAAGACGTCCACGGACGTCTTTTTTTGTGCCTGGAATCCAGTAAATACAGGGCTTCCAGCGCCATCAGCGTCCCATGACGTCCGATAAAATCTACAACCATTGGTATTCCACATGGTATTCCAAGCCCTTCAGTGGTAATTTTTGGAATACCAAACGATGTCGTAGAATACCTATTGTGCGCTCAAGCCACCCGCCTCTCTGATCGCCAGCTCAAAGCCATCAAGCCAAAAGACAAAGATTACGTCCTCAGTGATGGCGACGGCCTACAATTGCGAGTGAGAATTAATGGCTCTACGCTGTGGAACTTCAACTACCGGCATCTGGTAACGAAGAATCGCATCAACATGGGACTGGGCACCTACCCAGAGCTCTCTCTCGCGCAAGCCAGAAAGAAAACGGTCGAAGCTAGAGAACTGCTCGCGCTGGCCATCGACCCGAAAGAGCAACGCAATGCGTTGGAGCAAACAAAAAAAGCAGCCACTGAGCATACATTCGAGAACGTAGCTGCTACTTGGTTCGAGCTGAAGCAGGATGTCGTTACACCGGCCTATGCCGAAGACATATGGCGCTCTCTCACCCTCCACGTATTTCCAAAACTCGGAACTGTACCCCTCTCGCAAATCACTGCGCCGATGGTCATCGAATTGCTCCGCCCTCTGGAAACGAAAGGCAGCTTAGAGACAGTGAAGCGGCTGACTCAAAGGCTCAATGAGATCATGATCCATGGCGTGAACTCGGGAATAATCTTCGCCAATCCACTCAGCGGCATCCGGGGCGTTTTCAAAAAGCCGAAAAAACAGAACATGGCAGCCCTCCGCCCCGAAGAGCTGCCAGAGCTAATGGTAGCCATCGCTAATGCGAGCATAAAAAGAACAACACGTTGTCTGATCGAATGGCAACTCCACACCATGACCCGTCCAGCGGAAGCCGCCACGACTTCCTGGGCCGACATCGACCTCGACAAGAAAACGTGGACGATCCCAGCGGAGCGTATGAAAAAACGACGCGCTCACGTCATACCTTTGACCGAACATGCACTTGCCCTGCTAGAAACGATCAAACCCTATAGCGGCCATAGGGAGTACGTATTCCCTGCAGACAAAGATCCGCGAACTCACTGCAATAGCCAGACGGCAAACATGGCCTTGAAACGCATGGGCTTTGAAGGTCGTTTGGTAAGCCACGGCATGCGGTCCATGGCCAGTACCATCCTGAACGAACAGGGGTGGGACTCGGAGCTGATCGAAGTCGCACTTGCGCACGTAGATAAGGACGAAGTGCGTAGCGCCTACAATCGTGCGGATTACATTGAGAGAAGACGCCCGATGATGATCTGGTGGAGCGAGCACATTCAGCATGCAGCTACCGGTAGTTTGTCGATCGCAGCCGTTCAGGAGACAAGGGGACTGAAACGAGTATCGACCGGCTAACCACACCTCACATGCCCAAAGTCGAGGAGCGGGAAGGAGAAACAAGAGTAGTGAGAATTGAACAAGCGCCCCTGCCTCAAATCAGGGACGCTTCAGATACAGCTATACCTCTTCCATGTATTTCACGGCAGGTCTACTTCGCAGGTACTTGCAGATCGAAGCGAAGTCGATGCCACGCTGCTTGAGTACATCAGCTGCTTCCGCCTGCCACACCAGATCGCCTTGCTCATAGAAGCTTGCGCGGAGCTCCCGTACCGTCTGCAAGGCGTGCTCTGCAAACCTGCGAAAATCACTGAGCTCCCAGTACAGCAGCCCATCGGCGTGAACCACTGCAGCCTGCCGGATTTTCCGCGCCGGAGTCACCAGTACGGTCAGGAAGTCGCAGCCCTTGGACTCCTCGACATTCAATCTCATCCAATCTGGATGGGAGGTTGCCTGCCGAGCCTTGTTCACAGCAAGGGTACCGTCTGTAGTGTCGACATAGTCTTCAAAAACGATGCACTGCGAGTCGGAAATCCACCAAGGATCAGGTGAGCCATCTGATTCGATTTTTCCGGCACTGAACCCGAGCAAGCTTCCCAAGTCTTTTTGCGCCAGCTCAAAAGTATCAGGATGCTGAAGCCCTTCAAGGATCAACTTTTCTTTCTTTGCGAATTCACGGTCATGAGTTGCTCCAAGGCGGGTCAGCTCAGCGCCGACCCGTTCAACTTGACGCTGCAGCGCGATGTCATCGGACTGAGCCGTTACAGCGTCGTTGACCTCTCGGCGAGCGAAGGCTGTGAGCCAGGTGATGTTGGGAGCGCATTTATGAGCGTCTCGAAAGTACTGTCTGGCCTTTGCGGCGAGCGAGGTAATACCGCTTTGCGCACCAAGGTGACAAGCCGAGCCAGCCAGGTAGTTCCAGAGTGCACGGTAGCCTCTGAGCTCCGGTGCAATGAGGACGCCTAGCACCCGCTCAGCAGAACTAACCGCACTTTCATAGTTGTGGTGCCAAAGCGCCGTCTGGTAATCGATTTCCCATCCCACCGCCTGGTGCAGCTCTTCGATCGCAGGTAGGAATTTCTGCTGGGCGCGCTTACGCTCTTCGACGATCTGATTGTTGGCTTGCTCCCAATCCAGATCGTTCTTCAAAAACATCTCAAAGTTTTCGATCAGATCGGCCAAGGTTGCGTCTTTGGACTGCAAGGCGCCGAAGGAAATCTCGGCCTGAAGCTCGGGATGGAAGAAGGGTCTGCGCCGAACGTCCGCCAGGTAGTCAGGCAATTCCTCCCCCGAAACCACGACCGCTGAATAATCTTCCAGTGACCGTGTGCAGCGGCCGATTGCCTGAACAACACGTGTCTGAATTCGCTCGTTATAAAGCGCATTAGCCCCCATCCGAGTCATTAGGAATCGTTCCTGAGAATTCACCGCTTTCGGCAGCCCCTCAATAAATAGCAGTCGGCATTCGTCGCCAGCGAAATCTATCCCGTCATACCGGTTTGCCACGACAGCAACTGCGTGATCGCAGTTGACGAAATCCGCCTTGGACTCCTCGATATCACCTGCGTGATAGACGGGATACTTCAATGAAGTATCGACCTGTTCTGCGATGGCATCCTCTGCCCGGTCACTGGGTACCAGGACGACGCTACGCCCAGCACGCTTCATCAGCTCAGTTCGCAGGACAGTTGTTTCGTCCGTTGTAAGAGACATTTCGGGAAAAATGAAGAAACGGCGCCCGACCCCTTGTGTGTCCCATCCTGCAGGAGCTGGCAGTCGTTTTATTGCCTTACGGCCGGTCAATCGCTCTAGATCACCGCCCGCACCCAAAGTGGCGGACATGTAGATCCGTTGCTTTGCGGCTCCAAACGCTGGGTGCGAGAACGTTGGAGGAAGAAGAGGACGTATCAGGATCTCCTGAGACGATAGATACACATGACAGGCATCGATGTGGTCACGCAGTAGTGACCATGGATACTTCAGGTCGCAGCCAGCGGTGTGTGTATCCAGTATTTCTACCAACTGAGGACTGAGCAAAGCAAGCGTTGGAGTAGCGAGCTTATCTACCCAAGTACGATCTACAACATCCTCCCAGACTCCGCGCAGCCGGGACAGATCTGTCGGTGTCAGATATGGCGTGAGTGCGTTAGCCAGGGCCTGATGCAGCACGCCGTGATTCGGTTCGAGTCGGCTTATGCGCAATGTCCAATGTGAAGCGATGTAGTTTTCGCTGGCATGCGCATCATCGACAAGAATGATGTCAGCATTGTCGAAATACGGGTTGGTGTTGAAGAGGCCAGAGTAGGTCGTAATCGCGATTTTTTCTGCCTGCTGGTAATCAGCTTTTGCGGAGGGCGAATACTCGCGCTGCTTGCCTACGAATGTAGCGACGGAGAGCCCGTATTTGTCGTTCGCCTGCTCTGCCACTTGGTGAACCAGCTGCCTAGTAGGGCACAGGTAGACCACGCGCTCTTTGTATTTCCTTCGACGCCACTCCGCGATCAGCAGACCCACAAGGGTCTTCCCACTTCCCGTCGGTAGCTGCAGCGCGACGTCTGAATGATCAAGGGCCGAGGCTGCATAAGCTTGCATCATCTCAGCCTGATGGGGCAACACATCTGGGAACTTGCGTCGTGTAAGTTCACGGAACAGCTTGTCTGGTGTCTCCGGCACTGACCCTCCGGTCGGCGGCGTCTTGAAAGCCATATTCTTCAATCCTTTTAGTTGATCCCCAGTGATATTTTCTACCGACGACAGACCCGACAGTTGACTGCGTCATCTGTATGACGGACGGGTCTTTATCTCAAGGTTTGAGCAACGGCTCAAGCCTGCTCACAATGCAGCCGGCCTTCGCAAATTTTGGTCGAGCCGTGATATTGCCCTATGCGACCCTCACTCTGGGAAGCCCAAAAATAGGAACTCTAGTGGACTTAAGCCCAGTCAGGGTATTTCTTGGCTTCAAAGCACCTTGACATTGTCAGATTTATTTTTGCATTATCTGACAATGTCAAAACCGGTATTCACTGGGGGCTGCACGAAATGAGCGATGGGCCACATAGAAGCTTGAAGTTGCGAAAGCCATGGAAAGAACTGGCAAAGCGAGCGGACCAAGACACCTACGATGCATCCCAGATCGCAGAGGCAACGACGCACGCAGTTGCCAGCGACTTCAAAATGGAGGTCTCGTGGCATCTGATGGAAGCCTTGAAAGCTATCTTTACGGGCGGTGATAACTCTCTGGAAATGCCGGAACTAGCGCTGGATCAACTTGAAAATGCGAAAGCCCTAGCAGCAGCCTCCGTTTTTGGAACGAATCTTGTGGAATGGAGCATCACCCTCATCCATGAAGGCAAATTTGGAATTGAAGCATTCCATGAGGCGGTAGGCCTCGCCGCCAAGGACCGCTGCCACGCAAACATACGGTCGATAGAAGAACACTACCTTCGCGACTCGAATGAGCAAAGAGCAGAGCACGTGAGTAAGAGACTCCAGAATGCCATTTCTACTCTATCGAGCACCCAACTCGGTCTGGATCTTGTGGGCCCAGAGGCCACTCGAATCCTCCCTCCTAGGAAGATGGAAGGTCTTGATGACGGGGTATCGTTGTGATGAATACCTTGCCGCCTAAGGAAATAGCTGTAGATATACTTGAACCTGACGCCCGCAAAAGAAACGGTGTGGTCCCGTGTTACATCGAGAAGAACATCGAGTTCGACCTCGAGGCTCTCGCATCCTTCTCATCCCATGACAAGTGGGAGCCCGTAACTCATGACGCACTACTTATAGCCGCTGCAGTCGAGTTCTGTGATCGCATCCTTGTCCGTAGCACCATGAGTTGGGGCAGGCGGTTCATCGTGCATGTTCCAGTACACGATGTTGAACGGTGGTCGAGTAACAAGGTAGATCGAGCGCTCGTCAACGCGCTGAACCTCCTGACCGGCGACGACTGGCACTTCAACTATCGATCTCGAAAACAAGCCGCACAGAGACCGCCACAAGGCCAAATAGCTTTTCCTTCCGATGCAGAGGCGGTCATTGCCTTCAGTGATGGAATGGACTCACGTGCGGTCTCTGAGCTAGAGAGCAAGCGCCTAGGTAAACGCCTGATTCGTCTTCGAATAGGGAGCAAACAACACGACATTTCAAAAAAGGAACGCCAAAGGATTCCATTCACGGCCATCCCATATTCAGTCAAACTTGATGACTCAAGAAGCGCCGAGAGAAGTGCGCGCAGCCGCGGATTCAAGTTCAGCATCATATCCGCAATTGCGGCGTATCTAATTGATGCTCCAATGGCCATCATCCCCGAAAGCGGACAAGGTGCCCTTGCACCTGTGCTCCTTCCTGTTGCACATGGGTATGAGGACTATCGAAATCACCCCGTGTTCACCAAGCTTATGGAACGCTTTATCGAAGCCCTTCTTGGTTATCGATTCCAGTACACCTTCCCTAGGCTTTGGATGACGAAAGGCGAGACCCTGCGTGAGTTTGTGGAAACCTGTGGCCCTCACGCGAATTGGATAACGACCAGGTCGTGCTGGCAGCAATCCCGACAGGTAGCCGTTTCAGGCGCGAGAAGGCAGTGCGGCATATGCGCCGCGTGTATGCTTCGCCGCCTTAGCGTCCACGCTGCAGGATTAGAGGAGCCACCAACGAATTATGTATGGGAATCCCTAGACAGCCCGACCTGGGAAACAGGCGCAGCAAAAGAATTCACCAGTTTTACTAAAGCCTTGCGACAATACGCTATCGCAGGGGTACTCCATTTCGAGCACCTTTCTTCGATTCGGGAATCTTCGCAGTACGATCTGATCAAACGCCGCAGAACGAGCGAACTGGCTCGAGCTCTGGCCGAGTCGCCACATGCCGTGGCGCAGAACCTTGACAGGCTCTTACAGCAACATGCCAGGGAATGGTCAGCATTCACGAGCGATATGAGATCAGAGTCGTTCGTGAGGAAGTGGATAGATGGCGCATCATGACCAAACCAGATTTTGAACTGAACCCAGCTGAGCTGGGTGAACGACTGAAGGTCGCGCGCGAAACGGCGGCCATGACCCAAGATGCAGCGGCCAAAGCAATTGGCTTTGCTCGAACCACTCTCGTGGCCATTGAAAAAGGGCAGCGCTCTGCAAGGCTTGACGAGATTCAGATGCTTAGCCGTTGTTATGGAGTATCTGCTAACTCTTTGCTGCGCCGAGAAGCGGTCCATGTGGATCTTGTTCCTCGTTTCCGCTCACTTCCGGACACCGGTGATGTCGGCATCGAGCAAGCTGCTCGGATGCTGAATGATCTCGTTAGGGCGGAAGTAGAACTTGAAAATATTTTAGGCATTCGGAAAACCTGGAATTATCCGGCCGAAAAAATCATCTTACCTGGCGATGTGCGCAAACAAGCAGAGCACGATGCACATAGCCTCAGAAACTGGCTAGGACTCGGAGATAGCCCGATTCAAGATCTGTTTTCGCTCATAGAGATGCAACTTGGAATTCGTGTCTATAGTCGGAGACTTGAATCGAAAGTGTCGGGGCTGTTTGCCTATGACGACGCCGTCGGCGCCTGTATGCTGATAAATGCAGTACATCGGAAGGAACGTCGAACCCAAACTGGCGCCCACGAGCTCGGTCACTTTATAGCGACGCGGCATCAACCCGAGATCTATCAAGCCGAAAAGTATGAGAACTCGCGTGAAGAACGGTACGCGAATGCTTTCGGTAGCGCTTTTTTAACGCCTGCTCGTACTGTCATGGAAAAGTTCAAGGAAGTGACCATTGGATCAACCCACCTCACTCGCCGGCACATCATCCTGCTTGCTCATTTCTTTGGCGTTTCACGCCAGGCAATGGTGATGAGGCTCGAAGAGCTGGACCTGACGAAAAGTGGAACTTGGGATTGGTTCATGGATAATGGCGGCATAACCGACGACCAAGCCCAACAAGTACTAGGCTCGATAGCTCATGATTCCCCGTCTATGGAAGGCGCGCAATCATCGAGACTTTTTTTGCTAGCTATCGATGCTTGGAAGAAGGATCTAATCAGTGAAGGGCAGATTTCGGATATGCTTAAGCTCGAACGGGCGAAGGTACGCGAGTTGCTTGATGAGGCAGAAGAGGATGAAGTTGATGACCTTTTCAAGCTGCCTCACTAATCAGGATAGCATTCTCGTTCTCGACGCGAGTGTCATCATAAACTTGCTAGCGACCGATCATGCAAACGCAATACTACAAGCACTTCCGACTCCTATTGTAGTCACGGAAAATGTCATACGTGAGATTGAGCAAGGGACAGTAAATGGCCGGCCAGAGTCGAAACAGCTTTTAGACCTAATCCACAATCGAATTTTAAGAAGTGAAGAGCTATCTAGCATTGCATTAGAGCACTTTTTCGACCTGGTATCCGGATCCACGGCGGCCTCACTCGGAGACGGTGAAGCCGCAACACTAGCGCTAGCACATAGCAACGGATATACAGCTGCCATCGATGAAAAAAAAGCAACAAAGATCTCCTCTGGACGCTTTGAAAGCCTGCGCCTGATTACAACTGTTGATATTCTCGCCTATGAGCCTGTACGGATTTCACTCGGAAATGAAGTCTTAGCTAGGGCCACCTTTCAGGCATTGAAAAGAGCCAGAATGCAAGTTCGTGAAAATCAATTCGAATGGATTCAAGGAGTTATCGGATCTGAAAACGTAGGCTTATGTCCAAGTATAAGGCGTCTTGCAAAGCTTCAGGCAGCAGAGCGTTGCCGTTATAATCAATAGCGGATACTGGATAGACACTTACATCTAGGGCTAGAATTGCCAAGACCTAAAAACTAGACAAGCTCAAGTAACGCAATCCTGCTGACCCTATACCTCCCAAAGCTAATGGCACATCCGCCTCGTATCACAGCACTATTTTACTAAAACGTGCCACACAAGCTTGGCGGACAGTTAAATTTTTACTATTTTACTGCCGCCCAGTAGCTCGGGCTAACAGGCTCTGAAAATGCGCAGGCAATTTATTCATCCCGCGATAGAAAAGCAGCTCCTTTGCGCGCTCAAGAGTTAACCCACTACTTTTTAGCTGAAGTTTTTCGATAGTCCAATGCCCCTTAGTGGTAAGTCCCTCCACGACTACACCCGGCTCATCTCCTACTTGCTCAAGAAATCCAATATGCTGCTCGGGTTGATCAAGATAAGGGTGCACGATCCAAAACACAGTAGCGTCATAGTCTTGACCTTCTTTCTCAACTGTATCTAAGTCGAGTTTAATAGAGAAGCCATTACAGTACTCACATACTACTACTAAATTCTTCGCATGAAATGTCCACTTCTGATATTTCCTCTTGGGCGCAATATGATCTCGGTGCGCCGTTCGTCGACCGACGGCTCCAACCGGAAGAGTGCACCATGCGCATCGACTATCTTGCACCTCCATTCCATGCCTCATTACCTCCGACCTGAAACTCTTTATTGCGTTGGTTCGTGATTTATCCCATTTCTCGGGACGATCGGCTTCGGGAATAGCATCCAATTTAGCCTGCACGAACGCATCTATAGTGGCCGGCTGATTAATTTTCAGCATTTCAATCGCCACCCAATACTTTATCGATAGTCGTCAGTATCTCCAGGAATGCGGGATTGTCGTCCGCCACTACATTACTGAGTCTATGTCTAATTTGTTGGAGCTTGGGGCGATCTATATTGGCGGAATTAGAAAGCATTTGAAGCGCATCAGAGAGGTCTCGCTCAACGTAGAAGTTCGTAGCTGCGCCAACTCCAAAGACTCTATAAAGGATGTTTTCGGGTGTTCTGCCGTAAACTTCACCCTCAAACGCACTGAATTTCCAGTGGCCGGCTTGATCAGTCTCTGCAACTACAAGAGAAGCAGATGCATCTACGTCAGAGACTAGGAAGTGGGAGTGAGTAGCAATCAATACATGTGCCGATTTCAAGTGCCGCAGTGCTTTTAAGAGAGTCGGTATATATCTGATCTGCCATGACGGATGCAGGCTAACTTCAGGCTCGTCTATGGTAATCACACACCCCTCCGCTGCGTATTCAAACAGGCGAGTGACCGTGCCAATGATGCATCGTTCGCCAGAGCTCAGATCGGAAAACGCAGTTCTTTGCCCATTCTTGTTGACTATTAAACGAACCTCATCCGCCAGACGCAGTTTCCGGATGATTTCCATCCCTTGTTCCCAAGATATACCGGTTTCATCGGTTTCGTCTCTGAGTGCTTCTACAGGTAGAGTAAATGTTCTTCTCCGGCGCTTAATCCCAGGATTAACTGTCTCTGCAGTTTCGCAGAGCGCACCGAGCCGGCCGAAAAACAAGCCAATATCGGCTTCTAATATTGGCCTACCACCTCTATCTTGTAAAAAACTGATGTAATCTGCCATACTTCTAAATTGCGTCCGCCTTGCAATGCGATCAAGATCTGCGAATCCATCGGCGCTAAAGGCTTCAATGGTCATATTGCGCAATTCAATTTCAAAACTACCACTAATATTAAGCACCTTCAGCCACTCACCTATTGCTTGTCGATAGCCATCCGATTGGAGGCCATTTAAGAGGCTTGATATGACTTTCGCTTCGAGGGCTCCTGTCGTGACCATATTTGTTGCCTGGCGCAGACCTAAATACCGGTAAAAGGAATTATCATCATTGCGTGAGTATCGAAATTTATCTGTAGGTAGGTGAGCAACGGCCAACGCACTACTTGGAAACGGAACATCTTCCAAATTGACAGGTTCATTATTCATATAAGCTGTAAGAGTTGTACCTTGTCGCTCCAAACTATACGTACTACCCCCACATCGAAATTCGATTGTTCCTGACTTAGGAAAACGAAAGTGCTTTGGCTGCTCTTCTGGCGACTTGAGTAAAACATGCATCATCTCGAGTTCATCTACCAGACTGGCGATTGCCGTACTCTTGCCAGACCCATTCGGACCAATGACAACCGTCACTTTCGGTCCTGATTTATTATCGTTGACGTCGTGTAAGGGAAGTGACATATGGTCCGACGTATATGACACAATGTAGAAAGGCTTTACTCCCACTATTTCTCTCCTAACTGCCGCTCATTCGCCTATCGTTTTTCGTACGGAGCGATAAAGTCAACGCGTTGCTATTCAGGTGCTGCACTGGGGCTACATGAACGAAGCCCCCACTCGCTCGCGTTTCCGAAGTGGAGATCGGCGAGATCGAAGTGGTGATTACGCTAAAATCATGTCTGCACCGATGGGCGATTGATGGAATTTTTTTGTGCCTGAGTGGCTTGCGGATTGCTAAGTGCACAGATCTAGTTTTGCTCACGGTCGACGTCAGATACAAATACGCTCGCTTAAGTGCTGCCCAAGTATGGCCAATCCTCAGGAACCAGCTTTAGCCCTCCACGCCAACGCTCTATGACCGCAGACTGGAACCAATCTTCATCAATGTCTGCGTGTTCAGTTACTATTACCTGAAAGCTCGATGCTACAGTTTGGACGGCGGAAAACACGTACTGGAACATACGCTTAACGGCACTACGGTCGTCTTCGGAAAGGTCATTTACTGACATCTCAGCCGCTAACTCACGTTCTGCAGGAAAATAGACTTGAGATGGCTGATCGAGAAATAGAAATCGTGGGACAGGACGTTCGCGCAGAGCAAACCAGTTGTGGAGGGCCAAGTGGGCAATAAGATGGTAGCCAACCCAGTTCTCGCCGCTTCCCATCCGGCTCATTGGGACAGGCCCGTTGTCAGTGTCAGCAACCAATGTTAGCCGCTTCGTGTCGAGCCGCAACGGTGACGCTGAATGCTCAAGCATTAAGCCCTGCGCTCCCGTTGACATCTGTCTGCTCAAGATTGACCCAATTGAAGTCATGCGTTCATTGACAGCTTCATCGCTAAGGTCATTCTCCAGTGCGATATAAGCTGCGCGTAACTCTTCGGCCCGACGATGTAGCACCGCTGTGTCTGGCAGATCCGGGATGCTCTCCAAGTAAAGGCTGATACGCCCTTGCACCAAAGCACGTCGAGCGACCTCGTCATGGATTAACCGTAACGGCTCACTTGCAGCTCTGACAGCTTCGAGCTGTTGCCGGTTTGCAATCAGTGCCGCACGAACGTGCTCTAGACGAAGTGCAACTTCGCTAGCAGCACGCTCTATCCGCGGCGAGTTCTGGACAACCGTCTCAAGCCGCGAAGCGACACTTTGAAGCACACCTTTTAGCTCTGCTAGCTCAGGCTGCTGCACATCTTCTGGCAAAACCTGCGCGCACAATGGGCAGGAGTGGCCTGGAGTTGTGTCGTCAAATACGCCAATGGATACTAAACGGCTGTGTTGTTCCCTAGTCTCTCGTGAATATCCATTCGCGTCTCGTTCAAAGGCGCGTACGGCATCCAATTCGTCCTTCAGTCGGCGCTGCTCATTCAGTAACTCACTTCGCTCATCACTTAGACGCCTGTACTCTCCACCGTCAGGAATCTCACCAAAACGCCCGAGATTGACTATTCCTGCTTCTCGCAGGGCTGCGATAGTCTCGTGCCAGTTCTCCGTTACCATAGCGGAGAGTCCAGCGTCTCGTGCTTGCGCCAGGAGTGCGGACGCCTTTCCAACGCCGTCCCCTCGGATAGAGTTCAATTCGGCAAGCTGTCGTTCCACCGAACGAAGCTGATCGCGAAGGCGTCTTAGCTCTTCGCGCTTGCGAACATACTCATCGTCAACCGCCCCCAGAAAGTAGGGCAAGGTGTCCTTAAGGGCCTGAGCGAAAAAACTATCGTCGGCACCATGAAAAAGCTGATGGCGCCGAATGATCTCGTCCTGTGGCTGAAAACAAAATGCAAGGGCATGACGCACATTTGCAGACAGAGGCAATCGGGTCTGACCAACTGGCGGTTCATGTAAATTTTCCGATATTCCCGTCCACCCGGACAACTGCGATAACAGCCCACGGGTATTGGTGGTCTGTCTTACCCCAGCGGCATCAGGAGCCTCTGCTGTGTCACCAATGTAGACAAAGCACTCTTCGCTAGAGCGAAATCGTGCAGAGGGACACTTTCTCGCGACAAACGCCTCACCAGAAGTCAACTGCAAACGGAGTCCGAACCAAGCAACCGCACGCCGAATGGGCCCCTCAGGAACTCGACACTCACCAGAACCGAAGCAGTAGTCAACAATATCTACCAGTGCTGACTTGCCCGTCTTTGACGCTCCAGTGACGATACTGACACCGTCCGGATTGAGCGAAAGGATTCTCCGACGGCCGTCATGGCTATATATGACAATTTCCAGAATCTTTAACGTCATGGCCGGACTCCCAGTAATGCCATTACTGTGTTAGCTACACCAGTTTCAGTAAACCAAGAGCCAAGAAAAGCTGCCTTCTTAAGACAGGCCTGGGTCTCCGGAGAAGAACGACGCAAAAATAAATTTGCACGCCTCTTCCACTCCTCGTTCGCAACGACAGCTTCAGCCGAAATCTGCAGAAATTGTCGTGTACCTCCAAAGATCAGTGCGTCCTTCGTGAACGACACCATGACACGGGTCCGAATAGCAAAAGTCGCTTGGAGCGACGAGTTCTCGTCGATCCAAACTGCAAGTGATGTACGAGTGGTGCGCGGTAATGCTTCGCGGGTGTTTTTGTGCAACACGAAGGGGAGTACGAGATAGCACTCGGCAAATGTCAGTGCACGCCTCCCCTCCTCTCCTCCAGCAGCAGCAAAGTACCAAATCAGTGATGCGCAGAATGCCGGGTTCAGAAGCGCTCGCTCTTCAATCGATCGATCAAGCCAAGCCGTCATGTAACACCCTCAGTACCATTGAGCACGGTGTCCAATAGTGTCTTGAAATCAGGGTGCCAACCTATGTTGCCTTCATCGGCGATCATGTGCAGAGACCCTCGGCATAGGAACGGTTCTGTTACACCGGGACGAATCGGAATGGACGTTCGCTCGGCCCATTGTAGAACTGATCTTGCAGCTGCCTTCCTTTCAGCGTCGGTAGCAGCTTCGCCGACCTCATCGCACACGGCATCAAAGACGTTTTCCCACTCCTCGGTTAGCCGCTTCTCGAATCGACTAATATCGAGCGTGACCACAAGATCCTCACGCACCCAACGGGATCGTTGCTCATACGCCCTATAAAAATCACGTATTGCACTAGAAACCCTTCGACGTCCAGCATCGATAATTTCTAGCTGCTTGACGAATCGGTAGTGCCGATGCGCGACTGCCGTTGTATCGTCGAGTACAAAGTCGAGCAAATCGTCATCGATGGGTAAGGAGTCTTGTCGAAATTGATCGCGCAAATCGCTCATTTCGGACTCTATCTCGACTGACGCAATCCGCGCGCCAGGGCTGGAGGTGAGCTGCCCAATAACCTTGCGCAACCACCACCCCTCAAGTCGGTCCAAAAACGGCGTTTGGTTAGCACGGTCAACAGCCCAGAAAATGACTGTACGGAGTTCTTGGTCTAGATCAGAAATAGTCGGAGCAGCGTCGATAACAAACACGCGCTCGAGCATCGCAAGTCGCTGCTGGGCACTCAACAACTCATACGCCCGATAAGCGGCGGCGTTCGCTGCATTCGTCGACGTGCGCGCGACCACATCCAAAATATCTCTAGCAGCTACAGCATCGCGGTCTTCAATTTTCAGCTTACTGGCAGCCGAGCGAATCGGCGCGACACCGGTAGTTACGAGTTGAAGAGAAGCCGTAGATAGGATTTGACTGACCGCACCTCCTTCAATCCAGACGCGAAGAGTCTTCCATAGATCAGGGCAGCTATCCGTGAGCGCTGCCATGCGACTGGCGTGATGTTTAGTTTGCAGGAAAGTACTCGGATCTCCGGTGTTGGACTCAAAAGCAACATCATCAAGCACCTCTACAGATACCTGAAAGGACTCATCGTGTTGGAGCCTTTGCAACGACCAGAGCAAGGCTGCTCTCACCTGATACAGATATCCGAGCGCTGGATTAACTGCAGCAAACTGACTAGGTGTTGGCATCCTGCCCTCCAGCCACATTACACAAAAGTGCACATGACAAATTTCAGTTAACGAGATCGCTCATGCATACGGCGAGCAATGCTCATCCGGTCCCGGCTGCCCCGCGAATCGAGCGAACCATCGAATAGTGGCAAAGTGTATGCATGCCTGCAAGACATGTTTTCACTGCGAAAGACACAGGCTGTCCGATTCCTACTCAAGAAAAATACAGCCCTACATCACTGCTATGACATCCCCACCATGGAGCTTCAAACCATGTCATTGCAGTGCCCTCGCTGTAACTCACCCAAAATCGCCTCTCTCCACCAGGCCATGAATTGCAGCCGCCATCGGTACGGTTGGCGGTGCAGCACGCGGCGTCAGTGCAGCTCTTGCAGGCGGTCAGGCAGGTGCCTCCGTCGGCGCTATTGCCGGCGGTCAGGCAGGTGCCTCCGTCGGCGCTATTGCCGGCCCGCTCGGAATCACCCTCGGAGCCGTTTCTGGCGCCATCCTCGGCGGGCTTATAGGCGGCGCTGGTGGCTGTGCATTGGGCGCTCAACTCGGCGACAAACTTGACCGCCATGCCCTCGCCCACAATCTCTGCCTGATCTGTGGGCATCGCTTCAATCTGCCTGCTTAAACCGTCCTCCCCTTCTCTCTTTTAGTACGTCCGGACAGTGCCGCGCGCCCCTTCGCTTTCCCCAGATCAGCAATCAGAAAATCCCTGAACGCAGAAACCGCTGCCGGTAAATTGCGGCCAGCCATGCTTTGCAGTTCGATGCGTCGTGCCTGCATGCCTTCGTCGAGGATCGGCACGCATCGCAGGGCCTTGTCCGCCACCTGCTTTTGCAAGGTCATCTCGCTGGCCAGGCTGATGACGCCTTCTTCGCGGACGAAGCTATAGAGCGCGGCAACGTAGTTGGTGGTCAACACCGGGTCGAACAACAACCCCTGTACACCGCAACAGATGTCGAACAGTTGCCGTATCGTGGTGTCGGCCTTGGGTAACGCAATGGGCCAGGGTTGTAGCTCAGCGAGGCTGACCGCTTCACGCCCGGCCAAGGGATGGGAATTGGCGATCACGGCAAAAATCGCCCCGCTCAGGACATGTTCGACCTTGATTTCCTTTTGCGGCGTCAGGCTGAAGGTCATCGCCAGATCGGCTTCACCGGAACGAACCTTTTCGGTCGCTTCCGCCGGTGCACAGACCTCCAATGTGAAATGAATGCCCTGGTACTCACGCCTGAACGCGCTGATGGTCCTGGGCATGTATTCCAGTGCAAATCCTTCCGAGCAGGCAACGTGCACATGACCTCGTTGCAAGCCATGCAGCTCGGTAATTTCCAGCACCACCTGCTCGGCCTCAAGCTGCGACTTGCGCGCATAAGCCGCCAGTCGCGTCCCCGCCTCGCTGAGCACCATGCCGCGGGCACGACGCTCAAACAGGCTGGCGTCCAGAGCCAACTCAAGCTTGGAAATTTGCCGGCTCACCGCTGACGCTGCGACATTCAAGCGCACGGAAGCTTCGCTGATCGATCCGCATCGCGCTACTTCCAGAAAATAACGCAGTGCCGTGGACTGCACACCATACAACTGCATCGGCACCCCCAAGGTTTGCCTTTTTGGCAATGCAAGTATCGAAATATTATTCTTGTGGCATTGATAGCCTTTCCCTACATTCGTGTCTAGACCAAAAACATTACTTGAGCTTCTCATCCTCCTTTACGCATTTGCGATTCGCTGCCCTTTGATTCAACCACTCTCGCCAACGGAGACGACGGCATGGGCATCAAAGGTTTCGCCTGCAGCATTGCGCTGTTGGGCCTCATCAGCAGTTTCCCGGCTCATGCCGGTAAAGCCAACGACACCCTGGTTTACGCTTCCGACAGCGAACCTGAAAACATCAGCCCCTACCACAATGATTTACGCGAAGGTGTAATTCTCGGCCGGCTGATCTGGGACAACCTGATCTACCGCGATCCCAGCAGCGGCGAATACAAACCCATGCTGGCCACCAGCTGGAAACAGGTCGACGACACCACCATCGATTTTGAGCTGCGCAAAGGCGTCAAATTTCACAACGGCGACGCCTTCACCGCCGACGATGTGGTGTTCACCCTCAACTACGTGGTGTCGCCCGAAGCGAAAGTCGTTACCGTGCAAAACGTAGACTGGATCAAGGGCGCCGAAAAAACCGGTGACTACAGCGTCCGCCTGTATTTGAAGAAGCCTTTCCCTCCGGCACTGGAATACCTGTCCAACGCCGTCCCGATGTTCCCCAAGCAGTACTTCGAGAAAGTCGGCCTGGCCGAATTCAGCCGCAAGCCAGTGGGTACCGGACCGTACAAAGCGACGTCGGTGGTGGCTGGCGAAGGCGTGACCATGGAGATCAATAAGGACTACTTTCCGGACAGCCCTCAAGGCAAGCCCCATATCGGCCACCTCAAGTTCCGGGTGATTCCGGATGCAGAAACCCGCCTGGCCGAGTTGATGACCGACGGTGTCGACTGGACTTGGCGCGTGACTTCGGATCAGGCAGTCGACCTTAGAGGTATGCCGAACCTGACCGTGACCAGCGGCGAAACCATGCGCATCGGCTTCCTGATTCTCGATGCCCGGGGCACCTCCACTGAAAACTCGCCGATGAAGAACCTCAAGGTGCGTCAGGCCATCAACCATGCGATCAACCGCAATGCACTGGCCACGCAAATGGTGGGGGGTGAAGCCAAACCCTTGCAGGTTGCCTGTTATCCAGGCCAGTTCGGCTGCGATACCTCCGCGGCCACGGTCTACAACTACGACCCGGCCAAGGCCAGGGCGCTGCTCGCCGAAGCCGGTTACCCAAATGGCTTCGAGACAGAAATCTTCGCTTATCGCGACCGTGATTACGTCGAAGCCATCATCGGCAACCTGCGTGCCGTGGGCATCAACGCCAAGCTGCGCTTCTTGAAGTACGCCGCACTGCGCGATCAGCAACGTGGCGGCAAGGTGCCCATGTCGTTTCAGGCCTGGGGCTCGTTCTCGATCCTCGACACCTCGGCGTCGGCCGGCACCTGGTTCAAGGGCAATCCGGACGACAACATCAAAGACCCGCAAGTCCAGAGCTGGTTGCAGACCGCTGACAACGCCCTCGACCCGCAATTGCGCAAGGACAACTACCGCAAGGCGCTGCAGCGCATCAGCGAACAGGCGTACTGGGCGCCGCTGTTCAACTACTCGATGAACTACGCCTACACCTCCGAGCTCGCGTTCACGTCGTACCCGGATGAGCTGCCGCGTTTCGTTCAGTCCAGCTGGAAGTAATCCGCAACCGAGCGGATCGATCGAGGGGTGCCGTGGTGCGGACTAAACCGCACCACGGACACGTCCTCACACCTGTCATCCATTGGATATGAGGAAACTTGCCATGCTTGGATTCCTTCTGCGCCGTCTGGGCATCGCCATTTGCGTTGCCATTACCGTGTCGGTGATCAGCTTTTCTCTTTTGCACCTGTCCGGCGACCTGGCCACTGCCATTGGCGGACCGGAAGCCACTAGCGAACAGATCGAACAGATCCGCGTGCAGTACGGTTTGAACAAACCGCTGCCGACCCAGTACTTCAACTGGCTGGGAGACTTGTTGCAGCTGGACCTGGGCAACTCTTTTTTCTTTCAGGAATCGGTCTACAACCTCGTCGCCAGCCGCTTGCCGATTACCCTCGGGTTAGGGGCCATGGCGCTGGGTATCGCCTTGCTGGTGGCGATTCCGCTGGGCGTGCTGGCCGCGGTCAAACGCGACACCTGGGTTGACCGACTGGCCTTGAGCATTGCGGTGCTGGGCCAGGCAATGCCCAGTTTCTGGTTTGCGCTGATGTTGATCGTGGTGTTTGCGGTGACGCTCAAGTGGCTGCCAGTGTCCGGTAACTCGACCATGCTGCACTTCGTCATGCCGGCCATTGCCTTGGGCTACTACGCGACTCCGGCAATCATGCGTCTGACGCGCGCAGGCATGCTTGATGTGCTCAGTTCCGATTACATCCGCACCGCCCGCGCCAAGGGCCTGCGCCCTGCCCGCGTGTTGTTCAAGCATGCCCTGCGCAATGCCTTGATTCCGGTCGTCGCACTGGCGGCGGTGGAGTTTGGCTTCATGCTCGGCGGCTCGGTGGTGATCGAAACCGTGTTCTCCCTGCAAGGCATCGGACAGCTTGCCTGGGACGCCATCGCCCGTGACGACTTTCCGGTGGTACAGGCCGTGGTCCTGCTGATTGCGGTGATCTACATCATCCTCACCTTGCTGGCCGATGTGCTCAACGCACTGCTCGACCCGCGCATTCGCGTGCGCTAGGAGGTTTACATGAGCACCCCCACGACCCTCGCGATCAATGACTACCTGCCACCACCGAGCAGCCTGAGCCGAGTACTTGGCAAGAGCTTTCGGCATCGTGGTTTCGCCATTGGCGCGGTGCTGTTGCTGATCATCTTCGCGGGTGCACTGTTCGCGCCGTGGCTGGCACCTTACGACCCTTATGCGCAAGACGTGATGCTGCGCATGAAACCACCGGTATGGATGGCCAACGGCACCTGGGAGTACCCCCTGGGAACCGACAAGCTGGGCCGTGATTACCTGTCGCGATTGCTCTACGGCGCACGTATTTCGCTGTTCATCGGCATTGCGGCGGCGCTGATTTCCGGCTTTATCGGCACCGTCATGGGGCTGTTGGCCGGTTACTACGGCGGCAAGGTCGATGCGCTTATCAGCTACCTGATCACCACCCGGCTGGCGATGCCGGTCGTGATGGTCGCGCTGGCCTCGGCCTCGCTGATGGGCGGCTCACTGAAAGTGGTGATCGTGCTGCTCGGCTGCCTGTTATGGGACCGTTTCGCGGTGGTGGTCAGGGCTTCGGTGCAACAGATTCGCGATGCTGAATATGTGGCCTCGGCCCAGGCGCTTGGCTGCTCGACCCTGCGCATTCTGGTCAGCGAAATCCTGCCCAATCTGGTCGGCGCGCTGATCGTCGTCGCGACGCTGGAAATGGCCCACGCGATCCTCCTGGAGTCGGCACTGTCATTCCTCGGCGTGGGTGTGCAGCCGCCGACACCGTCCTGGGGTTTGATGATCGCCGAAGGCAAACCCTACATGTTCTTTTCCCCGTGGGTCATCGCCATTCCCGGTGTCGCCCTGATGATTCTGGTACTGGGCATCAACCTGGTCGGCGACGGCCTGCGCGATCTGATCCTGCCCGACGGCCGTAACTGATAGAGGGTACCGAACATGGCACTACTCCATGTAGAAAACCTGCGCGTGGATATCCCCATGGGCAACAGCCCGACGCCGGATGACATGCTGCATGCAGTGCGCGGTCTGAACTTTGAAGTCGAGCGCGGTGAAATGTTGTGCATCGTCGGTGAGTCCGGCTGCGGCAAATCCTTGACCTCGCTGGCGCTGATGGACCTGTTGCCACGCAAGGCCCAACGCACTGCGTCCCGGCTGACGCTGGACGGTATCGACATGCTGGGCCAGAGCGAGCGGCGCATGTGCGACCTGCGCGGCAACCGCCTGGCGATGATCTTCCAGGAACCGATGACCTCGCTGAACCCGGCCTACAGCATTGGCGATCAGCTCAGCGAAGTGTTGATTCAGCATCGTAAGGTGTCCCGCAAGGATGCCCTGGCTCGCGCCGCGCAGATGTTGGAGAAAGTCGGTATCAGCAATGCCACCGAACGCTTGCGTCAGTATCCGCATCAGCTTTCGGGTGGTTTGCGCCAGCGGGTGATCATTGCCATGGCGTTGATGTGCGAACCGGACCTGATCATCGCCGATGAGCCCACCACTGCATTGGACGTGACCATTCAAGCGCAGATCCTGCGCTTGATCCGCGACATCCAGAAAGAACTCGGCCTGGCGGTGATCTTCATCACCCACGACCTTGGGCTGGTGGCACGGATCGCCGATCGGGTCGCCGTGATGTATGCCGGGGAAATCGTCGAGACGGCCCCTGCCCTGCAACTGTTCGAGAACCCGCAGCACCCCTACACCCGTGGTCTGCTGGCCAGTATTCCCATCCCTGGCCGGACCAAACCGGGTGAGGCGCTGGGTTCTATTCCGGGCCTGGTGCCGAGCCTGGTAGGCGAACAGCACGGTTGTGCGTTCCGCAATCGTTGCGCTCAGGCGATACCGGCCTGCGCGCAAGACATCCCCGAAGTCGAGCAGGACGGACACATGGCGCGCTGCCTGTTCGCCGCTCCGGACCCAGCACCGATCCGCCATCAGAAGAGTGCATGGTCATGAAAAAAGACATCGCTTTGGAGCTGTGTGACATCCGTCGCGAGTTTCGGATCAACAAGGGCTTTTTCAAACCCGCCGCCACCCTGAAGGCCGTGGATGGCGTTTCCCTGCGTCTGATGCGTGGCGAGACCCTCGGCCTGGTAGGTGAGTCCGGTTGCGGAAAAAGTACCCTGGCAAAGCTCCTGCTCGGCCTGCTGCCGCCTACCAGCGGCGATGTGCTGGTCAATGGCAAACATCTGGCGGCGACTGATCGCAAGGAAATGTCCCGGCACATTCAGCCGATATTCCAGGACCCGTACTCATCACTGAACCCACGCAAGACCCTGCGCGAAATCATTACCCTACCGCTGATCGTGCATGACATCGGCAGCCCTGCCGAGCGCCGCAAGAAGACCCAAGAGATGCTTGATGTGGTCGGCCTGCCCAAGCGGGTGATCGACAGTTACCCGAGTCAGCTGTCCGGCGGACAACGCCAGCGGGTCGCGATCGCACGGGCGCTGATCATGCGCCCCGATGTATTGATTTGCGACGAGCCCACATCAGCACTGGATGTGTCGGTGCAGGCGCAGATTCTCAACCTGCTGCAAGACCTCAAGCGCGAATTCGGCCTGACTTATCTGCTGATCAGCCACAACCTCGCGGTCATCGAACACCTCGCCGACCGGGTAGCGGTGATGTATCTGGGGCGCATCGTCGAAGAACGCACTCGCGAATCGTTGTTCGCCAAACCCGGCCACCCTTATACCCGCGCCTTGCTGGACTCGGTGCTCACGCCCGATCCGCGCCTGGGCATTCCCGAAATCGGCCTGCACGGCAGCTTCCCCAATCCGATGTCACCGCCGTCCGGGTGCGCCTTCCATCCGCGCTGCCCGAGCTGCTTCGCACCGTGCAAAACGGCCTACCCGGCCAATGATTCGATTATCGGGGGCAACGTGCGTTGCCACCTTCACGACAATCCTGCCCAAACACTGGAGCTTGTCCACTCATGAGTCGTTCACTGGCCATCAGCAACACCACAGAGCAATTTAACAACGGCGAATTTTTCAATCTGCTTGAACGCAGCGTCGCCTTGCCCACCGAAAGCCAGGCAGCGGACAGCCAGCCCGAGTTGTATCGCTACCTCAATGACTTCATCACCCCCCACGTCGAAGCGATGGGCTTCAGCGTCAAAATCTATGACAACCCGGTGGCAGAGCGCGGCCCTTTCATGATCGCCACACGCATTGAACATCCAGAACTGCCGACCGTGCTCAGCTACGGCCACGGTGATGTGGTGCGCGGCTATGAAGCGCAATGGCGTGAAGGCCTGTCGCCGTGGCAAGTCACGGTGGAAGGCGATCGCTGGTACGGCCGCGGCACAGCGGATAACAAAGGCCAGCACCTGATCAACCTGACCGCGCTTGAACAAACGCTCAAGGCTCGCGACGGCAAGCTGGGTTTCAACGTCAAGCTGCTGCTGGAAATGGGCGAAGAAGAAGGCTCGCCGGGCTTGAATGCGTTCTGCGCCGCGCACAGCAAAGAGCTCGCGGCGGATATTTTCATCGCCTCGGACGGCCCACGCCTGGCGGCATCACGACCGACGATTTTTCTGGGTTCACGTGGGGTGTTCAACTTCGAGCTGGTGGTCAATTTGCGCGAGGGCGCCCATCACTCTGGCAACTGGGGCGGGTTGCTGGCCAACCCTGGCATCATTCTGGCCAATGCCATCGCGAGCATGGTCGATGAACACGGTCGGGTGAAAGTAGCAGGCCTGCAGCCCGAAACACTGCCGGAGCCGGTTCGGCAGGCATTGGCTGATATTGATGTTGGTGGCGGGCCGGGCGATCCGGAAATCGACGCCAACTGGGGTAACCCGCAGCTCTCGCTGAGCGAAAAGGTGTTCGGTTGGAACACCCTCGATGTCATCGCCTTCAAGACCGGCAACCCGGACGCCCCCGTGCACGCGATCCCTGGTAAAGCCAATGCCCACTGCCACATCCGCTTCGTGGTGAACAGCGACTACACGACCTTTATCCCGGCTGTTCGTGCCCACCTGGACGCTCATGGCTTCAGCAATGTCGAGGTCAAGCAAAGCCGCATCGATGTGATGCATGCCACTCGGCTGGACCCGCAAAGCCCATGGGTCAATTGGGCACTCGGCTCCTTGGCACAGACCACCGGCAAAAAGCCTGCGCTGCTGCCAAACCTCGGTGGCTCGCTGCCCAACGATGTGTTCGCGGACGTGCTCGGCCTGCCAACCTTGTGGGTGCCGCACTCGTACCCGGCCTGCTCACAACATGCGCCGAACGAGCACTTGCTGGCACCGGTGGTCAAGGAAAGCCTGCAAATCATGGCAGGGCTATTCTGGGACCTGGGCAACGACGCGGCACGCCTGACCCAGGAACATCAGTTACGGGAGCAGGCGCAATGAGTGCCAATCCACAACAGGCGCTGGACTGGCTCGCCGACCAGCGCCCAGCCATGGAAGCGCTGCTGCAGCGTATCGTCGACACCGACTCCAACAGCTATGACAAGGCCGGCGTCGACGCTGTGGGCGCGCTGCTCGCGGCTGAATTGGAAGCCGACGGCATCCTGCTCAAGCGCATGCCGGTCGATGGTTTTGGCGACGTGATGCTCGCCGAAGTGCCGGGCGCCACAGGAAAGCCGGTGCTGTTGCTCGGCCACCGCGACACGGTGTTTCCCAAAGGCACCACCACGACTCGCGGCTACAGCCGCGACGCCAACCTCGCCTACGGCCCCGGCGTCGCCGACATGAAAGGCGGCCTGGTGCTCAATTGCTTCGCGCTCAAGGCTCTCAAACGCGCCGGTCTGTTGCCCTATCCGGTACAGGTTCTGTACACCGGTGACGAAGAAATCGGTTCCGGCAGCGCCAGAACCCATATCGAAAAAGCCGCCCGTGGCGCGCGTGCGGTGCTCAATACCGAACCCGGCCGGGCCAGCGGCAACGTGGTCAGCGCACGCAAAGGCGGTGCCACGCTGATCATCGAAGTCAGCGGCCGCGCGGCGCATGCCGGGGTCAATCATGCCGACGGAGCCAGCGCCATCGAGGCCCTGGCACGCAAGATCGTCAAGCTCCATGCCTTGACCGACTACCCGGCAGGCATCACCACTAACGTCGGCCTGATATCCGGTGGCACGTCCAGCAACACCGTCGCGCCCAGCGCCTGCGCGCGGCTGGACGTGCGCTTCATCGAACTCAAGCACTGGGACCGGATCCTTACCGCAATCCTGGCCATCGTCGCAGAAGAAGAACTGATCGGCACCAGCGCCATCCTCAAGGAAGCGACAACCTTTCTACCGATGGAAGCCCATCACAGCGAACGGCTGCTGCACATCTATCAACAACAAGCGCTGGCGCTGGGTTTCAGCGTCGAAGGCGAGTTCACCGGCGGTTGCGCCGACTCCGGATTCACCGCCAGCCTGGGCATTCCCACCCTGTGTGGCCTCGGGCCGGTGGGTGGCAAGGTCCATACCGATCGTGAATACCTGGAGCTGGACACGCTGGTGCCCCGTGCTCAAGCCTTGGTGGCAACCATTCTGGCTGTCGGCGAGAACCGTTAGGTCATTGCCCGGTTTCAAGCCTCCCAAGGGACTACGGCGTCAACGTCAATGGCGTAGCGTTCAATGGCCTGGGCACAGACACTGGCGTCCAGGCGCCCCTCATGCACCAGTGAGGTCAGCGCACTCAAGACAATCTGGTGGCGGTCCACTTCGAAGAACCTGCGCAGTTGGTTGCGGGTATCGCTGCGGCCAAACCCGTCAGTGCCGAGCACGGTGTAACGGGCATCGAGGTAACTGGCGATCAACTGGGGCAAGGCGCGCACGTAATCGGTACAGGCAATGATCGGCGCCGAATCGTCGAGGCATTCTTGAACATGACTGCATTTCGCAGGTTGTCCGGGGTGCAGGCGATTCCAGCGCTCCACTTCCCGCGCATCCCGAGCCAGTTCGGTGAAACTGGTGACGCTCCAGACTTCGCTGCCGATGTTCCAATCGCCGGCCAACAACTCGGCCGCCGCGATCACCTCCAGCAGGATCGCGCCGGAACCCAACAACCGGACGCTGCCGCGCGCGTCTTTGCCTTCATGCCGGGCGAACCGGTACATGCCCTTGATGATCGCCTGCTCGACACCTTTGGCAAGACTGGGCTGCGGGTAGTTCTCGTTCATCAACGTGACGTAGTAAAGCTCGTCGACCTGACGCTCCAGCATCTGGCGCATGCCGTGATCCAGAATCACCGCAAACTCACTGGCGAACGCCGGATCGTAAGCACGGCAATTGGGCACCATCGACGCCATCAAGTGGCTGTTGCCATCCTGATGTTGCAAACCTTCGCCGCCCAGCGTGGTACGCCCCGCGGTGGCGCCGAGCAGGAACCCGCGAGCGCGCTGGTCGGCCGCTGCCCAGATCAGGTCGCCGATGCGCTGGAAGCCGAACATCGAGTAGTAGATGTAGAACGGCAACATCGGCAGGCCATGCACCGAGTAGCTGGTCGCGGCAGCCACCCAAGAACTGATGGCGCCGGCCTCGCTGATGCCCTCTTCGAGAATCTGCCCGTCCAGGGCTTCTCGATAACTCAGGATCGAACCAATGTCTTCCGGCTCATAACGTTGCCCCACGCTGGAGTAGATGCCGATCTGCTTGAACAGGCTGGCCATGCCGAAGGTACGGGCTTCATCCGCCACGATCGGTACGATTCGCGGCCCCAGTTGCTTGTCCCGCAGCAAACCGCTGAGCATGCGCACGAAAGCCATGGTGGTGGACATTTCCTTGCCTTCGGCGGTGAGGGCAAACCCGGCGTAGCTGTTGACGTCAGGTACAGCCAACGATGCCGAAGTGGTGGGCCGCGACGGCATGTACCCGCCCAATGCCCGGCGACGTTCATGCAGGTAACGCATTTCGGCACTGTCGTCGCTGGGTTTGAAGAAGCTCAGCGAGGCGGCCTGTTCATCGGTCAACGGCAAATTGAAACGGTTACGGAAAGCGATCAAGGCGTCCTTGTCGAGTTTCTTCTGCTGGTGCACGGTCATCTTGCCCTGCCCGGCGTCGCCCATGCCGAAGCCCTTCTTGGTCTGGGCCAGGATCACCGTAGGTTTCTTGCCCTCGAGCATCGCGCTTTGGTACGCGGCAAAGATTTTCACCAGGTCATGACCACCCCGTTTGAGGCGATCGATCTGTTCATCGGTCAAGCCTTGGGCCAAATGCGCCAGGGCTTCGTCCTGGCCGAAGAAGTGCTCGCGGTTGAAGCGCCCATCCTTGGCCGCGAACGTCTGGAACTGGCCGTCGACCGTGGCCGACAATGCACGGACCAGCGCGCCGTCTTTATCCCGGGCAAACAATCCGTCCCAGTCGGAGCCCCAGACCAGTTTGATGACGTTCCAGCCGGCCCCGCCGAACAGCGCCTCCAACTCATCGATGATGCGACCGTTGCCACGCACCGGACCGTCCAGGCGCTGAAGGTTGCAGTTGACCACCCACACCAGATTATCCAGCCCTTCACGCGCCGCCAGGGTCAGTGCCGACATGCTTTCCGGCTCATCCATTTCACCGTCGCCGAATACCCCCCACACAGTGCGCCCGGTGGTGTCCTGTAAACCACGGTGCTGCAGGTAACGCATGAACCGCGCCTGGTAGATCGAGCTGATCGGACCGATGCCCATCGAGCCGGTCGGGAACTGCCAGAAGTCCGGCATCAGCCACGGATGCGGGTAACTCGACAAACCCCGGGCGCCATTGGTACGTGCGCTGATCTCTTGCCGATAATGTTGCAGGTCCTGTTCCTCGAGGCGCCCTTCCAGAAAGGCTCGTGCATAGACGCCTGGCGCCGAGTGCGGTTGATAGAACACCAGGTCGGCGCCACGGGTGTCGGTGCGCGCCTTGAAGAAGTGGTTGAAACCCACCTCGAACAAATCCGCAGCGCTGGCATAACTGGCGATGTGGCCACCCAGTTCCCCATAGGCCTGGTTGGCCCTGGCAACCATGACCAGCGCGTTCCAGCGCATGATCGAAGCCAGTCGCTCTTCCAGCGCCAGGTCGCCCGGAAACACCGGCTGCTGCTCGACGCTGATCGTATTGATATACGGCGTGCCATGGCTGGGCCGCCAACCGATCCTGGAAGTGCTGGCCACGGTCACCAGCATGTCGAGGATCTGTTTTGCCCGGGCCGTGCCGCCGTGGGCGATGACGGACAGCAGCGCCTCCTGCCACTCAGTCATTTCCTGTACATCTTCAGCTATCTGGCCCAGCAATTGGGTCTGGCTATCGGACCGGCTCATGAGCAACTCCTGCAGGTGTCGGGCAACCCTTCAAGGTGGTGCGAACGGTTCACTCGGGCGAGGCTTTTCACCTGTTCTACCGCGGCAATGACCGAACGTTCGGTCGCCCCGTCTGAAGCAATCGGGTAGATGCAGGGCGGACTAATGGAAAGGTCGTGCAATAAACGCTCATCCAGTTCACCGAGCACGACAAAACAGTATTCCCCCCTGGCCACTCGCACTTCAGCGAGCTGGCCAGGCACCGGGTTCACAGCATCGACACGGATCAGCGCCACATTGTCAAAACAGCTGAAACCCTGATGGATCAAATCAATATGGTCGCTATCAAGCCCGCACGCGATGACCACGATACGTGTGCAATTCGAAGGCTCGCGCATCCACTTCAGGGCATTGGTACGACAGCCGGCAGCTTGGCTCATAGGCGTTGCCTTTGTTGTTTGGAACGGTTGATTCAACAGGCGAATCGGCGCCGACACTGGCTAAATGACGCCGTGCGCCTGCAGCACGCTTTTCGCCAGACTGCGGGTCGCCGAAAGCACTTGCTCTACCTGTTGATCCATCGCTGCGGTGGACGAGGCTATCGTTCCCAGTTCGACGACGCGCAACGGGTGGCCGTGCACGGACCCCAGCCAGGTCAAGCCGGGCACCGTGCCGACTTCGACATCCAGTAAAAAACTGCCGTGGGAGACGGCGCGCAACAGCTGGCTGGCATAACACGCGTCCCCACCAGCCGATTGCTCAGGGGCAGACCCGCCCCGCAACCAGTCGACCATCAACGCCTCGGATTGCTGGACGGCCAGATAAGCCACCTGATCCCAGTCATCTATCGCTACGTGCAGCTTGTCGATCATGTATTTGGGCAACGCGGCGCTGGTAACGATGACCACTCCGGCATCCGCCGAAGGTTCCTTGATCCAGACTGCGGATTGCGATATCGCATGCATGGCGGTACTCCCGGCGGCTTGGTAGGAGCAGCTTGCTCCGGATGGCGATGAGGCTGTGACATTCAACATTGATGCCGACTAACCCACCGCTTCATGAGCAAGCTCGCTGCTACAGGTTATTGGCGCTGATCAGCCGTTGCGGAACAGGAAACTGTAGGCGTTCAGCGCAGGTGCACCACCCAGGTGTGCGTAAAGCACTTTCGAGCCTTCGGGGAATTCGCCACGGCGGACCATTTCGATCATCCCGTGCATGGATTTGCCTTCATACACAGGGTCGGTCAACACACCTTCAAGGCTGCCGCACAGACGAATGGCTTCCAGCGTACCTTCGTTGGGCAAACCATATTCGGGGTAGGCGAAGCGTGTATCGAGCACCACGTCGTCTTCGGTGATCTCACGCCCCAGTTCCACCAGCTCAGCGGTGTGCCGGGCGATGCGCAGGATCTGTGCCTTGGTTTTCTCTGGCTTGGCCGAGGCATCGATGCCGATAACGTTCTTCGAACGGCCGTCCGCGGCGAAACCGACGACCATGCCGGCCTGGGTACTGCCGGTCACGGAGCAGACCACGATGTAGTCGAACTTGAACCCCAGTTGTTTTTCCTGCTCCCGCACTTCCTCGGCAAAGCCGACGAACCCGAGGCCGCCGTAGGGATGTTCGGAACAACCCGCCGGTATCGGGAACGGCTTGCCACCGCGCTCCAGCACATCGTTCATGGCCTTCTCCCAGCTGGGCCGGATGCCGATGTCGAACCCTGCAGCGTCCAGTCGTACATCCGCGCCCATGATGCGAGACATCTCGATATTGCCTACGCGGTCATACACCGCATCGGAGTAGTTCACCCAGTTTTCCTGGACCAGCACGCACTTCATGCCCAGGTGTGCGGCGACGGCAGCGACCTGGCGGGTCTGGTTCGACTGGATCCCACCGATGGACACCAGGGTGTCGCAGCCCTGTTCGAGTGCCTCGGGAACCAGGTATTCAAGCTTGCGCGTCTTGTTGCCGCCAAAGGCCAGGCCACTGTTGCAGTCTTCACGTTTGGCATACAACTCGACCTTGCCGCCCAGGTGTTCGCTGAGGCGTTTCAAGGGCGTGATGGGAGAAGGACCGAAGGTCAGCGGATAACGTTTAAAACGATTCAGGTTCATGATCTCTGCTCCTTGTTTATTGAATATCCAAGCGCCAGACCGAAAGGCAAAAAAGGCTGCGTTCCAGGTTCTTTCAGAGGGGCTTCGATGAGTTCAATATTAAGAACAAAGCCAAAAATATGTGTTGCAAGTTTCAATCAACTAAAGAAACATAAATCATCGACTATCATTTAAAACATATTTTTATTGTGCAGAAGCCAATATGAACGCAACAAACAACCACAAGAAACCCGGCAGCCCAGGCACAGAGCCGCACCCGCTGGATCGAACCGACCGAGCCATTCTCAAGACCCTGCAGCGAGACGCCTCCATCTCCAATGTGGCGCTCGCCGAGAAGGTGAAACTGAGCGCGCCGGCCTGCCTGCGACGCGTCGAACGCCTCAAGCAGGCGGGCCTGATCAAGGACATTGTCGCGTTGCTGGACAATCAAGCGCTCGATGCAGGGATGGTGGTGTTGATTGGCGTGGTGCTGGACCGCTCGACGCCGGAATCCTTCGCAGCCTTCGAAGCTGCGGCGCAAAAGGTGTCCGGCTGCATGGAATGCCATGTGGTGACAGGGGAGTTCGACTACTTCATGTTGATACGAACCAAGGACAGCAACAGCTTCAACCGGCTCCACGCCGAGCAATTGCTTTACCTGCCCGGGGTTCGCCAGATTCGCTCGTTCATGGGGTTGCGCCAGGTCTTGTCGACCACCCAAATCCCCCTTTGAGGCCTGAAAGAGAGAGTCGGCTCTGCCCTCTCAAACACCAGCAGCAGGTTTCACGGCTATAACCATGATCTCGACCAGCACATCAGGCCGCGCCAGATTTGCCTGAACAGTGGCCCGTGCCGGAGCACTGCCGGTTGGCAGCCAGGCGTCCCACACCGAATTCATCAGCGCGAAATCACGGTCAATGTCTTTGAGCCAGATCTGTGCGCTCAAAAGCTGGCCCTTGTCGCTGCCTGCCAACGCCAACAAGGCTTCGATCTTGGCCAGCACCTGCCGCGTCTGCTCTTCGATGCCAGACTGCAGATCAGTGGGCACTTGGCCGGAGAGGTAAAGCAGATCGCCGTGACTGACCACGCCAGACATCCGCGCACTGCTCTGAAAACGTTGAATCGTTGCCATCGGGTTTAATCCATGAATTTAGAAAGTTAAGGGGTTGTGCTGCCGATCAACCGGACCAGACGCTGGGCACTACCGAACGCCAAGGTCATGCCCAGCGCTCCCTGGCCGCAATTGACGAACAGATTGTCACAACCACTGACGGCCAGAATCGGCCGCCCGGTGGGGGTCGCCGGACGCCAGCCGGTCCAGGGCTGACAATCATCGGAGTTCCATCCCTGGCCGAACAATGCCTGCGTCGAGGCTTTCAGTTGTTCGATACGCTTGACGGGAATCGACGCATCCAGCCCACACAACTCGACCATCCCCGCGACGCGCAGACGATCACCGATCCGGGCGAACACCGTTTTGCGCCGCATGTCAGTAACGCTGACCGTCGGCGCATTCATCGAATCAGTGATCGGCAACGTAATGCTGTATCCCTTGAGCGGGTAGACCGGCATGCGCACACCGAATGCTGATAACAACCGTGCACTGTAAGCGCCAGCCGCCAGCACCACTGCCTGCGTCCCTAAGAGACCAGGGCCGTCGATGGCGTGGTGGATCTCCAACGCGGTGATGCGCCCGCGTTCACGTCGGAAAGCGGCAACCTCACTGTCGAATAGAAAACGCACACCCTGCTTGCTCAGTAACCTTGCAAGCTCCTGACAAAGCTTGCGCCCATCGACCGCGCATTCGCTGTCGGTATGGATCGCGCCGTGAAACGCCTTCTTATAGCCCTCAAGTGCAGGTTCGATCGACAAGGCTTCGGCGGGACTCACTATTTTTTGTGGCCTGGAGCCTTGGGCGGCCTGGAATTTCACCTGCTCGCCGGCCTTGCGCAGGCTTTCAGCATCCGGGTACAGAACCAGTTTGCCGGTACGGGCGAAATCGCAGTGCACCTTTTCCTGACTGATGAAGGCGTCCAGCGCCAGCCGACTTTCATGCGCCAGTTCCAGCAACTCGACAGTGGTCTGACGCGAAATGGATGTACGGCAGGCCGCGAGAAATTCCATACACCAGCGCCATTGTTCCAAGCTCCATTGCGGCGAAAACTTCAGCGGGCCGTTGCGCTCCAGCAGCATCTTTGGAATGCCCGGCAACAGCGAGGGATCCGCCAACGGCTGCACGTAGCTGTAGCTCAGTTGCGCCCCATTGGCCGCACTGGCCCCCATGCCCGCCTCCCCCGCACGATCGATAACCGTGACGTTATGACCCGCCTTGTGTAAAAACCAGGCACTGCTCAAGCCGACAATTCCAGCGCCGACGACACAGATTTCCATTACGCCACCACTCTGTCCGACAGGTCCCAACCCACAGGCCGCAATTGGTGCCAATCACTGACTTGCTGATAGGCGTGGGCGATCCGCAGGACCAATGGTTCGGCGAAAGCACGACCGACAATCTGCATCGAGACCGGCATGCGTTGCTCGTCGAAGCCCACCGGCAGCGCCACGGAGCAGAGATTGAGCAGGTTGGCGAAACGGCCGAGCAGGGCCAACGGCGTCCCGTACTCATCGACCTGACTCAACGGCACACTGCCAATGGCGTTGGTTGGAAACGCACAGGCATCGACATTGGACATGGCCTCGTCCATGGCTCGACGGGCAACACGTCGCTGGTGGTGCAAATGGATATAGGCCGCCGCGTCGACGGCGCGTCCGCTCAACACCCGACGCTGCACATGAGGATCGAAGCGCAGATCATCACGCTCGAACAAACTGCCAAGGCTGGCGTAGCCTTCGGCGCTCATAAGGCCACCGGCGACGCGCATGCATTGCTCCAGCGAAGTCGGTAGCGGCTGTTCGACCAGGTGCATGCCCAGTGCGGCCAATTGCTCCAGCCCCCGGTCATAGGCTGCCAATACGCCAGGCGCGATGTGTGCGCGCTCGGCCTGTGGCAGCACCCAGATGCGCAGACCGGCCACCGGAAGATTCAAGCCTGCTGCGGCGCTGAAAACTGGCGATTTGGCCGAGACCGGGTCCAGCGGGTCCGGTCCCAGCAGCGCGTCAAGCATCCACGCAGCGTCTTCGACAGTGTGCGTAATCGGCCCCACCGAATCCAGCGATGGGCACAACTCAATCAAACCGTGACGGCTGACCAACCCACGCGTGGTTTTCAACCCAACCAGACCACACATGCCCGCAGGAATCCGCACCGAGCCGCCGGTGTCGGTGCCCAATGCCGCGCTTGCCAACCCGCCGGCCACGGCCACCGCTGAACCACTGCTGGAACCACCTGGAGCACGATGCACGTCGCGGTCCCATGGGTTCCACGGCGTGCCCATCACGGCATTTGTGCCCCACCCGCCGAAAGCAAATTCAACGGTGTGGGTCTTGCCCATGATGATCGCCCCGGCGCGCTCCAGTCGCTGGACCGCCGTGGCGGTGAGCCGCGAGATACGCGGCGTCTGCGCCAGCGAACCACCGGTTATGGCCTTGCCGTCGATCTCGAACAAATCCTTGATCGCGATCGGAATGCCATGCAACGGGCCCAGGTTGATACCTGCGGCCCGCTGCCGATCGGCAGCGATGGCGGCACCGAGCGCGCGTTGAGGATAGGCCTCGACATAAGCATTGAGTTGCCCGTTGAAGCGCTCGATCCGCTCCAGTTGCGCGCAGACCAGGGACTCGCTCGTGAGTGTTCCGGACTCCAGTGCTTGCCGCAACTGGCCAATGCTGTGGGAAGCGGTTCGATCCATGATGCTCATGTGTTCAACCTCGAATGGTTTTGCGTCCGCGAGAAAATCGTACTTCCAACGCTCGCGACAACAGAGAAAGAGGGAAAGCGATGACGAAATAGAACAGCCCCACCAACAGGAAAATATGCATGGGCAAAAAGGACTCGGAGGCGATGGCCCGGGCCGCCAGCATCAACTCATCGGTGGCGATCAGGGCGCACAGGGAGCTGTCCTTCAGAATCGACACGTAGGCATTGAGCAACGGCGGCAACATGCCGCGAATGGCTTGCGGAAAGATCACGGCGGTGAAGGCTTGCAATGGCGTCAGGCCGGTGGCGATGGCCGCCTCACGTTGGCCTCGATGCAAGGAATCCAGTCCTCCGCGCAGGATCTCCGCGACGTAGGCGCTGCCCTGCAACCCCAAACCGATGGCTCCGGCCCAGTAACCCGACAGCGTCAGCCCGAGGCTGGGCAAGGTGAAATACAGCGCCAGCAGCAACGCCAGAAGCGGCACCGCGCGCATACCTTGAATGAAAAACACGGCCAGACGCTTGAGCAATGCGCTGGGACTCTTCATCGCCCAGGCCAATAACGCGCCCAACAGCGCCGCCAGGGCGAAGCCTGTCAGGGACAACTCGGCGCTGACCCGTGCGCCGAGTAGCAGGCGAGCGACCCAGTCGCTCCAGTACTCCGGGTATTGCTGGAAAAAACTGATCATCGCGCCGCCCCCAGATGACGTTCAAGTCGGATGAATCCCACGCCAATTGGCAGGATCATCGCCGCATAGATGCACATCACCGCCAGATAAATCAGCGAGGTCTGGAACGTGGAGGTCACCAGATTGCGGGCCAGGAACATGATTTCCGGCACGGCAATGGCCGAGGCGATGGACGTATCCTTGATCAGTTGCGTGACATAGTTGGCATACGCCGGCAACGCAACGCGCAGGGCCTGGGGCAAGAGGATGTAGCGCAGAATCTGCATACGGTTCAGGCCGACGGCCTGGCCGGCTTCATGCTGGCCGACGTGCAACGATTGCAAGCCGGCGCGGAAAGTATCGGCCAGCACTGCGCTGCCTACCAGGCTCAAGCCGACGATGGCCGCCAGCCACGCGGGCAAATTGATGCCCAGGTAGGACAGCCCAAAGTAGATCAGAAACAGGTGCGCCAGTGCAGGCACATTGCGCATCCATTCGATGAAACAGGCGATGGCGCCGTGCACCAGTCGCGATCGGCTGAACGTCAGTAAAACCGCCAGCACCAGGCCACCGGCGCTGGCCAGCACCAAGGTGCAGAGGGCAATTTCCAGCGCACTCATTGCGCCTTTCAACAGCAAGGGCAACAGCCCGAGGAAAGCTTCCAGATTCGCCATCAAGCGCTCTCCACAGCCATACGCCCGAGAAAGCTGCGGGTACGTTCGTGACGAGGGCTGTCGATGACTTGCGCCGACGGCCCTTGTTCGACAATGCGCCCGCCGTCCATGAAGATCACCCGATCCGCCACATCGCGGGCAAACCGCACTTCGTGGGTGACCATGATCATGCTGCGGCCCTCTTCGGCCAGTTCGCGAATCACCGCCAACACTTCGCCTACCAACTCGGGATCCAACGCCGAGGTCGGTTCGTCGAACAGAATCACTTTCGGTTGCTGAGCCAAGGCCCGGGCGATGGCGACCCGCTGTTGCTGACCACCGGACAATTGTTCGGGATAAGACTCGGCCTTGTGCCGCAGATGGACTTTTTCCAACATCGCGTCGGCCAACTCATACGCCTGCTTGCGCGGCATGCCTTGGGCCTTGATGGGACCGAGCGCGACGTTATCGCGCACGCTCAAGTGCGGCCAGAGGTAGAACAACTGGAACACCATGGCGATCTCGCGGCGCTGCGGGGCCATCTCCCGGTCACTCATCAGACGCAAACGCCTGCCGTCCTTGACCTGCCCGATCAGCTCGTCTCCCAGCCAGATCTCGCCACGGGTAGGTTTTTCCAGGTAATTGATGCAACGCAGGCAGGTGGACTTTCCAGATCCGCTAGGGCCAATCAGCGACAAGGTCTCACCGGGCTTCAACTCCAGGCTGATGCCCTTGAGCACTTCCAGGTCGCCATAGTTCTTGTGTAATTCGTGCACGCGCAGCAACGCGTCGTCAGACAGGCTCGACATCTTGGCTAACCTCTTTTTGTTTTAGGCATGGCGATGAATCGGTGCATCTGCATGAGCCCGCCCCATCGCCGCACACACTTATTTGCAGCCAGGTAGCGTCCAGTCCGCTGGGCGATCGACGCCGAGCCGCAGGTCCTTGCCTTCGGGCATGAACCAGACATCCTGGGTCAGGCCGTAGCGAGCGCCGATCTTGCGCATCTCACAGTTTTTCCAGAGCGTCTGAATCTGTGCGTTGACCGCCGTCACCAGTTCCGGGCTGGCCTTGTTGAAGCCGAACACCACCTGACCCAAGCCCGTCAGCAGCGGGAAATTCGGATCGTTGTCGACAAAGGCGTTGAAATGCAGGTGCCATTGCTCATTGCGGGAAATGGCGTATTGCATGACCGGTGGATCGCCGATCACCGCATCGATACGTCCGGCGAGCAGATCGCGAACGGCCGCGTCGGACGTGTCGTACAGGGCGACTTGCAGGCCATCGATCTTGCGCATCTCAGGGATGAACGAAAAACCGGTGATGGTCCCGACTTTCTTGCCTTGCAAATCCTTGAGGCTGTTCCAGTTGGTCTTGTCTGTCTGGGTGATGCCGTTCTTGAAGTAGTGAATAGGATCGCTCAAGGCCATGATTTTCGAGCGTTGCTCGGTCCAGCCCATGGTGCCTGCCATGACATCCACCCGCTTGGACTGCACCGATGCAATCGTCCCTGACCACTCCATCAATGCCGGCTTGACCTTAAGCCCCAGCTTTTCGGAAATTTGTTGAAGGATTTCACCGTCATAGCCGACCATCCGACTATCTTGATACCCTGTTCCTGGCATATCACCACTGAAGGCGATGGTCAGGCTTCCCGGCTCTACTGTCTCCAATGCGAACACCGGTGCCGCAGCCAGCACAGACACCAGAAAACCGGCACAAATACCGGAAAAACGCTGAACCTTGGACGTCTTCATCGGATGCTCCTCGATAGTTTTTATTGTGGCAGCAGAACGTTTCGCATGGCCCCATCGTAGTGGGACCGGCGCTATAACTGGTTGGATGCTTTGCACGAATGATTGAATATTTGCGACATTCTGGCGGTGCAGAGAACGGGACATCCCAGGAAAGCCTCGTGGACGGGCTCGATCATGGGCAGGCGCGTCACCCGCCCATCCGCCGCGGCACCGCCGAGCTGTCTATTGGCATCATGTTGTGGCCACGCTTCCCCTTGCTGTCACTGTCAGGACTGACCGATGCGTTGCGGCACGCCGCCGATACGGGCGATCAAAGCCGCCCCATCCGCTGCCAATGGAAAGTACTCGGCACGCCCGGGCAAAGAGTCATTTCCAGTAGCGGACTGGACGTGCCCATCGACAGCGAACTCGCTGATCCGGCGCGTTTCGACTACATCGTGGTGATTGGTGGATTGCTCGACTCCATCGAGGCGGTGCCGAAAACCTATCCCACGTTCCTCCACCAGGCCGCGGCGGCACAGGTGCCGTTGATCGGTCTGTGCACCGGCAGCTTCGTGCTCGCGCGACATGGCCTGATGGAGGGGCGAACGGCGTGTGTCCACGCCTACCATGGCGACGACTGGAAGCGGCTGTTTCCGTCGTTGCGCTTTGTCATCAACAGAGACTTTCTGATCGACCAGGACCGGATCACCTGCGCGGGTGGCGTGTCAGTGATCGAATTGGCCCTTCACCTGATCGGCCTGCATTGCGGACCGGATCGTGCGGGCAAAGTTGTGCACCAGATGACGGTGGCGAAGAACACGTCCAACAGTTTCGTCGACCGACGCAAGGCGCTCGGCTACGCCAGCTCCTCCAACCGTCGGCTGCACGAAGCCGTGATGTTGATGGAAAAACACATGGCCCAACCCCTGGATATCGAGGCCATTGCGCATCTGGTCGGCACCAGCAAGCGGCAATTGGAACGCCTGTTCGTCGCTGAAACCAACAACAGCCCGGCCCAGTTCTACCGCCAGGTCCGACTCAGGTTCGGCAGATGGTTGCTCGTGAGTTCCGATCGCCAGATCGGCGAGATCGCCTTTGAATGTGGCTTCGCTGATGCGCCGCATTTTATTCGACACTTTCAGAGCATGTTTGGCCTGTCGCCAGGGAAGCTACGCAAGGCCTTGATGCAACAAGAGGGGAAGTAGCGCTGCAAGTGAGTGTCCTGATACACGGCCCAGCGCTGTGTTTTGAAGATTCGCAGTATCGATGGCATGAACCGAGCGTCAGATACCCGGCCCCATCACCCGCGCAGGCAACCTGGCCAAACGATCCCAACCGTCTGCGCTGATCTCGCTGCAGTTAAACAACGACAATGTTTGCAGCGGCAACTGCTCCAACACCGGCACCACGGCTGAAGTGATCTGCGATTCCCCAGGATCTGCCGCAAGCGTCAAATCTCGTAGTGGCATACCCGAGAGATGGGCCACTCCGACGTCTGTGAGCCAGGGACTGTCATACAAACCCAAGCGCTGCAAAGGCAGATCCCGCAGACAGGCGAGATCGGCATCGCGCAGGTCCAGACCACTTATTTCAAGTTGCTCCAACGGCAATCCCAACTCGGCGAGCTTACGCAAAACCTTGCCATCGACACCGCGACAGAAACTGAGGTTCAGCCGCTTCAGCGGCAGGCCAGCCAGTTGCTTCAACTCCTTCCAAGTGATGTCGTTCAAGGAAAGGTCCAGGGATTCCAAGTCCAAACCACGCAGGTCGCTCAAGGTATCTGCACACACGCCTTGCACATCGGAAAGCCCCAGCCGCTTCAGTGGAAAAGCGTGCAGCACATCGAGTCTTTCGATCACTTGGCGGGACGACTTGAGATCCAGATCGGCGAGCGGCATGCCTTCCAATACTTCAAGATCGTCATCAGCGATATACGAAGACTGGAGCGACAGCCGTTCGATGGGCAGCTCCCGAATCGCGTCGAGCGTGGCGTCTGTTGCGTAACAGTGATCCAGACTCAGCGCGCGCAATGCCGTCAGGCTGGAAAGCCAGGAAGGGTCCTTCAGGATTGCGCTGCTCCAACCGAGGGACAGTTGTTCGAGTGGGTGATTGCGTAAGTGCGCCATCCCACGGGAAGTCAGCTCGCCGACGCGTTCTAACGTGAGTGTTCGTAACTGGAGTTTCGACAGGGCGAGAAGACCGTCGTCGGTGACGTCATCGCAACGGTTCAACGACAATTCCTGCAGCGGGCTATTGCTGAGTTGCTGGAGGAAAGCGTCGTCGAAGTCTTCGCCGTAGGTGCCTAACTTCAGCCGGCGAAGTCGCTCGACTGAAGGCAGGCTGGTGGCGTTATCGTTGCGAGAAAATCCGCTGATTTCCAAGGTGTCGAGGGCCAAGCCTGGCAAGCGTCGCCACACATCCGGGCCGCAGCTGAATCTCGGGCTGTTGAGTTTCAGCGTGCGCAAGGGCAACCCAGCCAGGGCGTCACACCACTCTGGCTCGGCATTGTTCAACTCCACATGGTCGACCGGCAGGTTGCGAAGTTGAGGCAGCAATGGGCCGGGGCGATTTTTATGGGCGGTGGTGTTCAGGTGAGCAACAACGACGTTAGCCGCCGGATCGCACAGGCCAGCCGCAACGCGTACACCCTCCAGTGATGCCTCTGCGGTGTCGAGCAGGTCGTGATAGAGCGACGCTCGCGCGGCAATGTCATCGGGGTTGGCCGCGAGTTGGGCGATCAGCGCGTTGCGGTTGGGGGTCTGCACGGTCTAGGAGTCTGCGAAAGGAATTGAAAGGAAATATGACCGATAGGGAAGCATAAAAAAGAGTCTTGCTGAAGAGGCTGCCAGGGTTGGGTCGCGCCATATCGTTTTCACCTCCCTCGCCACGATCCCGTCTCTAGCCATGACGATGTGTCGAATGGACGGCTGGTTCGAGCCCGTTGATAGCTGCGAACCCAATGTAGGGAAATGCAGCCGCTGAAAAGCCAACGGTCCTACATGAAGCTCGGAAAGTGGCGTCTTGTAGCACTTGAGCGGGGCGGCCTATAGTTCCTCGTCGCCCAAATGGCGGCTCGGGTTTGGCGACTCGATTGAACGAGGTAGCTCCCTTTCAATTGAATGAGGTACTACCGATGAATCGATACATGCCCATCACCGGCATCGACTGCATCCCCGCTACCCTGCTGATCGACACCGAAGCCCCCCTCGATGTCCTCTTCGAAACCGCTGATTACCGCATCCGCACCGTGACCCAACTGCTGGAAAACATCGCGTTTCGCTCGGAGATCAGTTCCGACACGCTAGTGCTCTCCGACCTTTGCAAAATGCTGACGATAGCGCTGCGCGATGGGTGTGATGTGATGGATGTGATTGGCAGACGATTGCGGTCGCAGGCGGCGGAGTAAATAAAGATGGCGCAGTTCTGAGAACTGCGCCATGGAAGAAAAGGGGACTGGAAGAAAAGGGGACAGTTTTATTTACTTAGGAAGCAGAACATCAGCCCGCTTACGCTTAAAAATAAATCTGTCCCCTTTTTTCAATTGACGTGCAGCGATATTTTCGACGGCCAGGATGTGCTGGGTTCTTGTGCGAACCAATTGAATTCGTTTACGCGCCAAATCTCGTAGCGCTCGTTCGTGCGGAGGATGAATATAGCCCGTCGGCAGAATCCCCAGTCGCAGCAAATGCGCGAGAAATACGGCATCATCCTTATCGTCCGAGTGCTTCAAACCGTCATAGCGTTTCATCGCCACCGGGTTCGCCAATTTGACGTTCAAGCCCGCAGCCATAAGGCCATCGACAAGCCAATACCAGTTGTACGTCGACTCGACCACCACGCCGGCCAACTCGTCACGGTGCGGATCGAGGAGCGCAATGATCGGCGTTAGCTCATTGGGACAGCGCCGGCTCACCAAAACTCTATCCGTTTCGTCGGTAACCACGACAACGCTGTTGTTCGAATGCAGGTCTATGCCACAGAATTTCATCACGGCCTCCTCAGCAAAAGTCTAAGTTCGCACCTTGAATTTTGCGCCACCTCTGTGAGGTGGGGAGGCCGGCCAGATGATTCTCAGATTTATTTAGAACTGAGCAAACAAATAAATCCGTCCCCTTTTCGCTTAAGCTTGCCCCTTTGAACTTCACAAAATAAATCCGCCCATTTCGTGTATTTTTGCATTATCATCTCACCCAAGATATCTGATCTTCATCTAAGTAATAGAGCCCCTCAAGCCTCCCTGAAATTTCAGAAAGATCGAGAAGAGGTTCTGAAACATATGAAATAGGAAATATCGCCCTCACCCCTTGTGCTCTTTCAGAATAATCATCCCAAGAGGGTTTAACCATTCCATTCCAAAATGTAACGGATGAGCCATCTTCAAGAAAAACAACAGGCTTTAAGTATTCTACCGCCCCACTACCATCCCAGTACAGGTACCCCAAGTAACTAGAACCATCTACCCCAACAAATTTAGTCCGAACAATTATTTGAGCATCAGCACAAACCACCTTCTCAGCGAGAGGACGGACCGTCAACTCATCCTCAACAGACTCATCCATGGGAAAGTACCAGACGCCATAACTAGCCAAGTCATCAACACTCAACTCATACACTTGTTTATCAGCCATATTTGCGCACCTACTTAATCAAACGCTTCAAAAAAGGGGACAGATTTATTTATAAATAGAGAAAAACCAACAAGCCTGCGCTCTCTGCGTTTACAAAATAAATCTGCCCTCTTTCCTGCATAAAATAAATCTGTCCACTTTCGATCCTTTTTTGACACCTGCCCCCTTCTTGTTCGCTCTAGCAACTTCTCACAAGAACAATTTACACTTCAACTTCTCTCCCCCCAACCATCGGCCCCATTTCAATAAAATTAATCCATGCCAACATGGCAGCTTCAAAAGAAAAAAGGCTTATAAGCTCGAAATAACTCTCATCATAGAGCGAGTAAATTTTCACCTGATCCTTGGTTAACTCTGCCCCCCAAGCATCGCGACTCCAATCTGCCAAACCAACCGTTGAATCCTTAACTAACCCTATTCGCTTGACTCCCTCTTTCAGCCAAGAAATAGTGCCCAACAACTCTTGTCCGCCATCGTCCATTAAGAGACAAGCAAGTGGACTAACCCCGTCCACTTTGACAACATCTGAACTACAGCCCGGAGAAAATGCACCCGAGATTTCACTCCATAAAAATTGCAGTCTCATTATACAAACACCTAAAGCTTGGGATATACAGTAGTTTTCGGATTCACGTACCCTTCAACTCTAACCCCACTAGGGGTTACGCCACTCCATTTATTACCCTCAATTGTTTTATTCTGTTAAAAAAGAAAAAAGGGGACAGATTTATTTACAACCCGAGCAAAACCAACAAATCTGCCCGTCTGCGTTTCACAAAATAAATCTGAGAATCATCTGGCCGGCCTCCCCACCTCACAGGGGTGGCGCAAAATTCAAGGTGCGAACTTAGACTTTTGCTGAGGAGGCCGTGATGAAATTCTGTGGCATAGACCTGCATTCGAACAACAGCGTTGTCGTGGTTACCGACGAAACGGATAGAGTTTTGGTGAGCCGGCGCTGTCCCAATGAGCTAACGCCGATTATTGCGCTCCTCGATCCGCACCGTGACGAGTTGGCCGGCGTGGTGGTCGAGTCGACGTACAACTGGTATTGGCTGGTCGATGGCCTTATGGCTGCGGGCTTGAACGTCAAATTGGCGAACCCGGTGGCGATGAAACGCTATGACGGTTTGAAGCACTCGGACGATAAGGATGATGCCGTATTTCTCGCGCATTTGCTGCGACTGGGGATTCTGCCGACGGGCTATATTCATCCTCCGCACGAACGAGCGCTACGAGATTTGGCGCGTAAACGAATTCAATTGGTTCGCACAAGAACCCAGCACATCCTGGCCGTCGAAAATATCGCTGCACGTCAATTTGGGCATAGTTTTAGCTGTAATGAAATCAAAGGCTTTTCAGCCGCATCTGTTGACAGGCTGGGCCTGCCAATAGATGTGGCTTTGGCGATGAAGGCCAATGTGGTGGTCATCCAAGCGCTCGAGGCGCAGATCGCCGAGCTAGAAGCGCGACTGCTTCAACAGGCCAAGCTACGACCTGAATATTTGTTGCTAAAAACGATGCCAGGCGTGGGTGAAGTACTGGCAACGATCATCATGTTGGAAACCGGTGACATAGACCGTTTTGCAGAGGTCGGCAACTTCGCCTCTTACGCTCGCTGCGTAAAAAGTGCGCATTACTCCAACGGAAAAAAGAAAGGTGAAGGCAACGCAAAAAATGGCAACGCTTACCTCATTTGGGCTTTCATTGAAGCAGCCAATTTTGCCCGGCGTTTCAGTGACGATGCCAAACGATTTTTCGAGAAAAAGAAAGCCAAGACAAACAGCGTGGTCGCGACCAAAGCACTGGCTCATAAATTGGCGCGTGCGAGCTACCACATACTTAAGGAGAAACAGCCTTTTGACGCTAAACGCTGTTTCGCCTGAAGGGCGAGTTAGGTGATGGCCGGCCAACCAAAAGGGGACTGGGCATGGAAGAAAAGGGGACAGATTTATTTACAACCCGAGCAAAACCAACAAATCTGCCCCTCTGCGTTTCACAAAATAAATCTGTCCCTTTTTTGCTCCTCTTTTTTGCTCAAAAACCCTAGGGACAGACCACATCTTGTCGCCGAACAAAAATCAATATAAGAAATTCGTCTTTACACTGCCACCACGCTGATAAGTCATAACAAATGAATGCCAATTTTCACCGCGGCCGACAGCGTTGGCTTTTAGTTTTTCAACGAAATCATAAATTAGAAAACTATCGAAATCAGTCTCAACGTCATGAAACTCAACTTCATTTTTCTTCACAGTCAATTCCGCTTCCATGCACCCCTCTCCTACTTCAACCTTATAACAAAAGAAGTCGTACCCGTGCACAATCCCAGACTCAACCAACTCAAATATTTTTTTAACCAGCTCAAGATCATTGGTTACCACTACAAAACCTCCGGCAGCTCATTAGCTTCATTTTTAAAGATTAATGTTTTTGCTTTCCCATCTATAGTATATGTTAACTGTATCGCATCGGGCCTTGCCGAGGCTGGGTCATCTCGCCTGAACTTTATCGTCGTTGCCCCAACCGTTTTAGAGGGATCATTTAGCGCCTCTTTTATTCTGTGCTCATAGAAAACTTTATACGCCGAGTTATTGAAGTTCTGATCCTGCGGGAAGAGATTGTATCCATCACACGTCCCACCCTGACTACACGCTTGAGCATGCCCGCCAACGTCCGTTTCGCGTCCTTCCTTACCAGCGGCTGTCTGCCTGGAATCCCTCGGGACTTTGACATTAGCAGGCGTAAACGTCAGTTCTTCTACCATGCCATGACTGTTTGTAACGAAAGAGTCACCATTATCTAGCTCATACCGAGTATTAGGGCTCCTGGCCTCTGGATTATTAAGTATTTCGTAAGTGGGCGACCCTTTGACTGACTGGTTGGTATCCACCTTCACGACAGGATACGAAACATTCGTCTCGGTTGTACTTTCGGCGACATTCGGTTTCGATCCGTCAGGCGTTACCGACGATTGATTGTTTTTCGGCCCCGCTTCCACCCACCCCTTCGACGGCGTATCCCCAAATTCCTTAGCCCAATCCGGATGTTTCGGATCAATCTCCAACCCATCGGTCCCCTTCGTTATACCATCCGAAGGTCCCTTACCAACGATGCCGACAACCTTACCCGTCGCAGCACCTGCAGCATTTGTAACCGTCCCCAAGGCTATATTCAGCAGCGTCGTTGCGCCACGAACGTACACATCGCCCGACTGTTCACCCCGACCCTGCTCGTGGCGAATCTTGAAGAGATTATCGCTAATCTCCAGGTCAGCCTTATCTTTGTCACTGAGTTCGCTTGCAATCGATTTCGATACTGAATCTTTTGCCGCAGCGATTTTGTCGCCAAACAGCTTGTCGACCACCACGTTCCCAGCGAGACCGACCGCCATTTTGGCGGGCCCCATGACTGCCTGAATCCCCAAGCCCAGGAGCTGCGCTTGTTCTACTGGAAGACCGTCCAAGTACGTCTGCAACCGCGCAGTTTCTTGCAGCAGCTTTCTACCCGGCGTGTCCACCTGCACGTCTTCGACCTTCCGCCACTTCAAGGTGCCATCGGTATCTGTATACCAAGCAAGGGTACGAGGCTTTTTCTCCGAATCATTTGATACACAGCCCCCCTTGGCATCGCAGCTTTCTTGCAGCTTGGCAAACTCTGCAAATCTCTTCGCGAAGCTTTGGATAGCGGCTACATCCTCAGGCTTCAGCTCCTGGATATCCCCAGCATCCTTACCATTGCGAACCAAGTTCTTCGCAACATTCAGCGCAACCTCATCCCCCAGCGCAGCTCTCGCCGCAGCAGGCACCTCATCAATTGAAACCCGCTGCGCCTGGATGTTGGTCCAGATCTGCTTGGTGGCCTCCACCGGCCCATTAACCAACTTGAGCGCGTCCTCATACGCTTTCAGGCTGCTATCGGGGTAGCTTTTGATGCTGTTCTTCCAAGCCTGCACCGTCCCAGAGGTATCCATCACCGCGTCCACCGAGGACTTGGTGACGTACAAGTCGGTCCGAGATTCCTCATCCTTGGTGATCTCGTAGGCCTTGCTCACGTCCCGGTTGAGCCCTGCCGTCGAATCGGTCCCGGTCTGAGCATCATTGCGTACCGCCACTTCACCGGCCCCAACAGTCGCCCGCACGATCTGTTGACGATCCTTTTCGTACTCCCAACCGCTGATGCTCCAGCCGTTTTTATCTTTCTCGCCTTTGCCAACCTGACTGCTGTCCTGGGCGCCGCCTCCCCCCTGGGAGTAGCTGCCACCCACGTTCAGGTAATAGCCATGTTCCTTGTCCTTACCGGCGATATCACTGAAGCCCAGAGTCCCAGTGTCCAGTTTGAGGTTGCCGTTGTCGGCGGCGATCAGGGCACCATCCAGTTGAGTGTGATCCTCGGTCCGGATATCGACTTTGTTTTTGCCGGTGATGCTGGTTTGCTGCTCGACCCAATGGGTCTCACCGGTCGTCTGCCCATATCCCACAGAGCCACTGACGCCAGCCCCTGGACCAAAGGTCGCTGTAACGCTGAGGTCGAACTCTTTGCCTTTGACTTCGCCTGTGTCAGGCACCGAGGAGACATTCAGGTCGCCGCCGACACGGCCAACAACCTCATCGCCGCGCAGGGTGGCACCGCTGATGTTGGTGTCTTTGCCGCTGGTGAAGCCCAGGCGATTGCCCGCGTAGAGATAGGCTTCTTGCTGGCGGTTACCTTCGCGCTCAAGATTGCCCTTGCCGATGTTCACACTGACGTAGACGCCTACGCCTTGAGAACCGAATGTCAGGCCTGCCTCGCCACCACCGTTGTGTCGGTTGCTCTCACTGTCGCTGGCGTTCTGCGCCGACCTGATGTTCAGCTCATTACCGGCATCGAGCGCAATATCTCGCCCAGCCTTGACCTGAGTGCCTACCAGGTTGATGTCATGGCTGGCGTCCACGTTGACATCCCTTCCAGCGGCAACCTGAGTGGCCGTCGAACTGCCGTAAACGCCGTCCTCGGTGGCAACACCGTAGCTGCCACCGACACCCAGTTTAAAGCCGCCACTGGTGCCACCATGAATCCCACTCCAGCTTTGGCGATCAGTGCTTTCCTGGCTGACACTTCCCTTCGCCACATCCAGCGTGACGTCGCGACCTTTGACGTTGATATCCCGCCCGGCCTTTAGCTGACCCCCTTTGACCGTGACGTCGTTACCGGCATTGAGATTTAGGTCGTTGCCCGCATCGAACGTCGACGCGCGGTTGGTCTGCTCAATGACCTGCTGACTACTGGTTTGTGTGCTGTTGCCGAACTTGACGTCAACGGTCGGTCCGTTGACGAATTGAGTGACGGCATCAATGCCTTTAAGGGTGCTGGACGCCTTGCTGACGCCGTTCTCCCCTTTCCCTGCGCCACTGACCGCGTCCTTGGTGTTGCCGTAGTTATGATTGAACGAAATGCCAAGCCCATTACGACTGGCTTCGCGCTCCTGCTCGGTCAGTTGGGTCTCGCGTGCAGCATCGATGTTGAGATTGCGTCCGGCCGTGAGGCCAATGTCACGGGTGGCACGCAGATCAGAACCCGTCTGGTTGATATCGCGCTGAGCGTTGATGGCAACATCTTGCCCTGCACTGATCTGGCTGGCGGCAGCGGTCTGCTGTTCCAGACGGTTCTTTTCCTTGAGGCTATCGGCACCTGCAAAGAAATTGATCCCATTGGCATCCGAAGAAACACCGATCCCAGCTTGCTTGTTTTTCTCCCAATCCCGCTCGGAACGACTGTTCTGCGCAGCCAGAACATTCACATCACGCCCGGCATTCAAACTGACATTGCGCCCGGCATCGATGCCACTACCCACCAGGTTGATATCGCGCTCAGCCTGTAGAGTTGCATCACGATCAGCCGTCACCTGGCTACCAACGCTGGTACTGCTTTGCGCAATCCGGCCCGACTCTTTGGCCGAGGAGAACGACAAGAAACCACCCGAGACCGAGAGCCCGGTTTTCTTCTTGTATTGCTCGCTATGGCTGTAAGCGGTGTCGTTGGCAGAGACGAGGTTGATGTCGCCGCTGTCCTTGACCAGGCCCGCACGCAGTTCAACGTCATTACCGGCAGTGGTTTCGCTGGCGCGCAAACGCAAGTCATTGCCCGCGACCAGCACCACATCGTTGCCCGCCTCCAGCTCGCTGGCCACTTGGGAGGCTGTGGTTTTCAACTCGCTTTTGCCGCTCTTGGACAAGCCGAGGAAACCCGATTTGGTTTTCTTGCTGTAGGAGCCGTGCTCTTCGATACCTGAGAGCACCGCCACATCACCAGTGGCCCCAACCACCAGATCATTGCCGGCGCTCAACTGACTGCCGATCACCGTGACGTTGCGGCCGCCGTCCAGCGTGACACCGCCACTGGCGGCTTGGCTGGTATTGACGGTCAGGTCTTGCCCGGCCTCCACCACCGACGCAACGTTGGTGCTGTCATAGCTTTCCCGTTGTTCGCTTTTACTGCGGCCAAAAGAACCTTTGCTTTTCTTCGAGTAGAACTCTGCGGCTTCGTCCTTCGCGGACAACAGACTGATGTCGCGACTGGCGTCGAGGGCAACGTCCTTGGCCCCTTTCAGCTGACTGGCCACCAGGCTCAGGTCTTGCCCGGCCTTGGCGCTTAGATCCCCACCTGACTGGATAACCGAAGACTGCTGGCGAACAAGGTCGCTGCTGCTTTTGACTTTTTTACTTTGGGAGAAACGATGGCTTTCGTTGGCCGCAGACGTGATAGCGATATCGCGCCCGGCAGTCAGTGCCAGGGTACTCTGGGCGATGACGTTGCTGGCGACCACCCTCAGGTCCTGCCCAGCGGTCACCTTCATCTCGCGGCCCGCGGTAGCGCTGGAACCATGTTGGGTGATGGTTTGGTCCCGGTGCCTGCTACCCATCGTGTTGCTGTCCACCTGCTCGGCAGAGGTGATGTTCACATCACGCACCGTCTGCAAGTTCATGTCGTTACCGCTCTTGAGCATACCTCCCTTATTGGCAATATCCCGCCCAGCGCCCGCGCTCAGGTCATGACTCGCCTCAATCCGCGCCGCGCTGTCAGCAAAATCGCGTTGCTCAGACTTGTAGCCAGTGCTGCTGGCATGCCGGGTAATGGTTCGCTCATTGGTCACATCACCGGCCACGGCAACAACACTGACATCCCGGCCAGCAATAACCCCGCCGGCCCGGTTAGTAAGATCATTCCCCGCCAACGCCTCAAGACGATTCCCCGCCTCCAACAACCCGCTGTTTACCAAACTGTCGCCAGCCGTCGCCCTCAGGTTGCTGGCCGCACGCAAGGTGCCCGCGTTGTTCAAATTCTTACCCGCAATCAGGCTGACATCAGAACCCTGAATCAACGCCCCATTAGCCGCCAGACGATTATTGGCCTGGGCCAGATAAAGCACCGGCACCAACACCTGTTCGTTGTTCACCGTCCGGTTTTCCATCCAGACGATGTCGTGGGTCAGGGCCGCGACTTGTTCGGCGCTGAGGCTGACGCCCAGGGACAGGTTGAGGGCGTCCTTGCTGGCGATGGCGTTGTTCATCAGGTACTTGAACATGCCGTCGTCGGAGGTCTGGCCGTCGAGGAAGCGTTGGCCGGTTCGGGCGATTACGGCTTGCTGGATCAGGCGTTGTTCGTAGAAGCCGTCACCCAAGCGCTTGGCGGCGGTGTCGGGGTCGTAGCCCAGGTTTGTCAGCAGGTAGTCCGAGCTCATGAACTGGCGCATGTCGGTCAGCGCCGGGTTGGTCTCGATCAGATACTTGTGCGGGTTGGATTTGATCGAGCTGTCCGGCAGGCCGCGCACCTGTTGCAAGCCGCTGCCTTGGGTGGGCGTGGCCGAGCCGTCGCCGCTCATGCGGAACAGGCCGTTTTGCCCGGTGGGCAAGTCAAAACCCGGCAGGGCCAGCGGATCGACCTGTTTCTGGGTCAGGTTCGGCGGTAGCTGCCGATTGACGTTGATGCGGGTCGAGAAGGCGTTGTCAGCCTGGGTATCGGTGCGCGGGCCGGCGCCGACGTAGTTGTAGCCGCCACGCACGACGCTGTTGTCGGCGTTGCCCTGGGTGCGGACATCGACCGCGCCGCCGGCCTGGATAATCGCGGCATAGGTCTGGCTGTCGGTGGTGGCGGTCTGAGAGCCAAGCTCGGGGATTTCGCGCTCGGTCATGCCGATGAAGCGGCTCATCGCGGCTTCAAGGCCACCCAGGTCATTGGCGTTGTAGCCTGGGCTCTGCAGCCAGTATTTATTGGTGAAGTCATTCGCGGCGGCGCGCCAGCCACCTGGGCTGCGCGTGCGCTCGGACATGAAGGTACGCGAGGTTTCGGTCTCGCCGGTCTCGATGCCGATGTTGTTCAGGCTGACGAGGTTGGCGGTCAATGCGCCGCCGACGCCGATGCTGCTGCTCCGGTTGGTCAGGGTGTCGCCCTGGATATTCAGGTTGCCGCCGGTGGTGATGCTGGAGGCGGCGCTGGCGGCGGTGACTTCGAACTTGTCGCGCTGGATGATCTGCCAGACGTGGTTTTCCTTGCCGCCGCTGCAATCACCGGCATTGACCCCTTCGATGCAGGCCACTTCCCTGATCGAGGCGGTGTAGATGCCGGCGTCGTGGGTGGTCAAGACCTCGCGGACGTTGTCGATAGTGCTGGCGGCCAGGCGCATGTTGCCGTCGCTCTGCAGCGTTCCGGAGCTGTTGAGGATGCGGCTGGCACGGGTGCCGAGGCCGTCGCGATCGATGCTCAGATCACCCAGGCTGTAGATATCGGCATAGCGGTTGGTCAGGCTATTGACGCGCAGGCTGGTATTGGCGCCGCTGAAGATCAAACCGTGCTCGTTGAGCAGGTCGCCGGTCGATACGCCGAGCGCCCCGGCACTGCCCAGCGTGCCGTAGTTGTTGATCGTGGCGGCAGTGATGCTCATGTCCGCCGCAGAGGTCAGGCGACCGTAGCTGTTAAGGACACCATCGACCACGACGGTTGTGTTGCCGCCGCCCGCGATGCTGCCGTTTTGCTCCAGATTGATCAGCGCGGCCTTGAGGCCCAAGGTGCCGAGGCTGCTCAAGCGGCCGTTGCCGGCATAGGCGCCGGTCAGTTGCAGGTCAATCGCCCCATCGCCGCCGATCAGGCCATCAACCCGCCAGTTGCTGCCACGGCCTTCCATGCTATTGGCGCTGAGCAACTGGCCGGTGGCCGTCTGGGTCAGCTGATCGACATGAACCACCAGGTGCCCGGCCTGGATCGCGGTGCTGTTGGTCCAGCGGTCAGCCGTCACCGTCAGGTTGCCGTAGGTCACCAGTTGCCCACCTGCCTGGCCCAGATTGGCCTGGCTGATGCCAAACAATCCCAGGCCGGTGTGCAACAGCTTGCCACCCACGTTCTGGACGCTGCCGGTGTCGAAGCCCACATCATTACTGGCGGTTTCAAGGGTGCCGTCGCTGTTATCGAACAGCCCCCCGATGTTGAACGCCGTGGTGCTGTTCTTGCCTAGGGTGCGCAGTTGGCCTTTCTGGTTGCTCAGGCTGGCCGCAAGAATATCCAGGCTGTCCTGGCTTTCGATAATGCCGGCGTTGTTGTTCAGCGCACCCGAAAGGTCAAAGTCGATGCGACTGGCGCTGATCTGCCCGCCGCCACTGTTGTCCAGATCTCGGCCAATGACCTGGACCTTGCCCGTGGCGTACATCCCGCCGCTGCGGTTGTTGATATCCGCACCCGCGTTGCTGATCACGATATCGCCCGCTTGCGCGGCCAGGCGCCCGCCGTCGTTGAACAGCCCCGCCAAGGCTTGGATGTTCAGTCCTTGGGCCTGGATCGTGCCGCCCTGGCGATTCACGTCATAGCCATTTTTCAGCACGCCGGTGGTGCGCGCCTCCAGCGCGGCCTTGACGCTGGACAGCACGCCACCACGGTTGTCCAGGTTGGTGGCGAAGACACTCAGGTTGGCGTCCTGGGCGATGATGCTGCCGCCCTGGTTATCGATATCGCCCGCGACATCCACGGTGACCAAGCCTTTGCCTTGCAGCGTGCCTTTGGCGTTATTCAGACTGGCAGCATCGAGCTCAACCTCGCCAGTACGGCTGGCGATCAGGCCTTTGTCGGCGTTGTTCACCGCGCCAGTCGCGCTGACCAGCAGCTTGCCATTGGCGGCGACGGTGCCTTTGTTGCTGTTGTCCAGGCTGGCGGTGCGCACGGTCATGACGCCTTGGCTGGATAGCTCGCCGCCCTGGTTTTTGATCGCGCCGGTGTTGGTGATGTCGAGGTTTTTGCCAGCCATGACCAGGCCGGTCAGGTTGTCCAGGCTGCCGAGGATCAGCGTCGCGCTGTTCAGGCTCGACAGTTCACCTGCATTGTTTTCCAGATGGCCCAGGTTGGCCGTCAGCAGGCCCTGGCTATTGATCAGGCCGCCCTGGCTGTTCAGGACCTGATTGGCGGTCAGGTGCAATTCGGTGCCGCCAAGGATGCGGCCTTTATTGCGGTTATCCACAACGTTGCCGATGACGGTAGTCTTGCGCTGCCCACTGAGGGTGCCGCCCTGGTTGTTCAGCCCGGCGCTGGTCGTGACATTCAGGTCGCGACTGGCGATGACGGTTTTTCCGGCGTTGTTCAACTGCTTGGCAGAGAGGGTGACATCACCTGTGGTGTTGCGGCTGTTATCGGCGTTGACCCCGGCTTCGATGATGCCGTTGTTGCTCAGCGTGCCACCGCTGTCCAGGTGAACGCTGTCGCGCGCCACCAGGTTGTTCTGGCTGGTCAGGTCGCCCTGGGTCTTCACGTCCAAACGGCTACCGGCGTACACCTGGCCGCGGGCTTCCAGGCTGTTGGCCTGGATGTTGACGGCACCGGCGGCGGCCGTCTCGGCCATGCTCAAATGCCCATTGGCATCAAGCTGAATATCCCCCCCACTGGCGACCATCTTGCCGTCCAGCTTCACCCCAACCCCAGCTTCAGTCCCCACCAGCTTGATCGCGCCGGCGTACATGCCACCCAACGCCGAAGAATCGATAGCCAGTTCCGGCTTGGCGCTGCCGTCGTCGGCGCGGGCGGTGGCATTCAGGGTGCCGGCGTTAACGTCGTTGCGCCCGGCGACGATGGTCAGATTCTTGGCCTGGATCTCGGCGTTGATCTTGGCGCTGCGGGTGATGATTTCGAAACGGTCGACGTTGTTGGCGTTAAGGCCGGCGCCTTCAATGGTGACGCTGCCCTGATCCACTTGATAGCGGTTCACCTGGCCGTTTTCGATGATCGGCTTACCCGTGGTCAGGGTCGCCTTCGGGGTGTTGATGAACCCGCAGCCATTGCAGGTGATGCCATAAGGGTTGGCGACGATGACATGGGCCGACTGCCCCGCCACTTCGGTGTAGCCGCGCAGCTGGCTCGGGTTGCCGCCGTTGACTTCGTTGAGGATGACCCTGGCGGCCGTGCCCTTGAGGTTCGGGTTGCCAAGGATGATCCCGCCCAGTTGTGTGGATTGGGCGGGGTTGGTGGCGTTGTTGAGGATCACGCCGTTGCTGCCGACGTTGTAGTCCTTGAACTGGTTATGGGAAAGACCGTTGCCATTGGGTTTGGCGATATTGACGATGGGCACGCCGTTGCCCGCCCGGTCGAGGCCGGTGCCCGGTGCACTGACCACGATGCCGTCGGCCTGGGCCCACATCGGTTGCCAGAACATGACGTTGGCCAACAGGAATGCCAGGCCGCGCTTGGGCATGCCCCAGAACTGCTCGCGGGGTTGCAGGGCAGCAGAGGGTTGGCGGGCCAGGAAAGTGTATTGGCGATCGTCCATGTTCAGGTCTCGTTGCAGCAGAATTTGTTTAAAGGAGTACATCCACGCGGAAGTAGATCGGCGCTTCGCGCTCGGTCAGGGCATCCGGACGTTCCAGGGAGTGGGCGAAGGTCACGCTGGCGCTCAGGTGCTCGCCGCGGGCGAATAACTCCAGCGAGTTGCTCGACATGCGCCCGTGCTCGTCGCCGTTGTAGCGATTGCCACGAATCACGCCCTGGTCATAACCGAGGCTGGTGCCGTATTCGGCGAACACCGGGCGCAGCCATTCCAGGGTCACCGGGCGACTCCAGCGCAGGTCGTTGCGCCAGTAGCCGCCGCTATCGCCGGACAGTGTCTGGTCCTTGTAGCCCCGGATCGACGACAGCCCGCCCAGGCTCATGCGCTGCGAGCTGAACAGCGCATCCTCGCTGCGCTGGCCGGTCATCAAGCTGCTGAAGCTGAAAGACTCGCCGCCCAGCATGAAGGGCTGCAAGTAGCTGAGGGTGGCGGTGTATTTGCGATAGCGCGCATCCGGTAGCCCAGGCCCCGGGTCGTGATCGCCCTGAGCATCCAGGGCTCCGATACCCTCTTGCATGCCCAGGTCAAGGTTGACGAAGGCATTGCCGACTCGCCGCCCATGGTTGATGCCGAACTGCGCTTCGCTGATGCGATTGCTGCTCTCGGCGAGTTTGCTGTCTTCGATGAAGTTGTTGGTGCGCAGGTACGCCAGGCCCGTATTGAGGGAGGTCTTGCTCATGGCATCGCGATGGATCACCCGTTCCAGGCGCACCTGATGGTTCTGGCTGTCGCCGCTCTGCTTGAAATTGAAGCCGTTGGCCTGGCCCAGGGCGCGGTATTCGCTCTGGCTGTAGGTGTAACTCAGGTTCCACCAACCAAAGGGCAGGTTGTAATAGAGCATGGCGTTGCGCGAGGTTTTCTGGTGATCGCTGACGGCATCGTGGCCGCCACGCAAGGCCAGTTGATCGGCCAGGCCAAGGGGGCTGTCCCAGTCCAGGGAGGTACCCCATTGCTGTTCGCCGGTACTCTTCTGGCCATCGTTGTGCCGCGACAGGCCGGCGCGCCAAGGTTTCTGCGGGGTGTTCTTGACCAGCACTTCACTGCCGCCGATGTTCTGCCCGGGGGTCAGCTCCATCGTCGCCTGGTTCGATGGCAGGCGATTGAGCTGATCGACCATCTGCTCGATCTCCCGCAGGTTGACCAGGTCGCCGGTCTTGCCGGGAAAGGCCATCGCCAATTCACGATCCGACAACTTGCTGCCCTCGGCGCGCTTGAGCCCTTCCAGCCGCCCCTCGACCACCAGCACTTGCAGGTGACCGCTGGACAGGTCCTGTTGCGGCAGATAAGCGCGGCTGGTGATCAGGCCTTTTTCCAGGTAGTGGTCGGTGATGACCTTGAGCAGCTGGTTAAGCTGTGGCACGCCCAGGCACTGGTTGACGTAGGGCTTGAGCAGCCGCTCGCGCTCACTGGCCGAAAGGCTGTCGGCGCCCTTGAGTTCGATGGTCTTGATCGGGAAGCAGCGGGTATCGACAGGTGCCGTTGGCTGAGTCGGCTTTGCTTCCTTGCCGGGCAGGTCCTTGAGTTCTTCCAGGCGTCGACGCTGCTCTTCGAGCAAGCGATTCTGGCGCTCGCGGATCAGGTCTGTGTCGCCAGGGGTGGGTGCAGCGTAAGCGAGCGTTAGCGGAGAAAGGCACAGCAGAGCCAGGCATAACCTCGCCCAATGGGCGGGTAAGAACATGTTCGATCCCTCGATACAGATATGACAGCAAGCTCGTAAGCGGACGAAGAGCCGAATGCCGGCTTACCCCTACGAAACACTCACATTGCTGATGCGTAAAACCACGCGCATACCAGACCTTGCATATCGCTTTCGGTTCAAGAGAGCGGAATTTTCCTTTCAAAAAAAGAGACGCGTCTCACAGGACGCGTCGAAAAAAACAACAAAAACGACGGCTCGGATTGCGCAGACGGCCTACAAACACTCATCCAGGAAACTCACCACAGTTCCCATGCAAGCCATCCGCTCCTCGATATGGGGCATATGGCTGGAGTGTTCGAACAACGCCCAGCGAATGTCGGGAACATGATCCACATAGGGCTTGACCACCAACGGCGTCGCTTCATCGTATCGGCCTGAAATCAACAGGGTCGGCACCCTGACGCGAGACAAGCGATCGGTGATGGACCAGTCCTTCATGCTGCCGATCACATGGAACTCGGTGGGGCCATTCATGGCGTGATAAACGGTAGGATCGGCATCGATCTGGGCAAAGGTACGGGCGACTTCGTCGGGCCAGGGCGTGACACGGCAGACATGACGGTCGTAGAAAACCCGAGCGGCCTCAAAGTACTCGGTAGACGTCAAGGTTCCAGCCCGCTCGTGCTTGAGCAGTGTTTGCTGCACCTCAATGGGTAGAAGCTGGCGCAAGCGATTGACTTCAAGGAGCCAGGTGGACATGTCCGCCGGGGAGTTGGCGATGATCAGCGCGCGCAAGCCCGCAGGCTGGAGCACCGCGTGTTCGCTGGCCAGCATGCCGCCCCAGGATTGCCCCAAAAGTGCGTAATTGTCGCGAATGCCCAGATGATCCAGCAGGTTCCCCAACTCATCGAGAAAGAGCGCCACGTTCCAGAACGAGGGGTCTTTTTCCGGAAGATGGGTGGAACGCCCATTACCCAGTTGGTCGTAATGAATCACCGGATAGCCACTGTTGGCAATATCCTTGAAAGCATCGACATAATCGTGTGTACAGCCCGGGCCGCCATGCAGGATCAGCAGCGGCGTACGGCCACTGCTGAAATCGCCAGTGATGCGATACCAGGTCTGATACGGACCGAAAGGTGCAAAGCCTTCGTGTGTTACGGGAAGATCCATTTCGTGCCGCCCCCTAGAAATCCTGCGGCACACGATACCGGGGACTGGCCGGCGGAATAACTAGAGAAACAGATAGGTTTTTGCCCGATTTCAGCTATCGAGCAACCGATAATGCACTGCCCTGACCACGGCCTGGACCCGATTCCTGGCGCCGAGCTTGTGCATTGCAGAAGTCAGGTGGAGGGTGATGGTGGCCAAGGAGCGATTGAGTTGCCTGGCAATGTCCGCCGCCGTCAACCCCTCAGCGGCTAATCTCAAGCACTCACGCTCGCGTTTGGTCAGGCGAACCGGGCATGTGCGGGCTTCCTTGACGAGCAGCGGAAAAGCCGCCTCTTGCAGGGCATGGGAAATCAGGCTGAAGTCGCCCAGCGTCTGCCGGACATCCTGCAGTGTGCTGCCCTTCGTATCGGCGCGCAGCCCGGTCAATGTCGCAAAGCCGCCCTTGGGCAAATGCATCGGCACCGTCACGCCACAGGTCATGCGCGAATCCTGCAGATAGCTCACGACCGGTGCATGACTCTGGCCGATGAACGGCTGCAGCACCGTGTCGGCCTCCGGTCGATAGGACCAGACAAAAGGAGAAATGGCATTGATTGCCAGATGCTGGACGGGGTCGATCTGGTAATAACCCTCTTCACACCAGAGCGAGTGCCAATCACGGGGGGTATTGCGCAACTTCAGCACAGTCGGGGTGATCAGTGCCCCATCATGATCCAGCGGCACCGGACTGTAGTCGTACACCAAGGCTTCAAAGCCTAACGCCTGGGCCATCCCCAGGGCGTTATCCATCTGCTCGTCCAGGCTCCTGCCAGACAAAAGACGGGTATTGAAGTCAGACAGCTTGGCCTGCATCCATTCAGCTCCCTTATTAATTTCAATCCTGAAATCGTGCAAGTAGAATGCCACGCCTGAGCGAGGGAATGCCAGATCAAACCTATAAGAATTGCTAGCTTATGGGCACGTAGCTTCCTCGGTAAGGTTTAGCCAAAGAGCGGCACCTGGGCAGGAGAGCAATGATGTGGCGTGAGATCGAGCCGGACCAGCGATACGACCTGGAAGTCGACGGTCATCATCTGGTGGCCTATGGCTTTGGCGACGGCGACGAGGTGCTGTTGTGCCTCAATGGCGGCCCGGGATTGCCTTGCGATTATCTGCGTGACAGCCACGGCTGGCTCAAGGAAAAGGGCTTGCGGGTCATCGCTTTCGATCAGTTGGGTACCGGTGCCTCGGCCAGGCCTACTGACGAATCCCTGTGGGACATCACCCGTTATGTGGCGGAGGTAGAGACCGTCCGCCAAGCCCTCGACCTGGGCAAAGTGCACCTGCTAGGGCACTCCTGGGGTGGCTGGCTGGCGATCGAGTACGCCATTCATCACCCCCAATCGCTGAAAACCCTGATCCTGGAAAATACCGCCGGCGATATCCCTCACCTGTCCCGGGAGCTCGAACGTCTACGGGCGGCCCTGGGCAGTGAGACCGTCGCGATGATGCAGCGCCATGAAGCCTTGGGCACCCTGGATCATCCGCAATACCAGGCGGCCATCACCCTGCTCAACTATCGCCATGTCTGCCGTCTGGACGAGTGGCCAGCACCGGTGACACGTTCCCTGGGCGACTGGAACATGGGGCCCTACATGACCATGCAAGGCCCCAACGAATTTCTCTATACCGGCAACCTCAAGGACTGGAATCGCATCGAGCAGATGGCCGGCTTCGAAATGCCCGTGCTGATCACCACCGGTCAACATGATGAACTGACGCCAGCCTGCGCAATGCGCATGAAAATGGTGCTCAAGGATGTACAACTGAATGTGTTCCCCAACAGCAGCCACATGCCCTTCTACGAAGAGCCCCAAGCCTATTTTCCAGTCCTGCTGGATTTTCTGCACCGCCATCGGAACTAACCCATGAACCTGGCGCGCTACCGTTTCATACTGTCGCGCCCGCTACAGCTATTGCCGGTGCTGTTTGGCATCAGCATGATCACCTTTGTGCTTGTGCGCTCAATTCCCGGGGATCCCGCCCGGGCACTGCTGGGCTCGCGCAGCACACCGGAGGCGCTGATCAGGATTCGTGCCCAGTACGGTCTCGACCAGCCGCTGTGGATGCAGTACTTCTACTTTCTCAAGAACCTGCTCAAAGGCGATCTCGGCCAATCGCTGCTCTACAAAGTCGATGCCTTGAAGTTGATCAGTACCCGCATTGAGCCAACCCTGTTCCTGGTGCTCGGCAGCGTACTGCTGGCGCTGCTGATTGCCGTGCCGCTGGCAACGGTGGCGGCGCGCAACAAGGGCGGCTGGCAGGATCACCTGATTCGTCTGTTCACCACGGCAGGGCTCGGCATGCCGGCGTTTTGGCTAGGCATCATGTTGATCCTGCTGCTCAGCGTGCAGTTGGGGCTGTTCCCGGTCTCAGGCTATGGACGTACAGGGTGGGACAAACTGCATCACATGATTTTGCCGTGCCTGACCATTGCCTTGGCACTCTCCGCCGTGCTGGTGCGCAATCTGCGTGCCAGCATGCTCATGGAGCTACAAGCCGATCATGCCACCGCCGCACGGGCCCGGGGCTTGTCCGAGCGGGCGATATTTCATCGGCATGTGCTGCCCAACTCCCTGGTGCCGGCGGTCAACCTGCTGGCGGTGAACATCGGCTGGTTGATCAGCGGCACGGTGGTCATCGAAAGTCTGTTTGCCATTCCCGGCATCGGCCAATTGCTGGTACGCGGCATCTTTACCCGTGACTACATGGTGGTCCAGGGCGTGGCCATGGTGCTGGCCCTCGCCACCGTCACGGTCAATTTTCTCGCCGATGTGCTGACCGTGATGATTGATCCGCGGGTGAACATGCGATGAGCGGCCAGACCCTCAGTCCCGCCTGGCGTCTTGCGCTGCGTTTCGGCTTGCGCAACGGTCGCCCGGCCACCGTGCTGGGCCTGGCGATTCTGTTTGGCTGGCTGTTGCTCGCACTCTTGGCCCCCTGGGTCGCGCCCTTCGATCCGATTGCCCAGAACACCGATATCCGCCTGCTGGGGCCGAGCCTGGCCCATCCTTTCGGCACGGATAATTTCGGTCGCGACGTTCTTTCCCGAGTGATCTGGGGCGCGCGCATCGACTTGCAGATTTCCGTGATCGGGGTGATTTTCCCGTTCTTGATCGGCACTTGCGTCGGCGCCTTGGCCGGCTATATCGGTGGCCGGTTCGACACGATCTGCATGCGCCTGATCGATATTATCCTGGCCTTCCCCTTCCTGGTGCTGATGTTGGCAATCATGGCCATCCTCGGCCCCGGCCTGAGCAGTTTTTATATTGCGATGGCTTTGGTGGGTTGGGTGTCCTATGCACGGCTGATCCGCTCGCAGATTCTGGTGCTCAAGGAAAGCGATTTCGCCTTGGCAGCAAAAAGCCTGGGCTTCGGTCATGGACGCATTCTGTTTCGGCACCTGTTGCCCAATGCCATGTTCGGTTCGATCGTGTTCTCCATGTCCGACGCAGTGCTGGTACTGCTCAATGGGGCGGCGGTCAGCTACCTCGGCCTGGGGGTTCAGCCCCCCACCGCCGAGTGGGGCACGATGGTCGCCGAGGGCCAGAGTTTTATCACCAACGCCTGGTGGATCTGCACCTTCCCGGGACTGGCGATCGTCACCCTGGCCATGGGCTTCAGTCTGCTGGCCGACGGTGTCGCCGAGCACCTCGGAGAGCGTCCATGAGTACACCGGTGTTGCACGTCGAGGACCTCAGCGTAATCGCCGGCCACGGTGAGGGCGAAGTCACGCTGGTGGATCGTGTGTCATTTGACCTGGCCGAAGGCGAAATCCTCGGTCTGGTGGGTGAAAGCGGCTCAGGCAAGACGATGGCCTGCCGGGCCTTGATGCGCTTGCTACCCTCTTCAAACCTCCGGGTCCAGGGCAAGGCCGTGCGCCTTGCCGGTGAGGACCTGCTGTCGCTGGATGAGGCCGGCATGCGGGGCATACGAGGTCGGCGGCTGGGGATGATCTTTCAGAACCCCGGTAGTCATCTTGACCCGTTGATGCGTATCGGCGAACAGATCGGCGAGGGCATACGCCTGCATCAGGGGGCGTCCAAACGTGAAGCTCGGGCGAAGGCCATTGATGTGTTACGCCAGGTGGGCATTCCCGATCCGCTACGGCGGGTCGACAGTTATCCCCATGAGTTTTCCGGTGGCATGCGTCAACGCGCCATGATCGCCGTGGCATTAGGTTGCAACCCTCAGGTGCTGATCGCCGATGAGCCGACCACCGCCCTGGATGTCACGGTACAGGCACAGATCCTGCGCCTGCTCCTGGATTTGCGCGACCAACGTGGCCTGTCAATCATCATGATCACCCACGACCTGGGGGTCGTCGCCCAGACCTGTGACTCGATCGCGGTGATGTACGCCGGTCGGCTCTGCGAGCACGGCACCAAGCTTGATCTGCTGGCTCATCCCCGACATCCCTATACGGCGGCCCTGATCGACTGCCAACCGGCTACCAGCACCGGCCATGCCATGCTCAAAACCATCGCCGGCCAGCCGCCTCTGCTGGATGCGCTGCCCACCGGTTGCCGCTTCAATCCACGCTGCCTTCAGCAGGGCAGCCAGTGCACGCGGCTGTTGCCACAGATGCAAGTCACGACCGAGACACACCGAATCGCCTGCCATTACCCGCTGCCTGAGGGGGCCTCGTCATGACCCTGTTGCAAGTGAAGGATCTACAGGTGCGCTTCGCCGCCCCTGGCAGTGGTCCGTTCGGGATCAACAGGCAATGGGTGAAAGCCGTCAACGGTGTATCGCTGAGTCTGGCCACCGGGGAAGTGCTTGGGTTGGTGGGTGAGTCGGGCAGCGGCAAGAGTACCCTGGGTCGGGCCATCTTGCGCCTCACTGAGGTCAGCGCCGGACAAATCCTGTTCGATGGCGTGGATATGGCTCAAGGCAAGCGGATCGACATCGAGCGATTGCGCCACGAAACCGCGATGATTTTCCAGGATCCTTATACCGCCCTCAATCCGCGATTGAGCATTGGCGACACCCTGGCTGAAGTGCTGCGAGTGCGATGTGCGATCCCTGCATCACTGATTCGCCATCGGGTCGATGAATTGCTGACCCTGGTCGGCCTGCGGCCGGAGCTGGCCAACCGCAAACCGGGTTCGTTGAGTGGCGGTCAATGTCAACGTGTGGGAATCGCTCGGGCACTGGCCATCGAGCCACGGTTGATCATCGCCGATGAATGCGTGGCCGCGCTGGACGTTTCCATCCAGGGACAGATCATCAACCTGCTGCTGGAGCTGCGGCAGCGCATGAACCTGGCGATTCTGTTCATTGCCCATGACCTGGCGATCGTTCGGCGGCTATGTGATCGGGTCGCCGTGATGTACCTCGGCGAGATCGTCGAGCAAGGGCCCACGGAGGCCGTGTTCAGCAGCCCGCGACATCCCTATACCGTCGCGCTGATCCAGTCCATTCCACACATCGACCCGACTCGATCGTTGCTGAGCGACCCCCTGCCTGGCGAGCCCCCCAGCCCCCTGAACCTTCCATCCGGCTGCGCTTTTCACCCGCGCTGCCGGTATGCACAACCCGTCTGCGCAAAAACGCCGCCCCCCATCCATGACATCAATGGACATCGTTATAGCTGTGTGCTCGGAGAGCCATTGCTCTAAAAAAACATTCATCAATAGGGAGTCTGACCATGCGATCGAAACATTTGAAGTTGCTGACCGCCGCGACGTTGACCGTTTGTACCCTGGCGGCCGGTGTCGCCCAGGCTGCGGGCGTGCTGACCATCGGTTGCCGTGAAGAAAGTACGACGTTCGACCCGATCAAAAGCGCGCAAAACCGTGATAACTGGGTGTTCTCCAATGTTTACGACGTATTGGTGCGCGTCGACAACACCGGCACCAAGCTGGTACCGGGGCTGGCCGAAAGCTGGCACGTTTCCGACGATGGCCTGACCTATACCTTCAAACTACGCTCGGCCAAGTTCTCCGACGGCTCACCGATTACCGCCAGCGATGCAGCGTTCAGTCTGTTGCGCATTCGCGACAACAAAGGGTCGCTGTGGAGCGACTCCTACAAGATTATCGACAAGGCCCAAGCAACCGACCCGCAGACACTGGTGGTGACACTCACGAGCCCTTCAGTACCCTTCCTCGCGCAGCTGGCGTTGCCCAACGTCTCCATCCTGTCGCAAAAGGCCATGGAAAAAATGGGGGAGGAAGCCTACGCCCAGGACCCCGTTGCCTCTGGCGCCTTTATCGTCAAGGAGTGGCTACGCGGTGATCGCGTGGTGCTGGAGAAGAACCCCAACTTCTGGCAGGCCGACAAGGTGAGCCTGGATGGCGTGGAATGGATCTCCATCCCGGATGACAATACGCGGATGCTGAAGGTACAGGCCGGTGAACTGGATTCGGCGATCTTCGTGCCCTTCTCGCGCGTCGAAACCCTGAAGAAAGATCCCAACCTGGTCGTGCACATGGATCCCTCCACCCGCGAGGACCACCTGCTGATCAACCATGAGCACGGACTGCTGGGCAAGCCTGAAGTACGTCAGGCCCTGGACCTTGCGATCAACAAAAAATCCCTGGTCGATACCGTGACGTTCGGCCATGGCCAAGTGGCTTATTCCTACATCCCTAAAGGCGCGCTTTATCACAATGCCGATAATCTGCAGCGCCCGTACGACCCGGAAAAAGCCAGGAAAATGCTGGCGGATGCAGGCGCCTCAGGCCTGAAGCTCAATTATGTGGTCAATGCGGGCAATGAAGCCGACGAGCAGATCGCCGTGCTGGTCCAGCAACAGCTCGCAGCGGTCGGCGTGACAGCCACGTTACAGAAAGTCGACCCGACCCAGAGTTGGCAAATGCTGATCGACGGCGATTACGATCTGTCCGTGATGTACTGGACCAACGACATCCTCGACCCGGACCAGAAGACCACCTTCGTGCTGGGGCATGACACCAACATGAATTACATGACCCGCTACAAGAACGACAAGGTCAAGGATCTGGTCGCGGCCGCGCGGGTAGAAGTGGACCCGACCAAGCGCAAGCAGATGTATACCGACCTTCAGGCGATCGCCAAGCAGGACGTCAACTGGATCGATCTCTACTACAGCCCATACATCAATATTTCGCGCAAGAACATCGAGCACTTCCAGCAAAACCCACTGGGGCGTTTCTCTCTCGAGGAAACGGTGAAGCGCTAGCGAGCAGTGGCTTTCATCCGAGTCGGATAGGGCCAGTGGCAACGCCTTGATCACGAGTCGAGGCTTGCCACTTGATGGCCAAGCAACATCGGTCGCTCCCCGGTCATCTCGCACAGCAGCGCTGTGACGGCGCTCCCCTCAACCGTGCCGTGCTCTTGCAGAAAGCCCGCCACGGCGCTGACAGCCGGCCAGTAGCGATGCACCAGACAGCTGCAGCGGGCAATGGCCTGGGATTCGGCATCAAGTAGCTTGCGCGGCGGCAGCAGGCTGATCAATTCGAGCCCCCGGTCCAGGTCTCCCCGGCCGCTGCCCCTGATCAACCGGTCGGACCTGCGGTGCCGGTAGACCGCCTCGGCCACGGGCCCCGCGAAGCAATGGAGCAGGTCACGTTCAATGGCATCGACCATCGAGGGCAGGTATTCAGCGATTCCCGGAGCGTTGAAGGCCGGGCGCGGGACAAGGTAATCCGCTTCCACCATCCCTTCTGCGTACAGGGGGTTACCGCACAGGTCGAACAGAGGCCCCGTGCAGGCTTGGGCCTTGGTACGCACGGTGATGCGTTTTATCGGTTGGCCGTTCCACCAGAAGGCCAGGGCATGACCCGCTTCATGGAAGGCCGTGCTGCGCGGGCATTTGTTCATTATTGGGTCCGTCACGGCAGGCGCCACTCATATCATCTGCCTCACCTCTGGGGCCCGATAAAAGATTGTCCCTATCGACCGTTAATACTGCGCCTATTAGCTATCTGGCAGAGGGGGGCTAGCCTTAATTCAGGCTGGTGTAATCCGGCCCATTGAGACCTGAACCTGACAAGAGATACGAAACGTTCAGAAACGTACTGGGCTTGCCGTGGGCCACCGTACTGGCAACTAGACCGCTCTCACGTTGCGCGTGGTCATGACGATCAGTTGAGCGAACAGTGAGCCCTGCCCTACGTCCTTGATTTCACCTACCGCTAAAAAAGCCCGACCGGGCCGGATAGCTGGATGAACACGACCAAAGGTAGCTCCTCATGGCAAACGAATCGAAATGTCCGTTCAATCACGCCGCCGGCGGTGGCACGACCAACCGCGACTGGTGGCCGAACCAACTGAATCTGAAGATCCTGCATCAGCACTCGTCGCTGTCCGACCCCATGGGCGAGGACTTCAACTACACCCAAGCCTTCAAAAGCCTGGATTTTCAAGCACTGAAGGAAGATCTGCGGGCGCTGATGACCGACTCCCAGGACTGGTGGCCGGCGGACTTCGGCCACTATGGGCCGCTCTTTGTGCGCATGGCATGGCACAGTGCCGGCACCTACCGCACCGGTGACGGGCGCGGTGGGGCAGGTTCCGGCCAGCAGCGTTTTGCCCCGCTCAACAGCTGGCCGGACAACGTCAGCCTCGACAAGGCCCGTCGGCTGCTCTGGCCAATCAAGCAGAAGTATGGCCGCAACATCTCCTGGGCCGACCTGATCGTCCTCACCGGCAACGTCGCGCTGGAATCCATGGGCTTCAAGACGTTCGGTTTTTCCGGTGGTCGTGCGGACGTCTGGGAACCGGATGAAGACGTCTATTGGGGTTCCGAAAACAAATGGCTGGGCGGCGATGTCCGCTACGGCAAACCGGATAAAGCCGCCATGCAGGATCCCGGTGAAGGACAACTGGTGGCCGAACCGGGCAACGAAGAAAGCCGTACCGACCAGGGACGCAACCTGGAGAACCCGCTGGCAGCGGTGCAGATGGGGCTGATCTACGTTAACCCGGAAGGCCCCGAGGGCCAGCCGGACCCGGTCGCTGCCGGGCTGGATATCCGCGAAACCTTCGCCCGCATGGCCATGAACGATGAAGAAACCGTGGCGCTGATTGCCGGTGGCCACGCCTTCGGCAAGACCCACGGCGCCGGGCCCGCGGACAATGTCGGTGCCGAACCCGAAGCCGCAGGCCTGGAACAGCAAGGCCTGGGGTGGAAGAACAGTTTCGGCACCGGCAAAGGCGCCGACACCATCACCAGCGGCCTGGAGGTGACCTGGACCACCACGCCCACCCGCTGGAGCAATAATTACCTGGAAAACCTGTTTGGCTTTGAGTGGGAATTGACCAAAAGTCCGGCCGGTGCGCACCAATGGACACCAAAAAATGGCGCAGGCGCCGGCATCATCCCCGATGCCCACGACCCGTCCAAACGGCGTAACCCAACGATGCTGACCACCGACCTGGCGCTGCGCTTCGACCCGATCTACGAGAAGATCTCGCGGCGTTTCCTGGAGAACCCAGATCAGTTGGCCGACGCCTTCGCCCGCGCCTGGTTCAAGCTGATCCACCGCGATATGGGCCCGCTCTCGCGCTATTTGGGCCCGGAACTGCCCAATGAAGAACTGCTGTGGCAAGACCCTATCCCGGCGGTTGACCATGCCCTGGTCAACGACAGCGACGTCAGCGCCCTCAAGGACAAGCTGCTGGCCTCTGGCCTGTCGGTTTCACAGCTGGTGTCCACTGCCTGGGCCGCGGCATCCACCTTCCGCGGTTCCGACAAACGCGGCGGCGCCAACGGTGGACGCCTGCGCCTGGCCCCGCAGAAAGATTGGCCCGCCAACCAGCCGGAACAACTGGCTCAGGTGCTGGCGACCTTGGAAAAGGTCCGGAACGAGTTCAACGCCGCCCAGTCCGGCGGCAAGAAGATCTCGTTGGCGGATCTGATCGTGCTCGGCGGCAGCGCTGGCATTGAACAGGCGGCGAAAAATGCCGGGCTCAGCGTGACGGTACCGTTCTCGCCGGGGCGCATGGACGCGAGCCAGGAGCAGACGGATGTCGAGTCGTTCGGTTTTCTGGAGCCCATCGCCGATGGCTTTCGCAACTACCTCAAGGGCAGGTACCGCGTGTCCGCCGAGGCGCTGCTGATCGACAAGGCACAGCTGCTGACCCTTAGCGCACCGCAGATGACAGCATTGATCGGCGGTCTGCGAGTACTTGATACCAATGTCGGCCACACCGCGCACGGCGTCTTTACCCAACGGCCAGGGGCGTTGACCAACGACTTCTTCGTCAATCTGCTCGACATGGGCGTGGAATGGAAACCACTCTCCGACACCCAGGAAACCTTCGAAGCCCGTGACCGCAAGACCGGCCAAGTCAAATGGACCGGCACTCGCGTCGACCTGGTCTTCGGCTCCAACGCGCAGCTACGGGCCTTGGCCGAAGTCTATGCCAGCTCGGATGCCCAGGAGCAGTTCGTCAAAGACTTCATCGCCGCGTGGGTCAAGGTGATGAACCTGGATCGGTTTGAGCTTCGGTGAACAGAGTCCGAGGGCATGAGGCCTGGCAAGGAGGCGGCCTCATGAACTTTTCTTCACCCCACACCCCCGTGTGATTGGGTAAAGTCCCCTCGCTCATTCAAGAAACTAAGGTTTTAGCCCGCCCTCCCGCGGGCTTTTTTTTGCCTGTCATTCAAGCCGGCGATTGCGCGTTACCCAACTCGGGTACGGCTGGCCCGATAGTGACCGGACGTCGCGTCAACACCGGCTGCGCCAGGACCACCCGTCCATAAAACATCAGCGCCATCAGCCAACAGCTCAACCAGACGAAAATCCCCGCCCAGAACGTGTGCGACATGTAGTGCCAACCCTGCAAGACCCGCGTCGTGCCGTAGACGAACCCCAGGGCCAGCGCCCCATACATCACCGCTTTGGAATGACGCCAACGGTAACGGCGGGCCACGAAATACAACGCCAGCATCGTGAAGCCGCCAGACGCATGGCCGCCTGGCCAGCAGCGCCCATCACCGGCGACTTTCAACAGATTGAAGTTCTGGAACCATTCCTTGTGCTCGATCTTGCCAGCGTACTGGGTGGTTTCCACCGGGCAATACACGCTGGTGTGACCTTTGAGGTAATGAATGACCCCGGTGCTGAGGGAAAATGCAAAGACCACATAGAGAAAATCGCGCCGATGCTTGTGGGCAAAACGCAACGGCGTGGCCAAACGGGTCTTCTCCAGCAAGCGAAGTAATCCCGGGCGCTTTTCTGGCTTGAAGATCGGCCAGACAAACGACAACAGCGCCCCGATAATCGCCGCCTCGCCGGTCCAGTTCGGGATGATCCTGGCCCACTTATGGGTGATTTTCTCGAACAGCCGCACGTGCTCCAACGGAAAGACCTGGTGCAGCGGGTCGTAGAATAAATCGCTGAAGGCGATATCGATGCGAGTCATGTCGAACAGCAAGAACACCACTGCCGCGCAGACCAGGGGAATTCCAAGATTGAGCCCGTAGAAACGGGCGCGAGCAGACGTCAGCATGGGCGGTCCTAAACGTGGGAAAAATCACTTAAACGCCATCGATCGCCAGTCAGATGCTTCGATAAAACCGAGCAACTGCGGCGCTTGTGGCTGGGCGGTGGAGACGAACAGCGATGCGCCGTAGCCAAACGTCGAGGTTGGCCGCTGGAGCGCGGTTTCCAACGCCTGCATGCATTCGCTGTGGGTAACCAGAATCAGGTTGCGCCCGGCGACTTTATGGGCCAGGGCATTACGTAGAAGGTCGTGGCGGCAATTGATCAGCCAGTCGTCACCCGCACTCACCTTGTTGAACATGTAGCCCGCTGTCTGGGCCGCACGGACCAGCGGGCTGTTGTAGAGGTCGGCGTTGTCCAGGCCCAGTTGCTCGAACCGCGAGCCCAGGTCCACCGCAACGGCACGGGCTCGGTCAGTGATGCCTTCGCGATCATTCAGGCACGCGGCCTTGGCGTGGTCGCAGCGTTCGACATGGCGCACCAGCACGATCATCTCCCCCTTGGCCCAACCGTCGGCCAACGCCCGGGCGCCGGCGACGTTGCCGTGGGCCAGGTCCGGTATCGCTGCCGGGCTCAGCAGCCAGAGGGTCAACGGGATCACCAACAGTGCCGCCGCCAAGGCCACCACAGTGTTTCGGTGACGGGCAAACCGGCGCGTATCGATCGAACGCGTCAGGCCGAAAAGGCTCAGTCTCAGTTCCACATCAAGCCGCCCCGACGGCATCCACCCAGTCATTCGATGGCGCGACAGTAGAGAGACCGACGTTGGCAGGCAGTGAAACGAATGTGAAAAAAAGCTTGGCATGCACCTCAATACCCAGCAATCCCGATAGCCGGAAAAAAATTTACAGATCCAGGTGTGGTGGCCGATATAGCCCTGTTACAGGTTTTTGCTGGCTCTTAACAACAACAATCTTCCAGCCAATCGATGATCAAGCAGCACAACGTTCCTGGAGGAATTTGATGAATAGCTGGTTTGGCAACATTAGCGTCAACATGAAATTAGGCCTTGGCTTTGGCCTGGTGCTGGTACTGACCTGCCTGCTGGCCCTGACCAGCTGGACCAGCCTTGGCGGTCTGATCGACCGTAGCAACTGGATGAGCGACATCACCCAGCTCAACGCCAGCCTGACCAAGCTGCGGGTTACGCGCCTGCAATACATGCTAACCAATGGCGACGAGACTGCCGCACAAAATGTGCAGACCACCCTCGACGGTTTCGTGGCGCAACAGAACGCGCTGCTCAGCAGTTTCAAGAGCCCGGAAAACGTCAAACTGCTCAAGGAGCAGAGCGCAGTCATCAGCGCCTATCAGGTTTCCCTGAACAAAATGCGCGGCGCCTATCGCACCGGCAACACCGCCCGTGACGCCATGGGCGCGAACGCCGAGATCGCCTACAAGCTGATCGAGACCATCGATACCGACGTGCGGCAGATGGCTCTGAGCGATGAACGCTTCGCCCAGTTCCAGGCCATCACCCAAGCCAAGCAGGCGTTCATGCTGGCCCGCTATGAAGTGCGCGGCTACACCGCCAACAGCAACGCCGATACCGAACGCAAGGCCGTTACCCAACTGGACGCCGCCATTGCTTCGCTCAAACCGTTGAATGAGCATTTCTCCAGCACCCGCCAAGATGAACTGCGCCAGCTGGAAAACGCCCTGGGCCAATACCGCAGCGCCTTGCAGGCCTTCAAGCTGGCCACCGCCGATGTGGTCCAGGCGCGCAAGGAAATGACTGACCAGGGCGCGAGCATCGTTTCCCTGAGCGAGCAGCTGTACCAGATCCAACTCGACCGCCGCGACGCCGAAAGCGCCCAGGCGCGCACCCTGCAACTGACCAGCACCTTGCTGGCGTTACTGATGGGCATCATCGCGGCCGTGATCATCACGCGCCAGATTACCCGTCCGCTGCGCGAAACCCTGGCCGTGGTTGAACGCATCGCCAGTGGCGACCTGTCGCACACGGTCATCGTCACCCGTCGCGATGAACTGGGCGTGCTGCAACAAGGCATCGCCCGTATGGGCGTGACCCTGCGCGACCTGATCAGCGGCATCCGCGATGGTGTGACCCAGATCGCCAGCGCCGCCGAAGAACTGTCCGCCGTGACCGAGCAGACCAGCGCCGGGGTCAACAGCCAGAAAGTCGAGACCGACCAGGTTGCGACCGCCATGCACGAAATGACCGCCACGGTCCAGGAAGTGGCGCGCAATGCCGAAGAAGCCTCCCAAGCAGCCGCCGCCGCAGACGGCGAAGCCCGGGCCGGCGATCAGGTGGTCAGCGAAGCCATCGCCCAGATCGAACGCCTGGCCAGCGAAGTGGTGCGTTCCACCGACGCCATGACCGTGCTGCAACAGGAAAGCGACAAGATCGGCAGCGTCATGGACGTGATCAAGGCCGTGGCCGAACAGACCAACCTGCTGGCCCTCAACGCCGCCATCGAAGCGGCACGCGCCGGTGAAGCGGGCCGTGGTTTCGCCGTGGTGGCGGACGAAGTTCGTGGCCTGGCCCAGCGCACGCAGAAGTCCACCGAGGAAATCGAAGGCCTGGTGGCCGGCCTGCAAAACGGCACCCAACAAGTGGCCGCTGTGATGAACAACAGCCGCAACCTGACCGACAGCAGCGTGGCCCTGACCCGCAAGGCCGGCGTGTCACTGGGGAACATCACCCGCACGGTGTCGAACATCCAGTCGATGAACCAGCAGATCGCCGCAGCCGCCGAACAGCAAAGCGCCGTGGCCGAGGAAATCAGCCGCAGCATCATCAACGTGCGCGACGTCTCCGAACAGACCGCCGCCGCCAGCGAAGAAACCGCTGCGTCCAGTGTTGAACTGGCGCGGTTGGGCAATCAGTTGCAGATGATGGTGAGTCACTTCAGGGTTTGAGTCGCGCCCTAGGCCCCATACATTGCAACAACGTGGTTCACTTAAAGGTATGAAGAACCCCGCGTGGGGCCTCTTATGGGCCTCACGCTCCTGGTATACGGTCTACAGTAAAATCCTGCTCAGTAGAAACCAGCAACGCATCGCCCTTTCGTACAAAACCCACCCCCTCTCGTCCTACCGCCTTTTGTCGCACGCTCCTGTACGGTTTCCCCTGGACCGCACATTCCGTTCGAACAGGAGATGGACAACACATGGACGCAAGCAACGACTCACTGTTGCACCGGCTCATCGACGCCCCAATCGGCGAGGACAACGCCCAGGCCGATTTCAGGACAGCCCTGCAGCGCATGGGATTGACGTCAGTCTTCGACGTCATACGCATGGGCAAGGCGCAGTTCGTCCTTGAGCTGGGCAAGCACACCGACGTGGATGCCGGGCAGGTCTATGACCACGCCGCGAGCTATGCCCGACAGATCAGTCGTCTGTATCAGGAGCACCTGATATCGCCCAGCGATACCCGGCGACGTGCTCGGCGCAGCCTGGGTTCGGTCTCAACCTCAGCGTCCATCAGCTATCAAGCGCTGTTCAACGAGCATTGGGATCAGTTCTGCAAGGAAGGTGACATCGCTGCCATCGACTCGCCCGTGGCCTATCTGCGGGCGCTGTATCTGTTTGCCGGCCAGCTGGAAAACGCCTCCCCATCAACCGACAAAATCACCCTGGAGCAACGGCGACCGGACCTCAAGGGACTGATACTCGATCAACAAAGTGCCTTCGTTGCGCGGCCGATGCTGGACATCGTCAATGACACGTTGCGCGATGCGATCGAGGCCCATCTGGCAACGAGCGACAAGACCGTCCACCAGGTCCTGGCCAGCGAACACTACCCCTTCTCACTGCCCTACGACCTGCATCATCACCAGTGCCTGTTGGGGCTAGACACAAACAAACCGGTGCTTGGCGAATTGAATTATCGGGTGAGCCTGAAGCTCCCGTTTTCATCAGGAGATTCACCTTACGGGCATGTTTCGCAATCCCATGTCGAGGCGCAAAGATTGTTGTCCGGGCTCAGTCCTGAGCAACAGAAAATCCTGCTCGCGCCGGCCACTTCAGACCTGGACCTTGGCGTCCTGAAGAAAAGCTACGGCACTGAAAACACCAATCGCCTGCACGATCTTTCGTTCTTCAAGGAGCGCACCGGACTGACCACGGAACAGGTCGAGCAGTTGCTGGCACAAGGCACCTACAGCCCACGAACCTCGACCGCCAGTCCCCCCTCGACTCATGCCAATAATTATGGAGCCGCCTACATCAACGGGCCGGAATCGACAGCCGCCCTGACGATTCTCAAGCCCGCGAATACCTTCACCCATGCATCCCGCGAACGGTTCGCCCGCATGCAGCGAGTGATCCGACTGCAGCGCTGGACCGGTATTCCCGTTGCCGAACTGGACACGCTGATCGTCAATGCCTTGCGCTCGGAAGGCAGCACGACGATGACGCTCAACATCAATACCTTGCGCACCCTGGGGGTCTATCGCTATCTGAACCAACACCACGGCATCGCGCCGCAAGAGTTTGCGTCGTTACTGCACGACATGCCGATTGCTGCTTGCGGCCAGCAGGTGCCCTTGTTTGACCAGGTGTTCAATCGAACCCAATTGCTCGAACACCCGCAGGTGGAAGACCTGGTCACGACGGACCTGAAAACCTTCAGCTATCTCAGTGCTGGCCTCGGACTTGCCATGACGCAGGATTCGCTGCTGTTGCTAACGAAGCAAACCAAAAAACACCTGCCTTCGTTCAAACACGATTTATCCACGGTCTCGTCACTCTACCGCCAGGCCCGTATCGCCCGGATGTTCGGGCTCTCTCCCTTAGAATGCACGGCGCTGGCCCACGTACTGGGCGGGGAGGATTTCTGCAAAGCGTTGGTGACAGGGACATTGAGTACTTCGCACGCCTCACAGCCCGACATTCTCGATGTGCTGATGGCGCTGGATTGGGCCGTCGACTGGCTCAAGCAAGACAACCGGGATGTCGCGTCATGGTGTCGTCTGTTCGATGTTATCGGAGACGACGTGCCAATGAACAAGAGCCTGGAAAAACGACTGTCGATACTGCTGGCGGAAGATACCCAGCCGAGCGGAGACCGGCACGTGGTGGAGACCCTGTTGCACGACCTTGCCGACTTGTCCGCGGAGTACTTCCCCTGCGTGATGCGAATGGCCGACACCCATGCAACAACGATTGTCGCGGCCATCGAGAGCGCCCCTGGGAAAATGCCTGCGCTGCTGGCGACGGTATTGCGCACAGCCCAAACGTGCAAGGGATTGCACCTGAGCAGCAGCACCCTGCAGCAATTGATGAACAACCCGACCTGGCTGGCTGCAGGCAGCACGGGAACGCTGACGCCCCAAACCCTGTATCTACTCGAACGCTTCAGCCACTGCGCCCACCATCAGGCCCGATCAGAAGAACACCTGCTGCATTACCTGCAGCTTGCCAACCAAGACACGCCGCAAGGCGCAGGCGAAGAAGCCAATAACCTGCTGGCCAGCCTGCTGGACTGGAGCACTGACGAAGTCAGCTACCTGACTGCACACCTGGAACACAAACGCGCCCAGACCATGGAAGCCGTGGATTGGGTCATGCGTTGCCAGGCGTGCTGCCAGCGCACCGGGCTGTCGGCCAGCCTGCTGCTCAAGGCAACCGCACTCAACAGCGACAGCGAGACATCGGACTGGAGGACCGTCGGTGAAGCGCTGATCGCGGCCTGCCACTGACACGTCCTCCTTCCCCAACATTCAAGGATTGAATATGACCGTTGCCATAAAAAAGCAGCTTGATGAAAGCCTGCGCGATGCACAGTTAGCGCTCTATTTGAACAAGGTTGCGCCCAACAACCCTACGACAAGAAACCTGAAGTTCAAGACGGCCGAGGCGCTTTACGAACACTGGCTGCTCGATGTACTGGTCAGCCAGGACGTGCCCACCACACCCGTGGCATGTGCCATCGCCAGCCTGCAGCAATACATCCATCGCATCCTGATGAACCTGGAACCCGGCTACGACTCGGCAAGCCTGGGCGCCGAGCACCTGGAGACCTGGCGCAACGAGCTGCATCAATATCCCACGTGGGCCGCCCATCAAAAGTTGCTCTATTTCCCGTCGATTTATCTGGACCCACTGCTGAGGGCCAACAAGAGCGACAACTTCCGGCAACTGGAAAACGACCTCAATCAGAACCGGCTTCAACCCGATGCGGTCCAGTCGGCCGTCATGGCGTACCTGACCCGATTCGAAGAAGTCGCCAACCTGAGCATTCTTACTGGCTACATCGATGGCGAGGATCTTGCCAACAGCACCTACTACTTCATCGGCAAATCTCGTTCCGAGAACAGCTATTTCTGGCGTTCGCTGAACATGGCCCAACGCCCGCTGGACGGCATACCCCCATCCCCGCCAGCCAACCCGCCGAAACTTGACCAGCCGGACCCTTACGCCTGGTCGGATTGGGAAAAAGCCAACGTGCCGATTTCCGAGAGCGCGGTCGAGCATTCGATAAGGCCGGTCTGGTTCAACAATCGTTTGTTCGTCGTATGGGCCGAATGCATCCACCAGGACCCGGCAGCCATCAGTAACGCCTCTTCAACGTCACAATCGGCGGGCAGCCATCCGCTATTGCGCTTGAGCCTTTGTTTCAAAAAACCGGATGGAAGCTGGAGCACCCCGCGCGTTTGCCTGCAGGGTTACTGTGAGGACGACGCGCTTCGCAGCAAGGACCTGGATACGATCAAGACATTGGTCGGCACTGTTGCTGTGCATTACCACCAAGACTCACATGATTTGCTTTTTCTCGCTTTATGCGTCAGAGCGTCCCAAGCAAACTCATCTAACAACTTCATTTTCAAGAAAACGACTTACGTCGATAAAAATCTCGGCTTTGAACCCGGAGACACAGACACAACCAAAGAAAAGCCGGCAGAAAAATACCTTCCACACTTAAGCCACCACCGCATTCAAATAAAGGTTCCTCTCCACGCGGAAGGCGAGCTCCCTTTAACGGGGATCTTCCTCGGTCAGAAGCTAACATCTAAGACCGCTCCTCCCGACATTACCGTCGAGAAGTCCAGCCTGGGAACCATCCAGTTTCTCGATTTCGACAAATCCGCTATCAGCGAAAACGATACCAAGAACAAAGCGCGCCAGCCCATCAGGTTAAACACCGTATTCGCCGCAGAACTGATCCGTCGTACCGAAAACAGCCTGGATGCACTATTCGATCAACAGACCCAACACCTATCGGAACCCGTCTTGCCAGGCGACGCCAACAAGATCGACTTCCACGGCCCATACGGACGTTACTTCACGGAGCTGTTCCTCTACGTACCGTGGCTGATCGCCCATCGGCTAAACACCGAACAACGATACGAGGAAGCCGAACGCTGGCTCCGTCATGTCTTCGACCCCAGTCGCGCAAATGAGGGTTGTTGGAAGAGCGTGCCTCTGGTCGACGGCAATATGACGGCCTATCACGACCAGGCGCCCCACGATCCACACCAGATTGCCCTCAGCCATCCGGTGCACTTTCGCAAAGCGCTGTACTTCCTGTACCTCGACATCCTGATCAACCGAGGCGACAGCGCATATCGTGCGCTGACACCCGATAGCCTCAGTGAGGCCAAGCTATGGTACGTGCGGGCGCTGGAGCTATTGGGACCGCGGGCGGTCGTTCAGACGCTCGATCAATGGACGCGCATCAGCCTGCAAGCGTTGAGCGAAAGCCCCCATGAAAACCTGCGCGATTTCGAACGATCCCTGACCCGGTCCAACGCCAGCCCCTCATTGCGCCTTCGTGAAAACCATTCACAATCGTCCTTGCCCACGATCGATACCCCGCATCTGCGCGTGCCATTCAACCCGGAGCTGCTCAAGCGCTGGGACATCACCGAAAGTCGCCTGTACAACCTGCGGCATAACCTCGACATCGTCGGCAAGCCGCTGCATTTGCCGCTGTTCGCTCCGCCGCTGGATCCTCGCGCCTTGCCCGGCGCCAACGCCCTGAACATCGCCGACAGCGCCGCACCGGGCTTATCGCTCCCACACCTCCCGAACTATCGCTTCATGGTCATGCACAGCCAGGCACAGAGTGCCGTTGAAAGCCTCAGCCAGTTCGGCGCCACGCTGCTATCGCTGATCGAGCGCAAAGAGCAGGCTCAATTGCAGGAGCTGCAACAACAGCAAGCCTGGGACCTGGCGAAAATCGCCGTCGACCTGCAACGCCAGGCACTGAAGATCGACCGCCACAACCGCCAGGCGCTGCTGGCCAGCCGCTCTATCGTCGAGGGACGAGCCCATCACTACCAGCATCTGCTGGACAAAGGCGTCAGTGAAGCCGAGCGGCAGGCCTGTCGGTTGTACTTGAGAAGTGGCGCAGCCGAACAGAATGCGTCCGACTCCCAGGCCGTAGCAGGCAGCCTGATGATGACCCCTAACATTTTTGGCTTCAGCAATGGCGGCTCCCGTTGGGAAGGTGCGCTGCACGCTGCCGCAGCGATCGCCCAAGGCACCGCCATCAGCAACCGCACGACAGCGGCCCATCTCGAGCGGACGGCACAGTTCCATCGTCGTCGGCAGGAATGGGCCCAGGCCCGTGACCAGGCACAGCTCGAACTGCTCCAGCTCGACGCACAACTGGCGCATGTTACCGAGCAGGAAACGGCCACGCGCCTGCAACTTCACCTGGCGGAATCAAGCCTGGGCCAAGCCAAGACCAACTACGATTTTTTCCGCAGGCGCTTCACCAAAGCGCAACTGTACCAATGGCTGAACAGCCAGTTTGCCGCGCTCTACCGTCAGGCCTACGACGCAACAGTGGGTCTTTGCCTGGCGGCTGAAGCCTGTTGGCAGTATGAACTGGCGGATTTGAACAGACGCTTCATCCAGCCCGGTGCCTGGAATGCGACCTATCGAGGCCTCGCAATGGGCGAGCAACTGAAGCTGAGCCTGTTGAACATGCAGGCCGAATACTTGCGCCGCAACGAGCGGGATCTGGAAATTCGTAAAACGGTATCGCTGCGTCAACTCAAGAGCAAAACCGCAACGAGCATCCTCAACAAGGAATGGGCGCAGATCCACGCCGACCTGCTGCAAGGCCAGTGCGAATTCGAGCTGACGCACGAGTTATTCGAGGACGATTACAAAGACCAGCAGCATTACCTGCGGCGCATCAAAACCATCAGCGTCTCCTTGCCAGCCCTCGTCGGCCCTTATGAAAACATTCGAGCCACGCTGACCCAGACCGCCAGCAAGGTGTTCATGTCTCCCGGTGGCCGGTCCGTGGAAAGCCGCTACGCCCACCAGCAGATCGCTCTTTCCACGGGGGTCGACGATAACGGCCTCTTCACCCTCAATTTCAACGATGAACGCTACCTGCCCTTCGAGTACACCGGTGCGGTCTCCACGTGGTGCCTGACGTTCCCCAACCCCGAAGCCCAAAGGGACATGCTGGAGTCACTGACCGACATCATCGTGCAGGTGAACTACACGGCCCGGGCTGGCGGAGGTTCGCGATGAGTGAGCACAGCACAGTGCCTGTCAACGCGCCGTCATTGCCCAAGGGCGGCGGCGCCATCCAGAGCATAGGCAAAGGATGGAGCGCCATCGGCGTCCACGGCACGGCGTCTTATGAAATCGCCCTGCCGATTTCCCCGGGGCGCGGCTTCGCCCCATCCTTGTCCCTGGGGTATGCCAGCTCGGTCGGCAACGGCATGTTCGGTATCGGCTGGGGGCTGTCGCTGCCGTGCGTGGCGCGACGTACCAGCCAGGGTGTACCGGCCTATACCGAGGAAGACGAGATCATCGGCCCCGGCACAGTGGTGTGGCTGCCCGAGCGAGATCCGCAAGGCGCCATCCGCTCGACGCGCATCGGGCGCTACAACCGCCTGGCGCTGAACGAGACCTACACGGTGATCCGCTACTTTCCGAGAATCGAAAGCCGCTTCGAGCGGATCGAGTATTGGTCGTCGGACAAGGAAAAGCCGGGATTCTGGCTCGTACACGATGCTGATGGCAGCCTCCATGTATTCGGAAAAAGCCCTTCGGCGCGTCGAGCAGCCCCCCTGGATGCCAGGCGTGTGGGCGAATGGTTGCTGGAAGAAAGCCTGAACGCCCACGGCGAGCATATCCTTTACCAATACAAGGCAGACGTAACGGCCCAGCGCTATCTGAGCCGGGTGTGCTATGGCAATTTCAAGGCCGATGCGGACCTCTACCTGTGGGGAGCGGACCGGCTGAAGGCTGTGCAATGGCACTTCGAATTGGTGTTCGACTACGGCGAACGGAGCACCGAATACCAACAAAAGCCGCATTATCAAGGCCACCAATGGCTGGCCCGCGACGATGCGTTTTCCAGCTTCGCCTACGGTTTTGAATTACGCACCGAACGGTTGTGCCGCCAGGTCCTGATGTTCCATCGTTTTCCGGGTGAATGGGGCCCTGCCCCTGTCTTGGTGCGACGCTTGCTGCTCGATTACCGGCAGACGGCCCTGGGTTATCACCAACTGAGCGCCGCCCATGACCAGGCATTCGGCGACTCGTCGACGATTGATAACCGCCCTCCTGTCGAGTTCAGCTATAGCGAATTCACGCTTTCCAGTGCCTCCTCCTGGCAACCGATGCAGACGCTCAACGAAGGCCCTGCTCATCAATGGGTGGACTTGTACGGCGAAGGCTTGCCCGGATTGCTCTATCGAGGCGACGACGGCTGGTATTACCGCGAACCCATGCGGGCCAAGGCCAACAGCAATGAAGTGATTTACGGCCAACGGCAGGCGCTGCCCCGAATTCCCGTTGCCGATGCTGCAAAACCGTTGCATCAAACACTGATCGACCTCACGGGCGACGGCCGATTGGACTGGTGCATCGCCCAGCCGGGGTGGAGCGGTTTTTTCTCCCTCGGTCCCGAGCGGAACTGGTCACAGTTCGCCACGTTCAACGCGTTCCCCGCGGAGTTTTTCAATCCACAAGGGCAGTTGGCCGACCTGCTGGGCGCAGGCCTCAGCGACCTGGCGTTGATCGGCCCACGCAGCGTTCGCGTGTACGCCAATCAACAGGCGAGTGGTTTTGCGCCAGTCCGCGAAGTGTTCCGCGCCGAGGAGCACGATGCCCTTGCGCTCATCAACGCATCGCCCTCCGAGTTAGTGGCTTTCAGCGACATGCTAGGCAGTGGCCAGCAGCATCTGGTGCGCATTCGTCACAACGAAGTGAAGTGCTGGCCAAACCTGGGCCATGGACGTTTTGGCAACGGCATCGTGCTGGGCTCGCCTGGCCTGGCATACGAAACCTTCGACGCCTCGCATATTCGTTTGGCGGACCTGGATGGCTCCGGTGCCACCGATCTGATCTATCTGCAAGCGGACCAGGCGCTGATCTTCATGAACCGCGCTGGCAACGGCTTCAATCCTCCCGTTGCGCTGCCCTGGCCCCAAGGCCTGCGCTACGACCCTCTGTGCCAGGTAAACCTCGTTGACCTGCAAGGCCTCGGTTGTGCAAGCCTGGTTCTGAGTCTGCCCCACAGAGGGAACCAACATTGGCGCTACGATTTCGTCAGCGCGAAACCGTACTTACTCACCGGCACTGACAACAATATGGGTGCCGCCAACAGCATCCGCTACCGCAGTTCGGCGCAGGAATGGCTGGATGAAAAAACCGAAAGAGTGGCCGCCGATAGGCCCCGTGCCTGTCATCTGCCACTGGTCGTGCACGTGGTATCGAATCAAACCCAGTTGGACGGGATAACGGGCAATCGGCTGCTCCAGTCCTTTACCTATCGCCAAGGTTATTACGACGGCATCGAACGGGAATTTCGCGGTTTTGGCCTGCTGCTGCAAACCGACGAGCAGACCAACCCCGGTGATGCCGAATCGCCCGGCTTCACGACGCCGTGCCTGACCAAGAACTGGTTTCACACCGGCCAGGCAGTGGATCTGCCCCGTATCGGTTACAGCCACGCGGATCCGCTCGCCGTGGTGCCGGGCAAGACCTTGCTGAGCCAATACCAGCCTGAGATCGGAAGCGACACCCTCATTGCCTCGCCCACCACGGCGACCATCCTGGAAATGTCTCGCGCCCTCAGTGGCTATCTACTGCGAAGCGAGGTATTCGGAGTCGATGCACGCCAGGGCAGCAAAACATTGTATTCGGTCCAGGAAAATCGCTATCGCATACGCTTGCTCCAAGCTCCTGAGGGCAACCGGCGCCATGCCCGGATGTTGCCGCTGCTGCTGGAGTCCATCCACTATCAGTACGAAGGCCTGACCGACGATCCGCAATGCCAGCACACCTTCAATCTGCAATACGACGCCTATGGCTCGCTGACTCACAGCGTAAACGTGCATTACGCCCGACGAAAAACCCTCGACGATGCGCCACCGTTCAGTGACGCCGATCAGCAACGCTGGTGGCGCGATGCGCATGATCCGGCGCAACAGTTCCATTACCTGACCGAAACCTGCGCCGAGTACATCCATCTGCCAGCGCCCCAGGGCTGGCGACTGGGCCTGCCGTACCGCCAGCGGACCCATGCGCTGAAGAAGCCCAAGACACCCGAGACCGGCGGGCTGAGCACACGGGACATGACCTATGAAAGGTTCATCGAACTCACCGGGGAAACGGCCTGGATAACCCAAAGCGTTCTGACTGGCCTGTCGGTGCAACGCTACAAGGACGCCTCCACCGCAGAAACCTTGCCGGACGGCGTCGCCCACTTCGAAGCCCTGGGCGCCCACATGGAAACCGCCGAGCTGGACGAAACCGCCTTGAAAGCGTTCCATCTGTTGCCGCAAACCTCCCGCCCGAAAGGAAAGTTGCTGGAACGAATCGGCTATCACCGCATGGAGGCCTTTGCGCCGACGGCGCCACTGCTCGACAAAATCTGGTCAGTCAAAAACGGCTTCGCGACCTACTCGCCACTGGAAGGCTTCTACAAAATCCAGACCCAACAGGCGAGTGAAAGCCATGGCGTAACCACGTTCAGCTACGACAACTACCACTGCTTTATCACCGCGTTCAAACTGCCCGATGGCTGTATCACCCAGGCAATCTACGATTACCGCTCGCTGCTGCCACGGCGCCTTACCGATCCCAACGGCAACATCCAGGAAAGCCTGGTTGATGCCTTCGGCCAAGTATTGGCCACGACGCTCTACGGTAACGAGAACAACATACCCGTAGGTTTCAAACCCATCGCGCAGTTCAAGCGGCCGCGCTTCAACAGTCCGACAGAAGCGATCGAACAGTGCCAGGACGCCTTGCAGGGTGCCGCAACAGCACTCTATTACGCGCCCTTCAGCTGGATGGGTTGCGTGTCGAACGCCGCACTGGCGGACAGCGACTGGCTGGCGCGATGCGTGCTCAACCGAGACCTGCTGCCCAGCGGACATATCTGCGCGTCGGCCCGAACGCGCCTGGCGGATCGTCAAACACTCTGCGCCGACGACCTGAAACTGAAGAACGAAATAGATGCCGCAACGCGTGAGCCGGTGCACATCACCGTACTGGAGGCCGACCGTTACCCCGATGACGACCAGCAACAAATCCGCCTCGCCATCTCCTGCTTCGACGGCTTCGGTCGAACCCTGCAAAGCAAGCAACGGGTCGAGCCGGGCATGGCCTATATCGTCACATCCCAGGGAGCACTGGCGCTCAAGGACGAAAAACCCATGGAACAAACAACGGCAACACGCTGGCGTGTCAGCGAACGAGTGGAATACAACAACAAGGGTTTGCCGATCCGCCTCTACCGCCCTTACTTCGCCGATCAGCATCGCTACATCAACGATGCGTCCTTGCGGCAGTTCGGTCATTGCGACCAGCAGTTCTACGACGCGTTGGGCCGCCCCACCCGCACGCGCCTGGCCAAGCAGGCCGGCCTCTCCTATATGCGGCGGCATACCCGCCATGCCTGGTACACCCTGGACGAGGACGAGAACGACACCCTGGAAGAGGTCATGGCCGAACGAGTCTCGGCTACCGGAGGTGAGGCATGAACCCAGGCCTTCACCGCAGGACACCGACGCTCAAAGCTGTCGACAGCCGCGGCCTGCCCGTGCGGCAGGTCGCTTATTACCGGCGCAACACAGAAGAACAATCCCAAGCGCGCATCACCCGCCAACACTACGACACGGCCGGACGACAGATTGCACAGTGGGACCCTCGACTGTTTGGCACGGCCTCCGAAGCCAACCTGACAACCGTCTACAGCCTTTCCGGCAAGCCGCTGTTGGTGAACAGTGTCGACGCCGGGTGGCGCCTGAATCTCCCTGGCGCTGCCGGACAGATCGTGCGCAGCTGGGATCAGCGAGGCACCCAATGGCGAACGACCTACGATCACCAGCTAAGGCCGATTGCAATCCACGAGCACTTGCCAGACCAGGGTCCGCGCCGAGTCGAATGCCTGTACTACGGCGACAGTTCGACAGAGTCCGCGGCGCGCAATCTCTGTGGTGCATTGACCCGCCACGATGACAGCGCGGGCAGCCTGTTCATCCATGCCTATGCACTCTGCGCCAAACCGCTCAGCCAGACCCGGCACTTTCTTGTCGATGCCACGCAACCGGACTGGCCAGCCGAAGAAAGAGACCGCGATGCCCTGCTTGAAAAGGGCAATGGCTACGCAACGAGTTGGCGCTACGACGCACTGGCGCAACCCATCCAGCTGTCGGACGCAGCCCGGCATCAACAGCGCTACACCTTTGATATCGCCGGTCAACTCAAGTCCGTGGGCCTGAAAACACAAGGAGCCACGACCGAGAAAACCATCGTGAAGGATCTCGTCTACAACGCGTCTGGCCAGGTCGAATCCCAGGTTGCCGGCAATGGCGTCATCAGTCGCGCCGCGTTCGATCCGGCCAGCGGCCGACTTCTCTCACTCAGCGCGGCGGTGTCTGGCAACACCTTGCAGGATCTGCACTACACCTACGACGCAGTGGGTAACGTGACGCACATCGAAGACCGGGCCCAACCGGTGCAGTTCGGCAGCAACCAGCGAGTCGACGCCACCTGCCTATTCACCTACGACAGCCTCTACCAGTTGAGCAGCGCGACGGGCCGTGAAACGGCGGGGCTGACCAGCAATCCCGAACTCCCCGCCTTCAACAGGACGCCGTTCGACGCCCGGCAACTGTTCCCGTTTACCGAGCACTACCAGTACGACGCCGGCGGCAACCTGATCGAACTGCGCCATGTCCGCGACCGCAACAACTACACCCGGAAGCTGGAGATCGCCGCCTCCAGCAATCGCCTGCTGTCCTGGAACAAGGCTGAACACTACGATGCCAACGGTAACCCGCAGGTGCTCCATCCGGGCCGGGCGCTGGAGTGGAATGCCCGCAATCAACTCGCCAGCGTGACGCTGGTGCAGCGCGCAGACGGCCGCCACGACCTTGAGCGCTATGGCTACGACAGCACGGGGCAACGGGTGCGCAAGGTCCAGGTCACCTATGCTTCGGCTGTGACCCATACTCGGGAAGTCCGTTACCTGCCGGGTCTCGAAATCCACACCCGTAAGCACGAACGCCTGGAAGTCATCACCCTGCAGGCCGGCCGTTGCAGCGTGCGGTACTTGCACTGGACCGAAGGTCGCCCGGCGGGCATCGCCGCCAACCAGACGCGCTACAGCCTGGACGATCACCTGGGTTCCAGCTCGCTGGAACTCGATGATGAAGGCTGGCTGATCAGCCAGGAAAGCTATCTCCCCTACGGCGGAACCGCTTGGGCTGCGTCCCGCTCAGCCGTGGAAGCCGACTACCGGACCCTTCGCTATTCCGGCAAGGAGCGTGACGCCAGCGGCCTGTATTACTACGGACACCGGTACTACGCACCATGGTTGCAACGCTGGATCAGTCCCGATCCGGCGGGGGCGGTTGACGGACTGAACCTGTATTGCATGGTGGGGAACAACCCGATGAGATTTACCGACCCTTCGGGCCTGATGAGGGACGAGGACTTCAGGGAATTCGAAACCTGGGGCCGGGCCCGTTCGAAGGAAATCATGGATTCGGCAAAAGGTAAGTATTCCTATCGCTTGATGCCGGATGACTACGATAAAACGTCCGATCAGTTTCTCAACCACGGACTCCTGCGTCAGGAGTTTCTCGCCCACTCTTATGGCTACATCAAGACGGAAGAAGTCGGGCTCAGCGACTTCTTCAACCTGCCAAAGCCTCAAGGCAGCATGAAAGGATACAAAGGCGTGGACCGCCGCTATGACGGCCGGGCCAGGACCCGCACACCCCAGCAATACTACTTGAACTACGGCACCTATCGGATCGGTAATACCGCTGAATACCTGACCGATTTATCCAGCCGATACGCCGCCGCCAAAAATGACCTGTTCCACAATGTGGCCATAGACGAGGATGTTCTGAAGGACGCACCGACCCTGAGCCGGCTGAGCGATCAAGTCCATGAACTGCAACAACCGACACGGGACTGGATCGAAACCCATATCGCAAATATGGCTGGGATCATGCCGATACGTGCCGGAGGCCCCGGGACCCATGCCGAAGTCCGGCTAGCGAATTCCGTGGTAGCGCTCTACCCGGACAGGGCGGAAAGGATACTTTCCGACACCGCGATATTCACCGACACCCTGTTCAGGGGTAGGGCCCCGGACCCGTTTCCGGCCTGCATCAATTGCAGCGGCATTCTTCCAACGCAAATCACAGTGCCGACCGGACGCACTCCCGTCGACTACGCGGGCTACAACGCTCGCGTCCAGCAGATAAACGCGGCACCACGTCCCAGCCCACGAGGCCGCCGGACCAGAAGATAATGTCAGTCAAACACTGATTGCATTGGTAAACACCAACCGGTTGCCAAACGGATCGACCACCGTCATGTCCTGGCTCCCCCAGGGCATGGCTTGGATTTGCGGGCGGGCGAAGGGGTATTGTTTGGCGAGCAGTTGCGCCTGGAAGGCCTCCAGTTCATCGGTTTCGATCCGCAGCGCCGAGCCCGGCGTGCAATCGCCATGGTGTTCGGACAAGTGCAGCACGCAGTCACCACGGGAGACTTGCAGGTACAGCGGGAAGTCGTCGCCGAAACGATGTTGCCAGTCGACGGTAAACCCCAGGAAGTCGACATAGAATGTCAACGCCTTGGCTTCATCGAAGATCCGCAGGATCGGAGTGGTTTTACCGAAGCTCATGGGTTGCTCCCTGGCTGAAAAGACCCAGTGTAGATAGGTTGACCCTAGTGCTTCGGCCTAGGACCCGGCTTCTTTAGTATCGAAGCGCCATTATTGTGGCGCCAATTAAAAATATTTTCAGCCACCTGGCCCTTCCTCAAACGCTATCCGATGAGCTGAATCCCTGGCGCAGATCACCTTCGCGCGCCAGAAACCGTCCTTCCCTGCGCCCGTTTGCACGGCCATCGCTATAGCTCAGGATGCCATTGACCCACACCCCATCGATGCCTTCGGCGGCCCGTTGCGGGTCGTTGAAATCGGCGACGTCGCGAATGGTCTGTGGATTGAACAACACCAGGTCCGCCCAGTGCCCTTCACGAATTTCGCCACGATCCTTCAGGCCGAAGCGTGCCGCCGACAGGCCGGTCATTTTGTGCACGGCGGTGTGCAACGGAAAAAGCCCGACGTCGCGACTGAAATGTCCCAGCACTCGTGGGAAAGCGCCCCACAAGCGTGGATGGGGAAACGGGTCCTCGGGCAAACCGTCGGAACCGACCATGGATAACGGATGGGCAAGGATCCGTCGTACGTCGCTTTCATCCATGCCGTAGTACACCGCGCCGGCCGGTTGCAGGCGCCGCGCCGCGTCCAGCAGCGACATGTCCCATTCGCTGGCAATGTCGGCGAGGTCGCGCCCCCCCATGTGCGGATGGGGCGTCGACCAGGTGATGGTGATGCGATGGGCATCGGTCACTTGCTTGAGATCCAGCGTCGAGGAGCTGGCCGCGTAGGGATAACAATCGCACCCGACAGGATAGTTTTTTGCAGCGTTTTCCAACGCCGCGAGCACCTGCGGACTCCGCCCCCAGTTACCGGCGCCTGCACATTTGAGGTGGGAAATGATCACCGGGCTTTGGGCGTGACGGCCGATCTGGAACGCTTCGTCCATGGCCTCGAGCACCGGTTCGAATTCGCTGCGCAGATGGGTGGTATAGACCGCACCGAATGCCCCCAACTCTTCGGTCAGTTGCATGACTTCCTCGGTGGAGGCCGAAAACGCGTTGGCGTAGGCCAGGCCGGTGGACAAGCCAAGCGCACCGGCCTCCAGGCTTTCGCGCAATTGCCGGCGCATGGCGGTGATTTCTCCGACGCTGGCCGTGCGCAACAAATCGTCCATGTGGTTGCTGCGCAGGGCCGTATGGCCCACCAGCGCCGCCACGTTTACCGCCGGCGTGGCCGCCTCCACCGCCCCGCGATAATCGGCGAAGCGTGGGTAAACGAACGCCTGGGCGCTGCCAAGCAGGTTCATCGGGTCCGGTGGATCGCCGCGTAGGCTGACCGGTGAAGCGCTGATGCCGCAATTGCCGACAATGACCGTGGTCACGCCCTGGCTGAGCTTGGGCAACATCTGTGGTTGGCGAATGACCACCGTATCGTCGTGGGTATGAACGTCGATGAACCCCGGCGCCAGCACCCGTCCAGCGGCGTCGATGTCCTCAACGGCCCGGGCATCGCGCAGGTCGCCGATGCGCTCGATGCGACCGGCACGAATCGCTACGTCGGCTCGGTAGCCGGGCGTGTCGCGACCATTGATGACCAGTGCGTTGCGGATAAGCGTGTCGTACAACATGTCAGTCTCCCAGCGGCAGGTCATCGTCGCCGCCACGGTAATCGTCCAAGGCGAGTTTGACCCGCCGCAGGCGCTCTTGATTGTCTTCGGGATGGGTCAGCGCAAGCTCGGTGGCGAGCACATCGATGGCCAGCAGCATGCCGTAGCGTGCCGCCGTGGGTTTGTAGATGAACGAGGTTTCCGCGCCTTGCAGGGGCAACACCACGTCGGCCAATCGGGCCAGCGGCGAGTCGGCGCGGGTGATCGCCAGGATGGCCGCTCCGTAACTGCGGGCCAGCTCAACCGCGCCTAGCAGTTCCGGGGTGATGCCGGTGAGTGAGCAAGCGATGACCAGGTGCTCGTCGCTCAGGGATGTGGCGGTAATGCGCATCATCACCGGGTCGCGGCAAGCGGCAATCGGGTAGCCGAAACGCACCAGCCGCACCTGCAACTCCTCGCCACACAGCGCCGACCAACCACCGAGGCCGAACGCATGAATCATCCGCGCCTTGCCGAGCAGGCGCACGGCATCGGCGAACCGCGACTCTTCGAATGCCGACAGATGCTGACGCAGGGTCGCTTCGATATCGCCGACGATCTGCCCATAGAACGCCGACTGCTCGGGCGCGCCGGCCGGGTCGAGAAAGCGGCTGCCGACGCCGCTGGCCTGGGCCAATTGCAGGCGCAGGTCGCGCAGGTCGCGGCAACCGACAGTACGGGCGAAGCGCGACAGCGTGGCGCTGCTGACGTCGGCCCGTTGGGCCAGTTCATCAAGGCTGGCGGAGGCGGCAAAGCCTACGTCGTCGAGCATCAGCCGGGCGATTCTTCCTTCGCCGGCGCTGAAGGAATCCTGGCGGGAGCGGATCTGGTAGAGGATGTCCATGGCGGCTCCGGTGTGGTTGCGTTCAGAGCAAACGCGCAAGCCCGAGGGTCAGGCCGAACGCGACCACCGAGATCAGCGTTTCCAGTACCGTCCAGGTCTTGAAGGTTTGAGCAACGGTCATATTGAAGTATTCCTTGATCAGCCAGAAGCCGCCGTCGTTGACGTGGGAAAAGATAACCGACCCGGCCCCTGTGGCCAGCACCAGCAGTTCGGGATGGGGATAACCCAAACCGATCGCCACGGGCGCGACAATGCCCGAGGCCGTGGTCATCGCCACCGTGGCCGAGCCCGTGGCAACGCGCATCAAGGCAGCGAACAACCAGCCCATGACCAGCGGCGACAACTGGAATTCCTGGGCCAGCCCAACGATCTGTTGCGTGACCCCAGCATCCACCAGGATCCGGTTCAAACCGCCGCCCGCCCCCACCAGCAAAGTGATGCTGGCCGTCGGGGCCAGGCATTCGTTGGTGAACTTGAGGATCGATTCACGGTTGAAGCCCTGGGCCAGGCCGAGGGTCCAGAAGCTCAGGATGGTCGCCAGCAGCAAGGCGATCACCGAGTTACCGATGAACAGCAAGAACTGGTTGAAACCGCTGCCCGGTGTGGAGATCAGGTTGGCCCAGCCACCGATCAGCATCAGGATCACCGGCAACAGGATAGTCCCCAGGGTCACGCCGAAACCCGGCAGGTTGGCGCGCGGCTCGCGGTCGAGAAACTGCCGCTCCAGCGGATTGTCGGCCGGCAATTGGATTCGCGGCACGATGAATTTGGCATACAGGGGCCCGGCGATGATCGCGGTGGGGATGCCAATCAGAATCGCGTAGAGCAAGGTCTGCCCCACCGAAGCCTGGAACGCCTGTACTGCCAGCATCGCCGCTGGATGCGGAGGAACAAGCGCATGGACCACCGAAAGCCCGGCGACCATCGGCAGCCCGACCATGAGGATCGACACGCCAACGCGGCGGGCGATGGTGAATGCGATGGGTACCAGCAACACAAAACCGACTTCGAAGAACAACGGCAGCCCGACCAGGAACGCGATGCACACCATCGCCCAATGGGCGTTGCGCTCGCCGAAACGCTCGATCAGCGTCTGCGCCATTCGCTCCGCCCCGCCGGACTCGGCCATCATCTTGCCGAGCATCGTACCCAAGGCCACCACCAGCGCGATGTGCCCCAGGGTCTTGCCGACACCCGCCTCGTATGCGCCCACCACACCCGACGGCGGCATCCCGGCCAGTAACGCCAGGCCGATGGACACCAGGGTAATCACGATGAATGGGTTGAGCCGATAACGGGCGATCAGAACGATCAGCGCAATGATCGCGATGGCCGCGTAGACCAACAGCCAATAACCGAAAGCAGGTGCCATGCGTTACTCCTCGAATGGGGTCACGTCGATGTGTTGTGAAACTCATAAATCATTTCGAGGAGAAATCTTCAAACCCACTGAAAGTAATTTTCGTGCACAGACAAGGAATGTCGCTGACGGACATCGCGAAGTAGCGCTGATGAAAATTCAGCGCAAGACTTTCATTGGTCCCACGGCGTTCAATTCCGTACCATCCCCCCCTTTTTTGCACCACTCCCCGGCAGCCGACTCTCCACCGGCGCTCAGTCAGGAAAACCATGAAACCAGCACGCCTTCGCGCCGACGCCCTCGCCGGCCTCACCACTTCTTTCGCTTTGCTCCCCGAGTGCATCGCCTTCGCCCTGGTGGCCCACCTCAACCCGCTGATGGGGCTGTACGGCGCGTTCATCCTCTGCACGCTGACCGCGCTGTTTGGCGGCAGGCCCGGGATGGTGTCGGGGGCGGCGGGGTCGATGGCCGTGGTGATCGTCGCACTGGTGGTGCAGCACGGCGTGCAGTATCTGCTGGCCACCGTGCTGCTCGGCGGGTTGATCATGATGGGCTTCGGGCTGCTGCGGTTGGGCAAGCTGGTGCGCATGGTCCCGCACCCGGTGATGCTCGGCTTCGTCAACGGCCTGGCGATTGTCATTGCGCTGGCCCAACTGGAGCATTTCAAGCAGGGTGAAACCTGGCTCAGCGGCGAACCGCTGTATCTGATGGCAGGCCTGGTCGCGCTGACCATGGCCATCGTTTACCTGCTGCCGCGCCTGACCCGCAGCGTGCCGCCGGCCCTGGTGGCGATCCTCGGTGTCGGCCTGGCGGTCTACCTGCTTGGCCTGCCGACCCGAACACTGGGCGACATGGCCCACATCGCCGGCGGCTTGCCAACCTTTGCGCTGCCGGACATCCCCTGGAACCTGGAAACCCTGCAGATCGTCGTACCCTACGCGGTAATCATGGCCATGGTCGGCCTGCTGGAAACCTTGCTGACCCTGAACCTGACCGATGAAATCACCGAGAGCCGCGGTTATCCGGACCGTGAATGCGTGGCGTTGGGCGCGGCCAACATCGCCTCCGGGCTGTTCGGCGGCATGGGTGGTTGCGCCATGATCGGCCAGACGGTGATCAACCTCAGCTCCGGCGGGCGCGGGCGGCTGTCGGGTGTGGTGGCCGGGGTGATGGTGTTGCTGTTCGTGTTGTTCCTGTCCCCGTTGATCGAGCGCATCCCGCTGGCCGCGCTGGTGGGCGTGATGTTCGTGGTCGCGCAGCAGACGTTTGCCTGGGCCTCGCTACGGGTGATCAACAAGGTACCGAAGAATGATGTGTTGGTGATCATCGCGGTGACTGTCATTACGGTATTCACCGACCTGGCCGTCGCGGTGCTCTGCGGCATCGTCATCGCGGCGCTCAACTTCGCCTGGCAACAGGCACGGGAGCTGTACGCCGACACGCACCTGGAGGCCGACGGCAGCAAACTCTATCGCCTGCACGGCACGCTGTTCTTCGCCTCGACGACGCGGTTCCTCAACCAGTTCGAGCCGGCCAGCGACCCGACCCAGGTAACCCTGGACTGCCGGCATTTGAGCTTCGTCGACTACTCGGCCATTGCCGCACTCAAGACCCTGCGCGAGCGCTACGCTAAGGCCGGCAAGCACCTGCGCGTGTTCCACCTGTCCGAGCGCTGCAAGCAGATGCTCAAGCGGGCGGGCATGCATCACGACTGACGGAGCGTCAAACAAAAACCTGTGGGAGCGAGCTTGCTCGCGATAGCGGTGAGTCAGCCAACCTGACTACTGACTGACCCGGCGCCATCGCGAGCAAGCTCGCTCCCACAAGGGTGCTTATTCTGCTGGCATTATCGGCGTCGCTCACACCATCTCATCAAGAATCCACTCCACCACCGAAGTCCGCTTGGGCACCCAACCGAGCAACTCACGGGCATTGTTGCCCCGTACCCGGCTGTTGGAGCCCAGGCCGTAGTTGGCCATCTCGTAGCCCCACTCGGCTTCGGCATCGGCCAATGGCCAATCCTGCGGTTCGCCAAGTTTCAAGGCGCGGGCCATGGCGGTGGTCATGTCGACGAACGAAGCCTCGCCACTTTCGACGAAGTAGAACGTGCCAGGCTGGTTGCGGGTCAGGGCCAGTTTGTACAGCTCGACCACGTCCTCGATGTGCACGTTGGACCAGATGTTCTGCCCCGCCCCCACATGCCGCACCACCCCACTTTTACGCGACTGCTTGAGCAGCCGTGGCAGTTGCACGCTGTCACGCTTGACGCCCAGGCTGTGGCCGTAGATCAAGGTGTTGCAGATCACTGCCGAGTTCACGCCTTGCTTGGCGGCGTCCAGGACCAGGTTGTCGATCGCGACACGGGCAGCCTTGTCGGCGGTGGGTTGCGGCAGCTTGTTTTCGTAGTAGATGGTCTCGCTGGAGCGACCGCCCGAAGCGTCACCGACGATGCTCGAACCGCTGGTGTGCAACAGCACTTTGTTCGAACCTTTGAGCCCTTCGATCAAGGCTTCGACCGCACCGCGATGGTCGCTGCTGGCGGCATTGATCACAGCGTCGGCGGCACGCGCTTGGGCGGTGAGCAGCGCGCTGTCATCCAGGTTGCCAATGATCGGTTGGATGCCCAGCGCGGTCAGTTCGCTCGCCTGTTCGGCGTTGCGCACCAGACCGGTGACGTGATGCCCGGCGCGTACCAGGCCGGTGGCGATGGAACCGCCGATAAAACCGGCAGCGCCGGTGACGAATACGTTCATGGACAAACTCCTTGGGCAGGTAAGTGATGGAACGAGTATCGAGGACTGTTTCCTGACGAAACAGTCCACATTGCCCAAATCACTCTTGCCTTGAAGTCACGAATCAGCCCTTGAATTCCCGCGAGGCGTATTCGGCAAGCTTGCCCTGGATGAAGTCCAGGAAGCACTGGATCCGCAGCGCCAGTTGGGAGTTGCGGTAGTACACCGCATTGATCGGCTGGCGATATCCGCTGTTGGCGTCGGCCAGCAGCGCCTTCAGCCGACCGGCACGAATGTCTTCGCGGGTCATGAAGTCCGACAGGCAGGCAATGCCCTGCCCTTGCAGCGCCAGGTGGCGCACGGTTTCGCCGCTGGAGGCGCTGATGGCCGGCTGGATCGGCCAGCGATCGCCGTGCACATGACGCAGCGGCCACTGGTTGAGCCCTTCGTTCTGGGCAAAGCCCAGCAGCGCATGACCTGCCAGCTCGGCGACGCTCAAAGGCGTGCCGTGCTGCTTCAGGTAAGCGGGACTGGCCAGAATGTGCAACGGGCTGCAACCCAGGGAGCGGGCATGCAGCGTCGAGTCGCTGAGGGTGCCGATACGGATGGCGATGTCGGTGCTTTGCTCCAGCAAATCGATGATCAGGTCGTTGCTGTTGAGTTCGAGCTGGATGTCCGGGTAGAGCCTGCGAAACTCTTCGATGTGCGGGACGATGGCGTGCAGCATGAACGGCGACGCGGCATTGATCCGTAAGCGCCCGGCGGGTTTTTTCTGGCGGGACGACAAGCGCTCTTCCAGCTCATCCATCTGGTCAAGGATGCCCTTGGCCTGTTCAAAGAAATACTTGCCCTCCTCGGTCAGGTCCATGCGCCGCGTGGTGCGGTTGATCAGCGTGGTCTCGAGCTTGGCCTCCAGGCGCGACAAGGTCCGGCTGACCGCCGACGGCGTCTGCCCGACCTGCTCGGCGGCGGCGGAGATGGATCCGCACTCGATCACGCAGACGAAAATCTGCAATTCGTCGGATCTGGCTTTCACGTATCCCCCTGTCGACTGAGTTTTGTGGCGAGGGGATTTATCCCCGCTTTGCTCCCACCGCGCAGGTTTCCCCACCCGCCACAGGATAGTATCGGGATACGTAGCAAAAGACAGGTCACGCCTTCAGGCCGAACACCTCAATCAAATGCCGCTCATACCGCGCCACATCCGCCTCGATGTTCGGGCGCTTCATCACGTCCACGCACAGGAAGGTCGGCAGGCCGGTCATGCCGAGGAATTGGTTGGCCTTGTGGAACGGGAAGTACACCGCGTCCACGCCCTTGGCTTCGAAGAAGTCGGTCGGGTCGTCGAAGGCTTGCTGCGGGGCGTTCCAGGTCAGCGACAACATGTATTGCTTACCCTGTACCAAGCCACCGCTGCCGTACTTCTGCGAGGCATCGGAGCGGGTGCGACCATCGCTGGCATAGAGGCTGCCGTGGCCCTCGGTGAAGACTTCGTCGATGTACTTCTTGACGGTCCAAGGTGCGCCCATCCACCAGCCAGGCATCTGATAAATGATCACGTCGGCCCAGAGGAACTTGGCGACTTCTTCCTTGATGTCGTAGCCGCCATCGATGAAGGTGGTTTTCACGTCGAAACCACCGCGGTCCAGGACACTGACGGCCGTGTCGTGAAGGGTCGCGTTGTAGCGACCGTCGGAATGGGCGAATTGTTTGCCGCCATTGAGCAACAGGACTTTTTTCATGGGGAGCCTCATCGGGTTCCACGGCGCGGTGCTTTGAGTGGCCGCCGAATGGAAAGGTTGAAAACGATGGCGGCAGCGTACCGATGAGCTTCGCGCGGAATAAGCACCGCAACGGCAAAACTGATTTGACCTATACGCACGAATGGATGGCTGATTATTGCCGTAGGCTCTTAGGCACTTTTTATATCAGGAGCCAGCCCAATGAGTGAACTGCACGGTTTCATCCTGCACGCCAAGACCCGTCCGGAAAAAGCCGAAGCCTTCCAAGCGCTGTTCCAAGCCTATGTCGAACCGAGCCGCGCTGAGCCTGGCTGCATCGAGTACCACATGCTGCGGGACCAGCAAGACCCGACGCTGTTTATCTTTTACGAGATTTGGGCATCCCAGGCGCACCTGGATGTGCATTCGAACCTGCCGCACATGAAGCAGTTCTTCGAGCAACGCATGGACTACCTGGAGCGCGACTTTGAAATCCGCCGCGTCGACATGCTCAGCCCGTCCTCGGCTAACCGCTGATCAGCAAATGGCCGCCGAGCACACCGAGGCCAAGGAAAAACACTCGCTTGAACAGCACCGCGCTGATCCGCTGCCGCAGCCATTGACCCAGCCACATCCCCAGCAGCGCCGGCACCAGCGTCAGCATCGAAGCGCTCAATTCGCCAGCCCCCAAGGCGCCGCGCCACAGCAGGCCGGCGGCCAGGGCCAGTGTCGAAACGGTGAATGACAGCCCCAGGGCTTGCACCAGTTCATCCTTGCTCAAGCCCAGCGCTTGCAGATAGGGCACCGCCGGAATGACGAACACCCCCGTGGCGGAGGTAATGATGCCGGTGAGCAGGCCGCAGAACGGGGCGAGCCAGCGCTCAGCATCCGTGGCGACCCGCAGCGTTGGCAGCAACAAACCACACAATGCATACAGCACCAACGCCGCACCCAAGGCCCGCACCACCCAAGCGCCTCCCGTCATGCCGATCCACAACGTACCGAGACCGGTGCCGAGAAAAATCGCCAGCAGCAACGGCCACAGGCGTCGGATCAGGCTTTGCAGATGGCCGCCGAAAGCCAGTTGCCAGACGTTGGTCAGGGTGGCTGGAATGATCAACAGCGCCGCAGCCTGCGCCGGCGCCATAGCCAGCCCGAGCAAGCCCATGGAGATGGTCGGCAGGCCGAGACCGATCACACCCTTGATGGTGCCGGCCAGCAGGAAGGTGCCGATGACCAGCAGGGAAAGGGCCAGACCGAGGTTTTGATAGAAGGCGATGAGTGTGTCCATGGGGCTATCGTGGGCCCTGGGCTTTGGCTTGAAAAGCTGTCATATACTGAGGGTGCCTCTCTTTCAGCAAGAGGCTGGACCCTTGCTGATGCTACTGGCGTCATCGCGAGCAAGCTCGCTCCCACAGTGGATCGGGCTTTTCCGGAAAGAATGCAATCCCCCTGTGGGAGCGAGCTTGCTGGCGATAGCGATGTTCCAGACACCACACAAACCCGGCACAGGATCTCCTCATGCACTTCGACCTCACCGACCTGCGCCTCTACCTGAACATCCTCGACACCGGCAACATCACCGCCGGTGCGGCCCGTAGCCATTTATCCCTGGCAGCGGCCAGTGCGCGAGTGCGTGCCATGGAGGCGTCCCTGGGCATTGACTTGCTCGAACGCGGCCGACGCGGCGTCACCCCGACGCCGGCCGGCAAAGCCTTGGCCCAGCATGCCCGGGTTATGCTGCAGTACGCCGACCATCTGCAACAGGATCTGGCCGAGTACGCCCGAGGGGTCAAAGGCCAGGTGCGGCTGTTGTGCAACACCAGCGCCATGACCGAATACCTGCCCGAGCTGCTGGCCGGTTTCCTCAAGGACCATCCCAACCTCGATATCGACCTGCAGGAATTGCCCAGTTCGCGGATCACCCACGCGCTGCGCCAGGGCGCGGCGGACCTGGGTATCGTGTCCGACGCAGTGGACACCACCGGCCTTCAGACCTGGCCCTTTCGCGACGATCCACTGGTCTTGGTCCTACCGTCCGGACACCCCTTGGCTGACGGTCGGGCGCTGAGTTTCAGCGAAACCCTCAGCCACGATTATGTCGGCCTGAACGCTTCCAGCGCCTTGGCCATCTACCTCGAGGAACAGGCATTGCACACCGGAATGCGCATGCCAATCCGCATTCGCGCCGACGGTTTCGATGGGGTGATTCGCATGGTGGCCCATGGCGCAGGCATCGCCATCGTGCCGAAGGCGGCCATCGCCCGGCGCCCGCCGGAGGCTGCGTATCAATACGTGCAGTTGCAAGAGGCCTGGGCACACCGGGCATTGTTGCTGTGCGCCCGCAACTTCGAAGGTTTGCCGGCCTACGCCAGGGCCCTGGCTCGGCACCTGGCCAACTGATGCGCGCTTCTGGATAGCCCAGTGTCGAACACAGACATCTACCCGTTCATGTCGCGCGTTAGGGTGCTTGCTCTCTTCTGCCCTCTTTCGGAGCTCACATGACCGCACCCATCACCGTCCTGCGCGATACCCACCCGCTGCCCGTACTCGATGCCTGCAAATGGGAAAAACTCGAAGGCGACCCGCACACCGTCAACCTCAACGCCTACACCAGCGAAGACGGCAGCAAGATCATGGGCACCTGGATCTGCACACCCGGCAAATGGTATGTGGAATATGTGAAGTGGGAATACTGCCATTTCCAGGAAGGCTACTGCATCATCACCCCGCAAGGCATGGAGCCGATCCATCTGCGCGCCGGCGACATTTTTGTCATCGAGCCGGGTATGAAAGGCACTTGGGAAGTGGTCGAGACTGTGCGTAAGTACTTCGTCTTCGCCTGACAATATCTCGTACGTTTTTGGCCGACACGCTGTGCTCAAGGCAAGCTTGGAGCACAGCGCGATAGGACCTTGCGCTACATCGCCACGTCAACGGTGCTGATTTTACCGCTTCGATACGCATCGAATATTTGATGGAGGCTGGATCGAGCATCCCCTTTGGCCGTGAAAATGCCGCCACAGCCACGATTGGCTGCTGCGTAGCTGTCATCCTCCATCAATATCTGGTGCGTCTGCTTCAGGTTCCAGAACGGCACACCGGCAAACAAGTGATGCGTCAGATGATAGTTGTCGCCATGCATGCCGATAAACAATCGCTCGAGCAGGTTGGGGAAGCGATTTCGCGTCAACTGCACCTCATCCTTGTACACACCGAACATACCGAAGTGCTCGGAAATCTCCGAGAGCCAGCCAATCACCTGGAATACCGTGAAGTACGGGACCAACCAGAACAGAACATAGGCCCATGGCCCGACGAAGTAGCTGAACAGCAGCAGCATCGCGCCATGAACCACCAGGAGTTTCACACCCTGTAACGGACTGGCCAAGATATCACCGGCCCGGTTCTTGACCAGGTAGAGGAAATACTTGTAGGTATTGACCAGCGTTACGCTCCTGAACAGGTGACGGAACAGGAAGTCCAGACGATCCTGAGCCTCGTACAGGCCCGACTCGATATAGAAACGATGGTCGGGGTCCTTATCCTTGTCGCCCAGATGGTGATGGTGCATCTGCACATGGGACCGACGATAGGCTTCATAGTCCTGGAAGATGGGATAGGCCAGCAGGTACTCACCGACCCATTTGTTAAGCGCCTTGCTTTGCGCCAGGGTCATGTGCGCCGCTTCGTGCAGAAGCGAAGCAAGTGCCCGCTGCCGAGAGCCAATGAACAACAGTGCCAGTGGATACAGAACGTTATAGCGATTGGCCAGGAATATTGCCGAGGCAATGACCAGTAGATCCGCGCCAAGGGCAACCAGCCAGTGCCAGTTGTCTTTTTTATACAGGGGACGCAAGCGCTGCCTGAGTTCAGCAGAAGGATTAAACCTGTTTACATCGTTCATCGGAATTCCCTTTCATGACTCGAAGTAATGAATACAGGCGCGAACGCCTGCACAGCCTTAATTATTTTTCCAAACAATTAGTGCAGTACCACTGCCGCAGACGGTTACCTGCCAACACACTGCGCACATTCCATTGCGACAGACCGCACGACATAGACTTTTTATTTATATGCTATTTGTTGCCTCACCCATCATTTACAACTCGGCGAGTAACGCGACGAACTGATCCACCTCTTGAGCGCTGTTCTTCGCGTTGATGGACACTCGCACAAAGCGCTCATGCCCGTGCTTCAACATGAAGTACGGCGTGTGCGCAGCATATCCCGGCCAAGCGTTGACACCGCGGGCGCGCAGATAACTGACCACGTCTGTCGCCGAACAGCGCTCGTGGGTGAAAGCGATAATGCCCTGATGCTCGGTACCCGGGGCGATCAAGTTGACGCCGGGGGTTTCAGCCAGACGCTGGAACAGCGCCCGATAGAGTCCCGACTCGGTCCCGTAGGCGCTCGACAAACGCTCTTTGACCGCCTGATTCAACCCCAGCACAGCCGCATTGTTACGCTCGGCGTATTCAAAACAGCGAGCATCTCCAACCCCTCGCGTGACGACTCCGGATGCATCGACCGTGGCCCGGCCCAGATCGGTGAAACGAGGCTGCGCGGTGGCCAGGAAACGCTCGGACAAGTAGGCAAACCCCGTTCCTCTGGGCCCGCACAGGAACTTCCTGCCGGCAGCCGTCAACACATCACAGCCGGCGGCGCGAACATCCAGCGCCAGCATGCCCGCCGATTGACAGGCATCGACAAAGTACCAGGCAGGGTAGTCGCGCAGGATCTGTCCCACCGCCTCGATATCGTTCACGATGCCGCAGCAGGAAGGAACATGAACGATCGAGACCAACTTGACCTCGGCGCTCATGTGCCCGGCCAGCCATTGCAGGTCGAGGTTGCCGTCGGCCAGCAGCGGCATCACTTCAACCACTACGCCGTACAAGCGCTGCAATGTTGCCAGTGCAATCAGGTTGCCCGCGTATTCATAGGGCGTGACCAGCACGCGCGCGCCTTCGCACCAGGTCAATGCCTCCAGCGCGGTCACCCAAGCCTTGGTCGCGCCATCGAAAAGTGCCACGTTACGTGCATCGGTACCCAGCAGCCGGGCAATGTTTTCATAGACCTCAACGTCCAGGACCGGCGAGTAATTCAATTCGGTTTCATAGGCTCCCGACTCAAACTCGTCTTGTAGATAACGTTGCATCAACTTCAGCGTCTCGCCGGACATAAGCCCCGAGCCCGCCGTATTGAAGTGAATCATCAATCACCTCTCGCGCCTTGAACCCAGGAAATAGAACAGACTGGCCACGACCACGCACATGGACAACATGTAGAACACCGCCTGGGGGGCATAGAGCGATAGGACAACGCCGCATAATACCGGCCCCAACGCGGCCCCCAGGTTCGACAGGTTCTGCGCACCGTAGTACACGCCGCGCATATCCTCCGGGGCGATGTAGTCGATGAACAGGTATTCCACCGGGATAATAATGATCTCGCCCACGGTAAAGACGATCATGGCCAATACCCAGGCAACCGGAGCCTGCGCGTAACAAAACCCCATCAGGCCGACCACGAAGAACAGCATCCCCAGCATTAACATCCGGAACAGGTTAGTTTGGTTGATCCTGGAGCCGACCAGATATTGCAAACCAATGACCACGCAAGCATTGGTGGTCACCAAATAGTTGATGATGTTGTAGGTGTTTTCCGGGGTGCTGGTCACGATCAAGTATTGCGACAAATAGGCCGTGAACTGACCAAACACAATGGCACTGAGAATGCCGCCGATCGTAAAACACACCAGCCTGTAGTTACGCACCAAATGGACCAGTACGCCGACAAAATCATTATTTGGCCGCGCTACGCCTTCGCCGCGAGGAAGTCGCTCGCCCATCCAGCTGTACAACACAACAAAAGCCACCCCGATCAGAGCCGAGACAGCAAACGGCAGGCCGGGACTGATTTTCGCGCACAGCACCCCCAGGAAAGGGCCAATGGCATAACCGACATTGGTCAGCGTGTACTTCATGGAAAACACGCTTGCCCGCTTGTCCACCGTCACCAGGAAACCGATGCCTGATTTCACCGCGATATCGATCACCGCATAGGAAAGGTTGACCACCACGATGGCGATGATGAACGGCACCAGGCTGGCAACCTGATAAGCCACGGCAAACGCCAAGGCAAACAACGTGGCGGCACCGAGCAGGATCCGGTAGTTGGAAAACCTGTCCACCAGAAAGCCACCGTAGACACCCAGGATGGAGCTGACGATCAACGCGCCACCCACCACCAGACCGATATCGGTGACTCCCAGGCCAAAGGCCTGGGAGAAATAAACCACCAGGTAAGGCAAGGCCAGCGCCCGGGCGACAGTCAGGATAAACGTCGCCGACAGCAGCAGGACCACGGGCCTGGTATACACCTTGAGCCCGCCTTGCACGGCCAGCTCACCCGACACGTCTTTCATGCCAGCATTTCCCTGTAGACGCCGGGCTCGTCCTCGCGCAGCAACTCGATGCTTTTCTGGATGGCGGCACGGTCGCTGTCAAGAATGAACACATGACCTGGGCAGTTCTCCAGGGAAACGGTCTCCTTGAGCGTCCCTTCATCCTGGATCTTGATGCTGTGCACCCCAGGGATCGCTTTCCACCGAGCCAGGTTTGGCGCTCGCTTGATCGGCCCGGCCTGGCGAGCAATCAGAAACACACAGCTGGAATGGAAATAGAGCCTGGTTCTGGGTCGTTGCCGGTAATCGAGAAAGGCTTGGGGGTTGATCAGCGAGTCGATCCACAGGCTCAGCTGGTTATGCCCCAGGGCCCGTGTATACGCCGACAGATCAATACCCCCCGGCATGCGGGCCGCCGTTTCAAGTAACACCGGCTCGTCGTCGACAATCATCAGTTCGCTGTGGCCCACGCCCTGCTGGATACCCAGTGCGTCGAGCACGGAAAAAATGTACTGCGACAGACGACGGTAGACATCGGCATTGTCCACCGGACACATCAGTTGGTTGTAGTCGTGCACGGGCGAATCACCGATGCGGGTGCGGTAGACCCGGATGATTTCACTGACATAGTGCTGGCCGTCGACGCTTACCGTGTTGACGCAATATTCAATGTCCACATCAGTGGATTTGCTCGCCGACAACTCGGACTGAAAATCCGAGTTATCCAGATACTGCTGGACCAGGATTTCCTCGTTGCTTTCGAGAAACAGATTCCGGCTCGACTTGATGACCTCGAAGGCCTGTTCAACTTCGCTTTCCTGCGTGCAGATATGAATATTGTCCGACCCGGCGCTTTTGATCGGTTTCAACACCACCGGCAGGATTCTTTGCTCTTTGATCCAGTCGAGAATGGCGGCCAGCGAATCCGATTTGAAATGCTTGATCGAGCGCACGCCAGCGCGCTGCAAGGCTTCGTGCATTTCGAACTTGTCGCGCCAGCGAATGGCGTGGGCCGGATCATTACGGCGTGGAATATCAAAGACCCCGGCCAAATGAGCGGCCAGTTCGACGCCAAACTCACAACCGGCCAACACAAATTGTACCGAGTATTCGGATAACGCCTGGCGCAGCTCGGAATCCGAACGATAGAGAATGTCTTGGATAAAGTCGGCCGGACGGAACCACGACTTGTAGAATTCGTTGACGTTGGCGGTGGAACGCACGTGCACGCATTCCAAGCCACGAGAAATGAAGGCGGGCGCGATCAGGCTGCCGATCGAATAGGCATCCACGATCAGCACAATGTTTTTCTTATAGATCACTTGACCGTCTCCCCGGCCCGGCTGAGCGCTCGGACGGTGTCCTTGATAATACCGGCGGCTTTATGAATATCGTCGCGGCTAATGTTGATATGCGGCATGAAGCGCATTTCCCTGGCGTTATAAGGCAAGCCCCCAACCCCGTTCTGGCGCAAAGCACCGGCGAATTGCACCGGGGTAATCCCCAACGAGGCAACATCCAGGGTCACCATGTTGGTGCCCTTATAACGCGCGGGGGCGTCGTCGATGTCGTTGAGTAACTGGTGCAGCAAGGCCGCGTGCTCATGGTCCTCAACCAACCGTTCAACGTGGTTTTGCATCGCATAAAGCCCGGCAGCCGCCATCATGCCGGCCTGGTGCAGATCGCCCCCGAACCATTTGCGGTATTTCTTGGCGCGCAGTATCAGGTCCTGCGACCCCACCATGATCGACCCGATCGGTGCGCCCAGGCCCTTTGACAGGCACATGGACAGCAGGTCAGCGTTGTCGGTGTATGAAGTGACATCGATGCCGGAGGCGATAGACGCATGGAGGATGCGTGCGCCATCGAGATAACGATAGGCACCGATATCCTTGGCATAAGCAAAGACATTGTTCATCTGTTGCAAAGGAAAGATCGCCCCACCTTTACAGCCGAGGGTGTTTTCAATCACCACCACCCGTGGCAAGGCGTAGTTCTGGCTCCAGCGGCATTTGGAAGCATGGAGCTTTTCCAGGTCACTGACATCGAACAGGCCGCTGTCATGGTTGGTCAGCGAAAAATTGACCCCTGAAAAGGCCGATGTCGAGGCGGACTCATAGAAATTGATATGGTACGAGGCGTCCAGGAAGATTTCGTCGCCCGGATTCGTCATGGCCTTGACCGCCAACTGGTTACTCAAGGTGCCGCCCGAGGTAAAAAGCGCCGCTTCCTTTTGGAAGTAAGTGGCGCAGTATTCCTCCAGCGCACGCACGCTCGGGTCTTCACCGAAACAGTCATCACCCACTTCGGCCTGGTAAATCGCCTTGCGCATGCCTTCCGTTGGCTTGGTTACCGTATCGCTTCTAAGATCGATAAACATAAATTGCTCCGTTAATAACCTGCGCCAAAGACGATGCGGGAGGGGTCGTAGAAGTCAGCCAGGGCTTGCAGAACGTTTTCAGGCGATTCTGCGAGCCGGTGCAGAAAATGCAGATACCAACTGTCGCCATAAACCGCCGCGATACGACACGCCAACCCTGCTTCTTTGGCTTTGCGCAACGTCTCGGGTTGAACACCGTGAAGCATTTCCAGTTCCTGGATCTGCGAATGGTAACCCTGGTCAAAAATGCGCTTGATCAGATTGGGATCCTGCGTCGCGCAACTCACCGCAATCCCGGCCTCGAGGATTTCGCCGAGCAACTTCAAATAACGCTCATCCAATTCCGCACCCCGTGGGAGGGCTATTTCCTGCGCTTCGTTATAAACGCCTTTGACCAATCTGATCTTACGGCCATAACCAATGATTTCAGATAGATCATCAACTGTTCTATGCAAGTGTGCTTGGACAGTAAGGCCAATATTGGAATGATCAGGGGCCAACTGGGAATACACTTCGAGAATCTTATCGACCGCCGAAGAATGTTCCATGCTGATCATCACGGGAATATTATGTTCTGCGGCAGCAGACAAGATAGTAGCGGCGTTGCGGTAGGCAGTTTCCTGGGAAATGAGCATGCCGACTGCGCTTAGATCGAACCCTAACTGCGGAGTTAAGCCAGCCTTGGAGAAAGTCTGGATAGACTTCAGATATTCATCGACGAAGGCCTGGACCACGCGCGGATCGTGGTTCTCCTCGCCGACATACTCTACGCCGAGTCGATAGCCTTTGCCGTGGAGCAATTGCAGCTTATCAGCGAGCGCGTCACGATCCGAGGCGACAATATAGCGCTGAGCCGCTTGCTCAAATAACCGGAAGAATAGTGAGTCTTTATTGAATGCGTCCCGACACTCTTGATTCAACGCCAACTTTTTAAGGCCGGCAGATGTAAGTACGCACGTATCCTGCGAAGGCATGGTTATCACTCCTTGATAATAATTGCTCGTCCTGAGCGCCGAGTATTGTGCAACGATTTTTTTCTGTCAAGACTCCATAACTATAACAACTCGTTATCATCCACAACGTTTCATACATATGAAACCCGGGACTACTCAGGACAAATTCATATTAGATATCGTTTATTACAGCTTCGCGGCAATCTCGCCCAACCGGCTTATTTCCAGCGCCCGCAACGCGGCCTTGAACTGCTGCGCCCATAGAAAAAGATACACCCGTGGCGAGGGAGCTTGCGCCCTGACCACGGGTTTGCCAACGGCCTTAAGTGACCCGCATTGCGCGCTTATTGCGGCTTGCGATAGCTGTTAACAATCGCCGAAAAATCCTTGCCGCCCTCACCCCGCAGGCTCATCGCCTGGTACAACTGCTGCGCCACCGCCCCCAGCACCACCGGCTGATGGGCCTGCCGCGCGGCTTCGGTCGCCAGGCCCAGATCCTTGAGCATCAGGTCGGCACCAAAACCGCCGGTGTAACCGCGAGACGCAGGCGCCGTTTCAATCACGCCTGGCCATGGGTTGTACGTGTCCGAACTCCAGCAACGGCCCGTCGAACTGTTGATGATCCCGGCCAGCACCTGGGTGTCTATCCCCAGAGCGTCGCCCAGGGCCATGGCTTCGCTGACGCCCACCATGGAAATCCCCAGCAGCAGGTTGTTGCAGATCTTGGCGATTTGCCCGGTGCCGACTTCGCCGCAACGCACGATATTACGGCCCATTTGCGCCAGCACCGGTTGCAAAGTGGCGAACAGCTCAGCACTGGCGCCGACCATGAAGGTCAACGTGCCGGCCGCCGCACCGCCGGTGCCACCCGAGACAGGCGCGTCGGCCATCGCCACGCCCTGTTTGGCGGCAGCGGCGGCGACATCGCGGGCGGTCTGCGGGTCGATGGTACTGCAATCCACCGCTGGGGTACCGGCGGCGATGCCGGCCAACACGCCGTCTTCACCCAGCCAGACACTGCGCACGTGGGCGGCGGCCGGCAACATGGTAATCACCAGCGCCGCGCCTTGGGCCGCATCACGCGGCGAGGCGCTGATGGTGCCGCCTAATGTTGCCAACTCGGCCAATACTGTCTGGTTCAAGTCGAACAGGTTCAGCGAATGGCCGGCCTTGAGCAGGTTGCGCGCCATGGGGGCGCCCATGTTGCCGAGGCCGATAAAGGCAATGTTCATGTCCGGCTCCTTAACGCAGGTTGATGGTGGTGTTCACCCCGTCATTGACGCTGTCATCATCGAACCAGCGCGCGGTGACGGTCTTGGTTTGAGTGTAGAACTGCACCACCTGTTTGCCGTACGGGCCGAGGTCGCCGAGTTTCGAACCGCGAGAACCGGTGAAGCTGAAAAACGGCACCGGCACTGGAATCGGGATATTGATCCCCACCTGGCCGACGTCGATTTCACTCTGGAATTTGCGTGCCGCCGCACCGCTCTGGGTGAACAGGCCCGTGCCATTGCCAAACGGGTTGGCGTTGACCAGGGCAATCGCCTGATCGAGGGTGTCGACTTCCAGCACCACCAACACCGGGCCGAAGATTTCTTCGGTGTAGATGCGCATGTCGGTCTTCACGCCGGAAAACAGGGTCGGGCCGACGAAGTTGCCCTGTTCGAAGCCCTGCACGCTGATGTCACGGCCATCGAGTTCCAGCTTCGCCCCTTGCTGCACACCGCTCTCGATCAACTCGAGGATCCGCGCCTTGGCCCGCTTGGAAATCACTGGGCCAACGTCAGTGCCTGGTTCGCTGCCAGCGTTGACCTTGAGCTTCTGTGCCAGAGCCTTGAGTTCCGGCAGCCACTGCTTGGCCGCGCCCACCATCACGACCACGGAGGTGGCCATGCAACGCTGGCCCGCCGCGCCGAAACCGGCGCCGACCAGGGCGTTGAGGGTTTGCTCGCGATTGGCGTCAGGCAGCACCACCGCATGGTTCTTGGCGCCCATCATCGATTGCACGCGCTTGCCATGGCGACCCGCCAACTCATACACGTGGGTACCAACAGCCGTCGAGCCCACAAAGGAAACCGCCTTGATGTCCTTGTGCGTGCAAAGTGCATCCACCACTTCCTTGCCGCCATGTACCACATTGAGCACACCGGCCGGCACGCCCGCCTCGATGGCCAGCTCCACTAAGAGCATGGTCGACAGCGGATCCTGTTCCGAGGGCTTGAGTACAAAGGTGTTGCCGCAGGCGATGGCCATCGGGAACATCCACAACGGAATCATCGCCGGGAAGTTGAACGGCGTAATGCCCGCACACACCCCAATCGGCTGGCGCAACGTGTAGGTATCAACGCCGCCGGCAACGTTCTCGGCAAACTCCCCCATTTGCAGGGTGCCAATGGAGCAGGCGTGTTCGACCACTTCCAAGCCCCGGAAAATATCGCCCTCGGCGTCAGCGATGGTCTTGCCCTGCTCGGCGCTCAGTACGACGGCGATGCGTTTGGAGTGCTCGCGGATCAACGCCTGGAGCTTGAGCATGATGCGCATCCGCGCGCCGATAGGGGTCAGCTTCCAGGTCTGGAAAGCACGCTGGGCAGCAGCAATGGCGGCATCGACTTCCGCCGTCGTGGCGAACGGGACTTTCGCCAGCACCTGCTGAGTGGCCGGGTTGACGATGTCGTGCCATTCGCTGGACCGGGATTCAACCCACTCGCCATCGATCAGCAGTTTGACGGTTTGCAGGGCAGTGTCGTTGGGCGTAAGGGAAACATTCATGCTGGCCTCCGGGATTGTTCTTATAGAGCGCGCTGGTGCAGCAAAGGCCAAGGCGCATAGACACCTTGGTGATGAGACGGTTTTTGGAGTATAGATGTGCAAACTTCTAATAAGAACGCACATAAAAACCGGTCCAACATGCAAAAAAACATCACCTCCCTGGGGTCGCTGAATTGGGACGACCTCAAGTTTTTCCTCGAAGTGGCCCGCACCCGCAAGGCCAGCACGGCGGCCAAGCGCCTGGCCGTCGACTACACCACGGTGTCGCGACGCATCAGTTCGCTGGAAACATCATTGGGCACGCTGCTGTTCGAAAAATCCCGGACCAACGGTTTTGTCCTGACCGCCGAAGGCCAGCGCCTGCTGGGTTACGCCGAGTCGATCGAAAGTACCCTGCATATGGCCTGCGAACAGGTTTCAGGATCGGGGGTCGCCCTGTCCGGCCACGTGCGCATGGGCTGTACCGAAGGCTTCGGCAGCTTCTTCATCACCCCGCAATTGAGCCACTTCGTCGACGCCTATCCGGCCATTTCAGTGGACATCCTGCCGCTGCCGCACTTCATCAGCCTCTCCAAGCGCGAGGCCGACATCGTCATCGCCCTCGAACGTCCCGAGCACGGCCCATACGTGTGCTGCAAACTGTGCGACTACCGGCTGCAGCTCTACGCCACCCAGCCATACCTGGACAGTCACCCGCCCATCCAGCGCCCGGCGGACCTGAGCAAGCATTCGTTCATCAGCTACGTGGATGACCTGGCGTTCAGTTCCGAGCTGCTCTACCTGGCCAACGTGCTGCCCGGCGCCAATGCTCACCTGCGTAGCACCAGCGTAATCGCGCAATTCGTGGCGGCGCAGCAAGGCCGTTCACTGGCCATCCTGCCGTGCTTCCTTGCCGCCCAGGACCCACGGCTTTTGCCGGTGCTGCCGGGGGAAATCAACGTCACCCGGCAGTTCTGGATGTACTGCCGGGAGGACTTGAGGAAGCTGAAGAGGATTACATTATTGTGGGATTACATCCGCGAAGTGACTGAACGGAACCAGCCACTGTTGATGGGTGACAGCCGGAATATGGTGTTCGCCGACTAGTCGGCGATGACCACGATGGCGACACGACGGTTTTCGGTACGCCCATCGACCGTGTCATTGGATGCGACCGGTTTGCTGCTGCCCAGACCGCGCAGCTGTACGTTCTCTTCCCGCATTCCGACACTTGTGAGCACCCTGCCCACGCTGCTGGCGCGACGCATCGACAGTTGTTCGTTATAGGATTGGGAGCCCGACGCATCGGTGTGGCCATCGACGCGTACCCGCTCGATCCCGGCCCCCAGCAGCGCCTTGCCAATTCGCTCGACGATCTCGGTGCTGGCCGGGTTGAGACTTTCCACATCGCTGCCAAACAGCACCTTGCCCGACAGACCGAAGGCCCAGCCATCGTCAGTCAGCTCGAACCCTTGCTGCTTGAGTATGGCCACTTGCGCCGGGGTAAGCCCTTTCTGCGGTGCCGTCTGGCAGCCGCTCAGAGCCAGGACGGCGATAAACAAAAATGCGGCGAAGTGCCGCAAGGAAAGTTGAGGATATGGATGCACGATCAGCTCCTGGTTTGAAGATCCGCGACGGAATGCTCCGATCCCGTCGTGTGTTGGCCACCTCGGGCGAGGCGTTTGGCCTGGTACATCGCCGCATCGGCGGCGTTGAGCAAGGCGCCTGGAGTGGCGCCATGATCAGGGTAAACGGCAATACCGATACTGAGGGACGTCAGGACAGAGGCATTGCCGGGCAATTGAATCGGCATCTCCATGCTGGCGATGATTTTTTCAGCGATCAGCTCGGCGTCCTCGGCGTTGTGCAGCGGTGCCAGCAGCACGGCGAACTCATCGCCACCCAGACGCGCCACCAGGTCATCCTCACGCAACTGCGCCCGGACCCGCGTCGCCACCGCCGTCAGCACCGCATCACCGGCCGCGTGGCCGAAGTTATCATTGATGCCCTTGAAGCGGTCGCTGTCCAGATACAGCACAGCCACTTGCTCGTCGAGCTTGCTGGCATTGCGCAAGGCACGGATCAATCGGCCTTCGAAAAACGCGCGGTTCGGCAACCCGGTCAGGCTGTCGTGGCTAGCCTGGTGCGCCAGGGTTTCGTTCTCGCTTTGCAAATGGGTCTGCCAGGACTCCAGTTCATCGAGCAGGGCGTTGAAGTCATTGCCCAGGTTATCCAGTTCGGCAATGGCAGCCGGTGGCACGCGCCGGTCCAGGGCCCGCTCACTGCGTGCCGCGTGGGCCACTTCGGCCAGGCTGCGCAGCGGTCCGGTGATCGCCCGCAACTGCCGTCGCGCCAGGTACAACGCCACCCAGGCGCTCACCGCCGTGCACAAAATGATCCCTGCCAGACCGCTGAGCAGAAAGCGCAACAGGCTGCCGCCATGCCCCGCCAATAGAATGCTGCCAATGTTCTGCCCTTGATGAACGATCGGCAGACTGATGGGCTTTTCCAAAAACGCCTTGGCAATGTGCATTTCCAGTTCCGACAATAACCCGGTTTCCGGACGTTTCCAGTGCGCCAACAGGCGGCCATGCTCATTGAACACCTGGGCATCGGCGACTTCCTCGGTGGAAGCAATCAAGGCTAGCGCCTCGGTGGCCGCCGCCGCGTCATCGAACACCACGGCCGCTTCCACGGTGTAGTTGATCGAGCGGGCGATCAGGTGCAGGTTGTGATCGGCGTAGACCCGCAACGCAAGCACGCCTAGCAAAGTCAGGGAAACACTGGCCATGGTAATTGCCACCAACGCGACGATCAGGTGACCGCGCCCGATGACCGAGCCCAGGGTGGGACGGATCCGTGATTTGGCCAGGCTCATGGTGCTGCCGACCTGCGACGGGAAAGCTGCAGAACGCTCGGATGGATACGCACGCCACTGCGCGCGACCGAGTCGAGGTTGACCTCGAACGATACCTGCTCATCACCGACCCGCAGGCAGAACAGGCTACCCACGGTGCACTGGTCACCGCCTTCGCTGATGCTCAACACAGGTTTGCCGATCAGGGAGGCGAACAGACGGGTGCGCTCGTCGCTGGTCAGCTTGCCGATGTAGACGGCGTTGCAATCCGTGGCGATGCTGGGGTGATCGGCCAGCAATCGCTGCACGGTCACGGGCCGACCGGTGGCCTGGGTGGTGCCTTTGACCAGGTCGTCGGTGTATTGGGTCGGACCGACAATGCACAGTTGTAACTGCGCGGGCTCTACTGGCCAGCGAGCGTAGCTGAGAATGCCCAAGACGACTTGAGTGACCGACTCGGCCCGCTGTTCAGCCCGGCTCGTGGAGGGCGGGTCTTCGGCAGCCACCACAGACGACAGCAACCACAGAAGACCGGCAAGCAGATAATGCCCCCAGTCCTTGCTGCGCACTGCCTCCCGAACCGCCACTTTCATGGAAAATCTCTTGGTCATATGATAAGTGCCGGAACGATAGCACAGTGCCAAAAAGCCAGCGAGCGGGCGCCCTACGGACATATCCGACAGAAAACAGTCAGAATCGTGACCCAGACATGGAATCACGAAGGCTGATCAGTCAGTCATCTCGCTCCAACTCCAGCATCAGCCCGCTCAAGCGCTTGACCTTGCGTCGCACCGCTTCCTCGAATACCCCCACTCGCGGCTCTATCAGGCTGAACCATTGCTTGCCTCGGGTAATGGCGGTGTAGACCAGCTCCTTGGTCAACACGGGGTTCAACGCATCCGGAAGTATCAAAGCCGTGTGGGTGAATTCCGAGCCCTGGGACTTGTGCACCGTCATGGCATACACGGTTTCCACATCGTTCAGGCGACTGGGCAGGACGAAACGCACGCCACCCTGGCCGTCGTTGCGGGGAAAGGCGACTCGCAGCACCTGTTTGCCGGCATCCGGCCCTTCACGCTCGGGCAACTTGAGAGCAATACCGATATCGCCATTCATCAACCCTAACCCATAGTCGTTGCGGGTCATCAACACCGGGCGGCCTTCGTACCACTGGTGATCGCTGTCAATCAAACGGGCCTTGAGCAACGCGGCAGTGATGCGCTGGTTCAGCCCTTCAACACCCCATGGTCCCTTGCGTACAGCGCAGAGCAATTGGAACTCGTCGAATGCCGACAGGACCTCTCGGGCCCAATCGGCCCAGCAGGAGTCTTCCAACGGACGGGAAATGGCCGGGCGGCGCTGTCGTAGCAAGCTCAGGTAATGCCGATACCCTTGCGGCCCTTCTGGCGCGCCTTCGAGCAACCATCGCTCCAGCGCCCCGTCATGCTCGCCCTTCAATGCCAGGCAAAACAGGTCGGCATGTTGGCCTTCCACCAGTAACTGACGGGCCTTTTCAGGCTGTTGCTGGTTGACCCAACGGGCCAGTTGGCCGATACCACTGCCCTCGCCGAAGCGTCGGGAATGCCTGAGCATGACCACTTGCTGTGCCAAGGGGTGGGTGCCGTCGAGGTCTTGCTGCAGATCGCTGGCCGCCAGGTTTTCGCCGCTGACTGACTCGAGCCAGGCGCGGGTCGGCGGACTGTACCAGCCCTCCTCAGCGTCTCGACACAAGTCACCCAGCACCGCACCGGCCTCCACCGAGGCCAACTGGTCTTTATCTCCCAGCAGCACCAGTCGCGCATGAGCCGGCAGCGCATCCAGCAAATTGGCCATCATCTCCAGATCGATCATGGACGCTTCATCGACCACCAGCACATCCAGCGGCAACCGATTGCCCCCATGGTGGCGAAAATGGCGGGTCCCCGGCCGACTGCCCAGCAAACGATGGACCGTGGTCACCTCGCAGGGAATGCGTTCGCGCACAGCGCCGTCCACATCCAGGGTGCGGACCTGCTGGCTGATGGACTCGGTCAGGCGCGCCGCCGCCTTGCCTGTGGGCGCGGCCAGACGAATCCGCAGTGGCTTGCCGGCCTCGACGGCGGGCGCCTGAAGCAAGGCCAGCAGGCGTACCACGGTGGTGGTCTTGCCGGTGCCAGGGCCACCGGTGACGATGCTCAAGCCTCCCCGTGTCGCCAGCGCACAGGCCAGTTTTTGCCAATCGATGGGGCCGGCGATGCTGGCCGGCCCGAACAGCCCGTCCAAGCGCTCACGCAAGTCGCCGGGTGAAGCGTCATGTCCGGCAAGCCGTTGCCGCAATGCCTCATCGATCCGCCGTTCATAAGCCCAATAACGGCGTAGATAAAGACGTTTGCCGGACAGCACCAACGGCCGCTGCCGGGCCTGTTCACTTCCATCGGCAGCCAAGGCCACCAGACGGCTGCAAGCCAGGGCCTTGCACCAATGAGCGCCGTCCAGGGTCCGCAGTATTTGCGACGGCAGCACGTCGACCTGCAAGTCACCCTCCGGGGGCAACGACAGGGCGAAGTCAGGTTCCTTGAGGGTTTCAAACAGGTCCAGGCAGACGTGCCCGTGGCCCAACTGATGACTGGTAAGTGCGGCGGCGAGCAGGACCAATGGATCATCGTCAGGCGCCAGTTCATGGAGGAAGGCGACGAATGCCTTGTCCAGGGCGCGCAACCATCCGCGCTCGACCCAACGCGTCAGCAGCAACAGCAGATCATTCGTACTGCTCAAAGGCGCCAGGTCAGCCAGGCGCTCATCATCGGACGATGTGGGCAGCAGGTCGGCAAAGGAACGACTCATAGCAACTCTCCCTGTACCCACGCCGGCTCGGCCTTGGGTGTGGGCGCCCCCTGGAACAGACGATCCAGCTGCTCGATCAACGTCCGTGGCGGTTTGGTGAAATACACGCCCTGGCTGGCTGAACGGGTGCCACGAAGGAACAGATACAACGCGCCGCCGACATGCCGGTCATAGTCATAGTCGGGCAGGCGTGCCTTGAGCTGGCGGTGCAGGGCCAACAGATACAACACGTATTGCAGGTCGTAGCGACTATCCAGGATCGACTGCTCCATGGCCTGCGCGGTATAGGCCATGTCATCGACACCCAGCCAGTTGGATTTGTAATCGGCCACGTAGTAACGGCCGTCATGCTCGAACGTCAGGTCGATGAACCCCTTGAACATGCCGTTGAGCAACACCGGTTCGGCGGCGACACGAGCCACACCGCCGTGGGTGAACTGGCAAACCAGTTGATCGAGCTTGAGCACATCGACCTTATGGCTGGCGAACCAGAACTCCATTTCGACCTGAAACTGCGTCAGGTGCTCGAGCACCACCGGCGCCTGGCCATTACCGATCGGCAAAGGCATTTTGATCAGGTGTTGCAACCAGTCGCTCAGCGTGGTGATCCAGCCTTTCCAGCCTCGGCGATTGCAGCGTCGGGCAATGGCATCCTCGATGGCCGCCGGAACAACTGCGAAGCCTTCACCGGCGACCCATTCCAGAAGACCATGAAGGAAAGTCCCCGGGTTGGGGCCGCGGGGAAAGCGATGGATATCACCGCCAACGGCAATGGCTTCCCTGGGGGCATCCGGGTCTAGTCGCTCATCGTCGAACAGTTTCTGGGCCTGCGGATTTTCCGGCGCCGCATCGCTGCCTTCACTCAGGCTTTCCCCGATGCGCAACGCACTGTAGGAAGCAATCCACCAGTTTTCGCTGGCTTTTCGGACGGGGACCAAGGGTTCGAGCAACACGGCTTCATTGCGTGGTGGGAAGTAGCGCTCGTCGGTGGCCTGGGGCATTTCCTGGCAACTCATCGCGTCGCAGCCTTGTTGCAGGTCCTTGAGCCAGTGCCCCAACGCTACCGAGTCAACCAATGGCTCACCGCCACCCAAGAGGTACCCCAGCGCAGACAAATGCAGGATCGAGCTGTTGTTGCTGCCTCGCTTGAGATCAGCGACACCCAGCCAGCAGGCATGTTGCGCACGGGTCAATGCCACATAGAGCAGTCGCAGATCCTCGGCCAGACGCTCGTCATCGGCCTTGGCGATCAACTCGGCGGTGGGCTTGAGACTGATCTGCGCCTTACCGGCCTCATCGTGGTAATGCAAAGGCAACCGGCTGCCATCCACGGGTTTGGTCGAACAGATGAAAGGCAGGAACACCAACGGATATTCAAGCCCCTTGGACTTGTGAATCGTGACCACCTTGACCAGTTGCTCATCGCTTTCCAGTCGCAGGATTTGCTCTTCTCCCGCCTGCCCGGACAACGCCAGGTGCTCGGACAAATGCCGAATCAAGGCTTGCTCACCATCGAGCTCACCGGCGGCCTGCTGCAACAGTTCGCACAAATGCAACAAGTTGGTCAGCACCCGCTCGCCATCACTGCGCGCCATCAAGGCCTGGGGCAATTCGAAATCGTGCAACAGACGGCGCAACATGGGCAGCACCCCCTGGGTGCGCCAGACTGTGCGATAACCTCGGAACTGCATGACCCGGGCTTCCCAGGCCAGTTCATCCTGGTTGAGACGCTCCAGTTCCGTAAGCGGCAGATTCAAAGTAATGCTGGCCAGTGCCGCCCGTAGCGGTCGCTCGACATCCGGCTCGGCGCAAGCCCTGAGCCAGGTCAGCAAGTCCCGCGCCTCCTGTGAGGCAAAGACCGAATCCTTATCGGACAGATAGACACTGCGCACTCCCCGCGCAGACAACTCGTCTCGCACGGCCTGCGCCTCTTTACCGTCGCGCACCAGGATGGCAATGTCCGCCGGGCGTAATCCCCGGAACGTTTTTTCATCGTCCGTAAAGCCATCGCGTCCCGACTGGCCACCGTTGAGCAACGCCGTGATCTCACTGGCACAGGCCGCAGCCATGTGCTTGCGATACACCGCTCCGGAGAGGGGCTGATCCGAGGGCAGATGCCAGATATTCAAGGCAGCAACGGCTTGCCCAGCGATCTGCAAGGATTCCTTGCGACCTTGGGAGTCAACGGGCAAGAACGGTACTGGGTTCGCCCCCGATGGCTCCCGGAACAGGAAGGCCCCGCGCCCCAGCGGGCGAGCTTCGGCATTCTGGAAAATATGGTTCACGGCGCCAACCATGGCGTGGCTGGAACGGAAATTCCTCCCCAGCGTATGCAGTCGGCCAACGGTGGCTTCGCGGGCTCGCAGGTAGGTATAGATGTCGGCACCACGAAACGCGTAGATCGCCTGTTTCGGATCACCAATCAGAAACAGCCCGGTTTCAGGGTTGTTGTCTTCAATGCGGTAGATGCTTTCGAAGATTCGGTACTGAACCGGGTCGGTGTCCTGGAACTCATCGATCAACGCAACCGGAAACTGCTCGCGGATCAGGCTCGCCAGACGCTCTCCCCCCTCGACCTGCAGAGCAGCGTCAAGACGCAGCAGCATGTCGTCGAAGCCCATCTCCGCGCGGCGACGTTTCTCCGCCTCGAAGCGAGCCCCGACCCATTGCGCGGCGTGTTGCAGCACTGCGGCATCCGGGGTGGGCAAGGCATCCAGGCTGGCCTTGAGACCGGCCATGGCCTCAAGCCCGGGATGGTCGGGCACTTCGCCTTTCCAGGCTTCGGCCATGCCCTCGGGCGTCAACCGCGTGAACCCGGTGCCAATGTCCAGCAGCTCGAGGCTTTCGTCATCCACCCAAGCCGTGATTTTCTGAAACCACGGCTCGAAGTAGCGTGCCTGCATCTTGCGACCATCGACACTCTTGCTCGCGACACCTTGCTGGCAGATCTCCAGCAGCTCCACCGCCCATTGCCGCCACGGCGCCTTGAGATCGAGCAAGGCGGCACTGCGCTCCTGCAGGGAGGCAGCGATGAGCTCGGCAGGCTCAAGCCCGTCAACATTGGTGCGCTCGCTCGAAAACAAGCCTCTCACACGAGGCAACAGTGCAGCAGGTCCTCCCCAATGAGCACGAACCCAGTTCAGTGCCTCGCCTTGCATCGAGTAGCAGAACAGCCGCCAATAATCGCGCAGCACCTCGCCAAGCAGTTCGCTGTGGTCGGTCTCCAGGGTCTGGGTAAACAGACTACCGCTGTCGAACGCATGCTCGCGCAGCATCCGCTGACACCAGCTATGGATGGTCGAGACCGCCGCTTCGTCCATCCATTGCGCGGCGATGTCCAGCCGGTTCGCGCAGCCAGCCCATTGCTCTGTGTCGAACTCATCACGCAACTGTGCTATCAGCGAATCCGGGGCGGGGATTTCGTCACGAAAGAAACGCGCAGCTTCGGCCAGGCGCGTACGGATACGTTCACGCAACTCTTTGGTGGCGGCGTCGGTAAAGGTCACCACCAGGATTTGCGGGGGAAGCAACTCACGACCGAACCCGGTTTCCGAGCCGCCATGCCCCAGCACCAGACGCAGGTACAGCGCGGAAATGGTAAAGGTCTTGCCGGTACCGGCACTGGCCTCGATCAATTGGCTGCCACGTAGGGGGAAAGCCAGGGCCAAAGGTGTCTGCCGACTCATGAGCGTGTCTCCTCTCCGGCAGCTGAACACCATGGTGCTTCGAGCAATGGCCGATAAAGCGCATCGCACCAATCAGGGAATGTTTCGTCAGCCATCAAGGCATCGAAATCCGCAAACTGTCGGGCCAAGGCAGGACTTTCCCTTCGCTCGCCGTCAGAGGTCTGTCCATCGCCTTCGTAGGCTTTTCGAGCGGCCGCATCGGCCTTGGCCGGATCGCTCTGGCCAAGCCAGGCAAAGGCCGTCTTCACCGCGACCGGCAGCGGCTGGCGCATGCCAGCCTGCCAGGCTTGCAACAGATCGCCGAGCAGTCTTTGCGCCACCGGCTGTTCAAAAGGTGCCAGCAGCAAACTGTCATCACTGGCCACCAGCGCCGTCGTCATAGACAGACCGTTAGCACAGGCCACCAGGTGGTTGACCCAGGGACGTATCAGGCGATGCCACTTGCGAGTCTTGGTGGAACCAATGCTGTTGGGAATCGCGGTGATGGCAAGAACCGCACCATCGGACCGCTGGTGCAGGCCACTGAGCCACCCTTCGACGCTCACCCCATGCAATTGCAGGCTGACCGGCACAGCACTGGTCAGCGGCGTGGGCCATAACGCCAGGAGCTGTTGGTAACGCCGGAGCAGATCGGGCAAGGGCTCGATCAACTCGCGCTGCATGCACTCTCCGAACCCGGCCATCGGTAACATCCCGCTGTTCTGGAGCCTCTGAGCGTGGGCGGCCAGGGCAAGATCGGGCTGGTCCAGGCGAACCAGGGCCGCTTCGAGCAAGCTGTCGCTCAGGCTGTAGCGTTGCAACGCATCGAGAACGAAGGGTTCGTCATCGGCCAGGGGCGCTTCGATAGCTTCGAAAAATACTTTGAGTCGTTGGCTGAAGAAATGACGGACGGGATTGCGCAGAAAATCCTGCAACTGCCCCAGGCCCAAGGGTTCTTCCTGGACGTAGGGCTCCAGCACCTGGGTCTTGTCGGTGTGATCGTGAGCGCCGTGAAGCATCCGCCATTCACTGGCATAACTGAACAACTCATCGCCTTGATGAAAATATCGAGCGCTGAACGGCTGCAGAGGGTGTTCCTGGGTCAGTGCCTCGAGCAGATTCCTACTGTCATCTGCCAACCGCCAACCACTGGCCAGGTGATCGCGCAGTTGGCCGATCAACACCGACGCGGGTCGGTCACTGTTGTCGCGAATGCTGCGTCCTACCCAACTGATATAGAGTTTCTCCCGTGCCGACAGCAGTGCTTCCAAGAGCAGGTATCGATCATCTTCCCGCCGTGAACGATCGCCTGGACGATAGTCGCTGCCCATGAGATCGAAATCCAAAGGTGGCTGGGCTCGCGGGTAATCGCCATCGTTCATCCCCAACAGGCACACCAGCTTGAAGGGGATCGCGCGCATCGGCATCAAGGTACAGAAATTCACCGCTCCGGCCAGGAAACGTTGGGACAGTCGACCTTGATCCAGCCCGGCCAACCAGGCTTCCCGTACAACCGTCAGCGGCAACTCGTCGTGCAGCCCCACCGACTCGCAGGTTTCCAACCAGGTTTCGCGCAGGTCCTCGAGTTGGGCCAACAGGTAGTCGTCATGCTCGTTGCTCGCCAGGAAAAACAATTGCATCAGGTCGTGCAGACGCGAACCCCATTCCTGTGGTGATGCGGGCTGGGCGAATTCCTGATGGGCGACTTCCAGCGCATCCAGCAAGGCCACCAAAGGACCAATCAACGCCGCATCAAGGCCGCCGATTTCATCATAGGGTTCAATGCCCTCATAAGCGCCTGAACTGCCGACGGCATACCCCAGCAACATGCGCCGAAGGCCGAAATGCCAACTGTTCTGTTCAAGCTCCGCAGGCAACCCCAACCCGGCACGGTGTTCGGCGCTCATTCCCCAGCGAATGCCAGCCCCCTCGATCCAGCGATGCAGTGTAGGCAAGTCGGCCTCGTCAATGCCGAAACGCTCACGCAACGCCGGGACATCCAGCAAATCGAGAATTTCACTGACCGGGAAGCGGCTGTCAGGCAACTTGAGCAGGTGTTCGACCGCAATCAGCAGCGGATCACGCCCTCGCTGGCCCTGGTCGGTCAGGGTGAATGGAATAAAACGGGGATCGGTTCTATCCAATTGGCCGAACACAGCACGGATATGCGGGGCATAACTGTCGATATCCGGGACCATGACAATGATGTCCCGGGGGCGTAGCGTCAGGTCGGCACTAAAGTGGGCTAGCAACTGGTCATGGAGAATTTCGACTTCGCGCTGAGCGCTGTGGGCAATATGAAAACGGAGTGACCCGTCTTGTGCCGTATCGACGGCTGGCCAGTGTTCCCGGGTTTCATTCAGGGGACGCAGCTCAAGGATGTCATCTTGCAACTGACTGAGGAGGGTCGTCGGATTCCCGTCACTGAACAGGTCGATTCGCCCATCGCGAAATACCGAGCGATAGCTGTTGGGGTCATCGTAGCTGTCGAGCAGGTTGATGTAATCGCGTCCCTGCTTGCCCCAGGCAGCCAGCAACGGATGAGCATGCTGATGCAGGGTCTGCGGGTCGAGGACGACGGGCATGCCGGTCTTGCGTGCTTGACGCTTGTATTGATGACGCAGCAAGTCCTTGTCGGCCACGATGTCCGCCCAATGGTGACGACACGGATTGTGGACGCATAGCAGGACCTGGCTGAACCGGGACAGACCTGCGAGCGCTTCGAGCACTTGGGCTGGCAACGAAGAAATGCCGAACACGATCACCCGCGCGGGCAGACCTTTCGGCGCGACTTCCAGGCTGTTGATACGCTCGATGTAGCGCTGGTGAACGCCAGCACGGCTTTGGGCCATGCCTTTCTCTCCGACGTCCAGCAACAAGGCTCGCCACAGTTGCGCTTGCCAACAATTGGCTGGCGCGAGCGGCTTGATTTCGCCCCGCACGCTTCTTGTCTGGTGTCGACCTTCCGCCCAGTCTTCAAGCCAGTCGGCCCGATACACCTGGTATTGGTCGAACAGATCGGCAAGACGTTCGGATAACTGATAGCGCTTGCGTAAGTCGGTGTCGTGGGTAAGGAATCGCCGCAGCGGCTCGAAATGAGGCTGCTCGATCAATTGCGGCAGCAGGCGCATCAGTCGCCAGGTTAGGGGCGCCTTATCCAGCAGGGACTTGGCCGGAATCTCGTCACGCCCCAGAACCGTACGATAGAGTTGCCACATGAAGCTGCCTGGCAACTGCACATCAATGGCGGCCGCAATACCGCAGCCACCCGTATCGTCATCTTCCGGGTCTTCAGCCAGTGCCAGCTTGAGCCATTGGGCAATACCGTTGCTTTGTACCAGCGCGATTTCATTTTCAAGAGGGGCCAGCGGGTAACGCCGCATCAAGCTGATCACCAGGCTGCGCAACTCATCAAGGCGATTCCCGTGAACCACCATGAAAGCAGGGCTAAGGGACGTCGCGTCCGGCATGAAAGGCATCCTTGAAAATGCAAAAGCTAGGGCCGAACCTTAGCACTGTCGGGGGGCTGTGACAGCCGGGAGCTGTCCGCGCTTGTCGTAAGAACTTTCCTGCGGGCAAAACAAAACCCCTACCTGCGTCAGCAGATAGGGGTTTCGGAATTTAATCTTGACGATGACCTACTCTCACATGGGGAAACCCCACACTACCATCGGCGATGCATCGTTTCACTGCTGAGTTCGGGATGGGATCAGGTGGTTCCAATGCTCTATGGTCGTCAAGAAATTCGGTAGCCAGCGCGTGCCTTGCGGTCACGTTCCAGCGAATGGGTATGCGATAGTTTGTGTGTTTGCTGCGAACTTTCGGTTCATGTCGTCTTCACACACCGCAATCTGGTGCCCTTTCGGGTCAGCAAATTGCTTGGGTGTTATATGGTCAAGCCTCACGGGCAATTAGTACAGGTTAGCTCAACGCCTCACAGCGCTTACACACCCTGCCTATCAACGTCGTAGTCTTCGACGGCCCTTCAGGGGACTCAAGGTCCCAGTGAGATCTCATCTTGAGGCAAGTTTCCCGCTTAGATGCTTTCAGCGGTTATCTTTCCCGAACATAGCTACCCGGCAATGCCACTGGCGTGACAACCGGAACACCAGAGGTTCGTCCACTCCGGTCCTCTCGTACTAGGAGCAGCCCCTCTCAAATCTCAAACGTCCACGGCAGATAGGGACCGAACTGTCTCACGACGTTCTAAACCCAGCTCGCGTACCACTTTAAATGGCGAACAGCCATACCCTTGGGACCGGCTTCAGCCCCAGGATGTGATGAGCCGACATCGAGGTGCCAAACACCGCCGTCGATATGAACTCTTGGGCGGTATCAGCCTGTTATCCCCGGAGTACCTTTTATCCGTTGAGCGATGGCCCTTCCATACAGAACCACCGGATCACTAAGACCTACTTTCGTACCTGCTCGACGTGTCTGTCTCGCAGTCAAGCGCGCTTTTGCCTTTATACTCTACGACCGATTTCCGACCGGTCTGAGCGCACCTTCGTACTCCTCCGTTACTCTTTAGGAGGAGACCGCCCCAGTCAAACTACCCACCATACACTGTCCTCGATCCGGATAACGGACCTGAGTTAGAACCTCAAAGTTGCCAGGGTGGTATTTCAAGGATGGCTCCACGCGAACTGGCGTCCACGCTTCAAAGCCTCCCACCTATCCTACACAAGCAAATTCAAAGTCCAGTGCAAAGCTATAGTAAAGGTTCACGGGGTCTTTCCGTCTAGCCGCGGATACACTGCATCTTCACAGCGATTTCAATTTCACTGAGTCTCGGGTGGAGACAGCGCCGCCATCGTTACGCCATTCGTGCAGGTCGGAACTTACCCGACAAGGAATTTCGCTACCTTAGGACCGTTATAGTTACGGCCGCCGTTTACCGGGGCTTCGATCAAGAGCTTCGCGTTAGCTAACCCCATCAATTAACCTTCCGGCACCGGGCAGGCGTCACACCCTATACGTCCACTTTCGTGTTTGCAGAGTGCTGTGTTTTTAATAAACAGTCGCAGCGGCCTGGTATCTTCGACCGGCGTGGGCTTACGCAGTAAATGCTTCACCCTCACCGGCGCACCTTCTCCCGAAGTTACGGTGCCATTTTGCCTAGTTCCTTCACCCGAGTTCTCTCAAGCGCCTTGGTATTCTCTACCCAACCACCTGTGTCGGTTTGGGGTACGGTTCCTGGTTACCTGAAGCTTAGAAGCTTTTCTTGGAAGCATGGCATCAACCACTTCGTCACCCAAAGGGTAACTCGTCATCAGCTCTCGGCCTTAAGATCCCGGATTTACCTAAGATCTCAGCCTACCACCTTAAACTTGGACAACCAACGCCAAGCTGGCCTAGCCTTCTCCGTCCCTCCATCGCAATAACCAGAAGTACAGGAATATTAACCTGTTTTCCATCGACTACGCTTTTCAGCCTCGCCTTAGGGACCGACTAACCCTGCGTCGATTAACGTTGCGCAGGAAACCTTGGTCTTTCGGCGTGGGTGTTTTTCACACCCATTGTCGTTACTCATGTCAGCATTCGCACTTCTGATACCTCCAGCAAGCTTCTCAACTCACCTTCACAGGCTTACAGAACGCTCCTCTACCGCATCACTTGCGTGATACCCGTAGCTTCGGTGTATGGTTTGAGCCCCGTTACATCTTCCGCGCAGGCCGACTCGACTAGTGAGCTATTACGCTTTCTTTAAAGGGTGGCTGCTTCTAAGCCAACCTCCTAGCTGTCTAAGCCTTCCCACATCGTTTCCCACTTAACCATAACTTTGGGACCTTAGCTGACGGTCTGGGTTGTTTCCCTTTTCACGACGGACGTTAGCACCCGCCGTGTGTCTCCCATGCTCGGCACTTGTAGGTATTCGGAGTTTGCATCGGTTTGGTAAGTCGGGATGACCCCCTAGCCGAAAC